>CAKPZC010000062.1 GCA_934203355.1 uncultured Prevotella sp. | reverse complement strand
CCGGGCTTCATCACCATACAGCCGCGTCAGACTATGTGGAACGCCAAGTTCTTAAGTTTAACAGCAAAACCATAAAAAAAGAAATGAAAGAATTTAAATATACAATCGACGGACAGGAATATAAGGTCCAGATTGAGGATGTTGAGGGCAATATCGCCAGTGTAAACGTGAATGGCGAGGCTTTCAAGGTCGAGATGGAGCAGGAGGCAGAGCCCGAGAAGAAGAAGGTTGTGCTTGGTCAGCCCGCAGCTGCAGCTGAAGAAAGCGAGACAACAAGTGCTGCCAATGTTAATACTGCCAATGCCGTTAAGGCTCCGCTGCCTGGTGTTGTTACCGAGATTAAGGTTGCCGTGGGCGACGAGGTTAAGGCTGGCGACACGGTTATCGTGCTCGAGGCAATGAAGATGGCTAACAACATCGAGGTTGAGAAGGATGGCAAGGTAACTGCTATCTGTGTTAAGCAGGGCGAGAGCGTGCTTGAGGATTCTCCGCTTGTTGTTGTTGAATAATAAGCGGATAATTTGCATAAGTAACAGTACGAATTATCCTTACATATAGAAGGAGGGTGTGTCAAAACAGAAAATGACTTCTGTTTTTGACACACCCTCCTTTTCGTCTTACTGGAATCATGTGTTCCAGTCATATATAGGCTTTATTCCACTATGCCTGCCTCAAGCCATTGTCTTGCTATAGTTTCGGCATCGGTTTTTGCTGTGTTTTCGTCTACTTCGTATTCGTCGAGAAGCAGATTTTTCAATGCTTCGGTGTCAAACTCCTTGCCTTCAACGTTCTTCCATAGATAAGCCGAACTCTCGTTCATGCTTATAATCTTTGTGAAGTCAATATTTTCTTTTCCTTCTGCAACGATGATGTCCTCGCCGCATACATTTCTTAAAACAAATCCTTTCTTGGTTTTCATAAATCCAGTATTTTAGTTATTTTTATGTGTAGCTTTAAGCCACATTCTGTATATAAACAATAGGTAGCGCCGGATGGGGTAGAGTCTTGTCCATATAAAAGAGTAGATGCGCCATTTGCGTCCGTCTACAGAGTCGAATCTTTTTCTGCCCTTGCGGTAAAAACCCTCGGCAATGCCGTGTATATTGTTGAGTTTGCAGTTCTCAATGTTCAGGTTGCCGTCGCCTCGCAGTGTTATGTTGTCGCCTTCGATTTTTATAATTCTATGCAGTGCATAGGTGTGCGGACGAATTTCAGCCAACACAACATCACCGACAGCTATGGTTTTGTGTTTTCTCAGAAGGGCTTTGTCGCGCTTGTCTTCGAGAAAAGGGCGCATGCTGTAGCCTCTAAGTCCGAGTGTCACGGTGTGGCCCTCGTTGAGTAGGGCTATGATTTGCGGAATCAGGTCCTTATTGGCAAACTGCTTTTGCGTTATTTTTTCTGTTGAATACTGTTCCATAGTGTTTGTGAAGCAACCTTACTTTATTGCAATCGTGTCGTAGCAAACCCTTGCAGCTTCTTCGTCGGGCAGACAATGCAGCATGTAGCTTCCAGGCGATACTTCTATGAGTTTTATTACGGTGTTGTAGGTGTTGCGGTATATGGTGTTGTCCCATTTCATCGACGAGCAGGCTGGCAGTATTTGAGTGAAAGCAATAGTCGGTGACATTTTCTCCACCCAGTTATGTTGGGCACGCTCTATTTTGGTTATTGCTCCGAGTGGTGCCTTTGTGTTTCTGTAGCAAGGAGTCTTTCCGCTCCACGGACTACCGTAGATGAACGCCTTGTCGTTGATGATGCGCACAATGGGGTTGTCGTCATTCATAAGGTCGCATCCCTCTATGTGTTTCATCCACAACGATGTGTGTGTGCTTTTGCCTGTTCCGCTTTTGGCTATAAACGCGTAGCCATAGCCATCGTTTCTCACGAGCGAGGCATGAATGAGCAGTGTGCTGAAGAAACTGCCTCGGAAGGCATACATCATCATTATAGCGTTGTTGAGTCCGAAACGTCTCATTTCGGTTGTTCCGCTCAGTGCACATGTGGCTTTTGTGAAGTCGTTGTTGCATAGTAGCAAACAGCAACTTCTGTTGTGGATGTCATTTATGATGAACTGATAGCCGCCGTCGCTTGTGTTGTCCACTACAGTCATTCCGTTGCCTGTGTCGAATGTGTCCACCCGTTTTCTGTGTTCTGGATTAATGGGACGCAGGTTGTCGTCAACCTTTATGCTGAACAGGGTGTCGGATAAAAGACAACCGTCATTGTCTTCCTTTATAAAAGGATTAAATGACGGTAGTAATTCTATACTGTTGTTGCATGACTCTTCAAATTCCACAACCACATAATGTTCTGCTATGCAGAAAGTGTATTTCTTGCTCATTTGTTTGCTTTCTTTTCTTTCTTTGCAGCCTTTATGGCTTTCTTGTCTTTAGGCTGTGCCGGAGCGTCGTGCAGTTCGCTTTCGTCGGGTATAAGTGGTGAGAACGCGAAGTCGTCGATGCTTAGATATTTCACGTCGTAGCTACCTTTAGTAGTATAGCGTTTTTTCAGTGCCACGAGTTTCTTTTCTATGTCTTTGCCTTTCTTTGCGAAGAACACGATGCATGTGGGGTGAGCCACGTTGTTCTTCTGTAGATGTTCGCGCAGTTGATAGGAGTAGCTGTCGCGTGCATACAAAAAGCCAGTCTTGCTGTCTGTGTAGGCTTCGTTCAAGAGCTGAATTTCGGTGAAATATACAGTTGAGTCGTTAAACGACGATGCGAAGCCGCAGATATATACTGGTGTCTTCTTTTGTACTGCAAACATTATTGTCGGCAACATTATTAAGGCTGCCAATGCTATGTAAAATCTTATTCTCATTTATTAAAAGTGGTTATTTGTTCTTTTTATTATCCTTTTCAGGTGCGTTGATGGGGTTCTACAGTTCCTTTACCCATGATAGCAGCTACTTGCCTAAATAGGATTTAAGCATCTTGTTCTTAGTGTTCTGCTTCAATTTGCGTATGGCCTTTTCGCGTATCTGGCGCACGCGTTCACGCGTGAGTCCATATTTCTTGCCTATTTCCTCCATAGTGCTTTCCGACTGGTTGATGCCATAGAAAGCCTCAACCACATTGCGTTCGCGCTCGTTAAGCACGTTTAGGGCGTTTGCTATCTCCTCGCGCAGCGATTCCATGACGAGTTTGCTGTCGGTTTCGGGTTCCGAGTCGCTCTGCATGAAGTCGAGCATGCTTGCCCCATCGTTGTCGGTCACTGGTGCGTCGACCGATACCTGATGGGTGTTCACCTTCAGTACGTCCTCTATTTTGTCGTGTGGCATGTCGGTTTTGTCGGCGATTTCGTCGATGCTTGGGCGTCGCTCGTTTTCTTGTTCAAATTGGTTGAGTATGCGGTTTATTTTGTTTACGCTTCCCACCTGGTTGAGCGGCAGTCTCACTACACGGCTTTGTTCGGCGATAGCCTGCAATATGCTTTGGCGTATCCACCATACAGCATAGCTGATGAACTTGAATCCGCGAGTTTCGTCGAATCTTTCAGCAGCCTTGAGCAGTCCTATGTTGCCTTCGTTGATAAGGTCGGGTAGACTAAGCCCCTGATTTTGGTATTGTTTGGCGACAGAGACAACAAAGCGTAGGTTAGCCTTGGTGAGTTTCTCCAATGCCTTGCGGTCACCTTTCTTTATGCGTCGTGCCAATTCCACCTCTTCCTCCACGGAAATCAACTCTTCATGGCCAATTTCCTGAAGATACTTGTCGAGAGATGCGTTTTCTCTATTCGTTATCGATTTTGTGATTTTCAATTGTCTCATTAAGCGTCGCTTTTAGATATTAATTATATTCTTGGTCTGGTATGGGGTGGATGTGTGCTTCGAAGCACATACAACTGCAAATTTAACCAAATATATCGGTTGGCGCAAATTTTTTGTTACTTATTTCTTTTTTATTAGCATATGCCAGTGGTTTGTTGTTGCATAGTGTTGTTTAAGGACAAGAAGAGGGTGAGCCAAAAGGAATTAAATAACCCTTTTTTGGCTCACCCTCGCTTTTTTTTAGTTATCTGTTTTTATGCTTCGTCGTCTTAGTCCTCAAGCGGCACTGCTGCATATGCCTTCTTGCCAGTTGGGAAGATACCCTGTATATAGAGCACGGGGTCTTTGCTTGTTGAGGCTTCCTTCACGACGTTCTGTAGGTCTTCAATCGACTTGATAGTGTTGTCGTTCACTTTCTGTATGATGAATCCCTTAGTGATTCCTGCGTCTTTCAATTTGCCGTTGTTCACCTTGAGCACCTCAAGTCCGTAGCCGATGTTCAGCTGTTGTTTCTGCTGGTCGGTGATAGCGCGGAAGTTTCCGCCGAGGATGTCGAGGTCGGCCTTCTTCATAACCTGTGTGTTGCCCTGCTCGTTCTTCAGTGTCACGCTCTTTGTCGACTTCTTCTTGTCGCGTAGGAATGTGATGCTAACCTTCTCGCCCGGACGCTTCTGTGCAAGATATTCCTGCAGGTCAGCCATCTTGTTTACGGTCTTGCCGTCGATGGCTGTGATAACGTCGCCTGCCTTCAGTCCAATTTCTTCGGCTGAGCTTTCTTCTGCTACCTTTGCCACATAGATGCCGTCCATAGTGCCGAGGTCAACGTCCTTGCCCTGATCTTTCTGTGCGTCAACATAGTTCTTCACGTCCTGTCCCTCAATGCCGATAACAGCACGCTGCACAGTGCCATACTTTTTGAGGTCGTCCACCACCTTATTCATAATTGAGGTAGGTATGGCAAATCCGTAGCCGCTGAATGATCCAGTTTGTGAGTAGAGCATGGCATTGATACCGATGAGTTCTCCGCGTGTATTAACGAGTGCACCACCCGAGTTGCCTGGGTTGATTGCTGCATCGGTCTGTATGAACGACTCAACTCCGTTCTGGTAGAGCGAGCGTCCCTTTGCACTAACGATGCCAGCTGTCACGGTGTTGGTAAGGTTGAATGGGTTGCCCACTGCCAGCACCCATTCGCCCACCTTGATGTCCTCGCTGTTGGCTATAGTGATAGCGGGCAGGTTCTTGCCGTCGATTTTGATGAGTGCCAGGTCGGTTGTCTTGTCGGTGCCGACGATTCTTGCCGAATATTCTTTGTTGTCGTTGAGTGTCACTGTTAGTTCGTCGGCATCTGCCACAACGTGGTTGTTGGTCACGATATATCCGTCGGTGGATATAATCACGCCCGAACCCGAACCCTGCTGCTTAGGAGTGCGCACGCTGCGCTTCTGTTTGCCACCGTTGCCTTGTGGATTGCCGAAGAATCCGAATGGGTCGCTGAAGAAGTCGGAGAATGGGTCGCTTTGCACTTCGACAGTCTGCACTTTTGAGTTCTTAGTGCTGAGGATATGCACTACCGAGGGCAATGATTTCTCTGCTGCATAAGTCAGGTCAACAGGTTGTGCCGGTACGGCTGCCGATGCGGCTGGGGTGGCGTTTACCTTAATCAATGTTCCTGTAGAGAAAGCAAAGGCAAAAGCGCTCATTGCCACTACCAAATACTTAGAATAATTCTTCATAGCTATTCGTTTATTTTACTTGTTTTTATTATATTCATGTAGCAAAACTCCCAAGCTAACGCTTTTTGCTATTCTGACACATTGCGGTTGTTCGTCGCGTTTGATGTGTTAAAACAACAGAGTTTCTTGTTTTACGCTTGCAAATATAGACGCAATATTTGTTAAAGTGTCATGTTGGCATATATCTTTATCCCATTTTAACACTCTAATTTAACATATTAACGGCTGTTAGAAATATGGCATTAGTTTTTTACTTTTGTTTTCAATATGCCATTGTGTGGTGTCAGATGTGGCATTCTGGGTGTAGTGTCAGTAAAATAAATTTGAAATAATTTTGTATTGTAACCAAATAGCAGTACCTTTGCACTTCGTTGGAAACAGTGTCTCGGTTCTGTCGCTGCCGTGCATAGGCACGGGAGAGGAAAGTCCGGGCAGCATAGGGAACCCCACTTCCTAAAATAGAAGCTGTCGGCGACGGCAGGTGTCGGTAGAAGAAAACAACCGCCACGCCTTGTGTGTGGTAAGGGTGAGAAGGTGGTGTAAGAGACCACCAGCCGGTGGGTGATCATCGGGCTGTATCATCTGGGGGCTGCAAGTTCATGTATACCATCGTCGGAGGGCGTCCCGTCCGAGTTCCTTAGGGATACGGTGGAGGGTAGAATGCTAGAGACGCAGGGTGACTTGCGTAGTAGATAAATGACAGAAGGCTTGTGCGTCAGCAATGGCGCATGAGAAACGGAACCCGGCTTATAGAGACACTGTTTCCAACTTTTCTTTTTCTTTAGTATTGTTGTTTTGTTTCAAATACAGTGTGTTTCTCTTGCTTTTATTTCTGCTGGATTTTTCCCGTCATAATACAGGTCATATAATGTCTCGGCTATGTTTTCTTGCTTTGTCTTGCTGACAACAAACCGCTTTCCGTCTGTATAACGGCGGCGTATGTAATAGACTGATGAGTTGCCTTTTAACACCACAATGTGTTTTCCGATAAAGCAAATGTCGTCACCACCGATTATCTCGCCACGCCTGAACGGCCGGCGTGCATTCAAACGATAGTTGAACGGGAAATACATGTCACCATCCTTTTGGAATATCATAAAACCAATCTTTATCATCTCCGGTATTTTGTCAAAGCACATATTGCTTTCAAGGTCAACAAAATACTCACGTCCATTATCTATTATGTGCAAGTAAGCCTCGTCCAAAAGTTCTGCGAAGTCAAATTTAGGGTCTTCCTCTTTGCTGAATTTCTCAAATAATAGTGTGCGCAACCGGTATTTCCCCTCCCAGTTTCTTACCACACGTATGCCATATGCCTGTTTTGAAAACTCTGTATATGAGCCTGTCGGTTTCCATTTGCCATAGCGAATGTCAAAACAGAATGTGTTGTAGGCTTTTCCGTTGCGTGTGATGCGTATGTCTGACGGTTCATTATAATCGGTTAATTTATAGCTGCTTACTTTGGCTTGCAGCTGATACTTAAACACACCTGTCTTTTCTCTCTCTTCCGCCCGCTTTTCAAAATCGGCAACCATACGTTTCCATTTTCGCTTTTCAGCATTCCATTCCTCCAATGATATTGGTGTTAATTTAGGCTCAAGCCCATACCTTATATAATAGGTGCAATCCTCGTCCTTGAAAAGAGCCATGTTATCCATCTTCTCTTTGAACAAATACAATCTTGGAGTGTCAGATGGAGGTATATAGAAATTGCGGAAACAAATACCGTCATCTATGCCATGTGTCAATGCTTCTTGAAGCACAAAGCTGTCGTTATCCATCAATCGTGTCTGAACTCTCGGATAAAGCCTTACTCCGTCTGTGGTACTGAATTCAAGAAAGCCATGAGTTTCCACCCTTGGCTGCTTGGCAAACCGTATACCGTTCACCAAATCCGCCCAGGGGAGTTCGCGATCTATCTTCTTGCGGGAATGAAACATGGCAAATCCGTGCTGTTGGAGCAGTTCTACATTATCCATCGGAGATGCATACAATCGTATTTCCTGCTCTGTCAACGGAATTCCTGCAATCTGTCTGTTTTTATACGAGAACAATTCATCTCCTATTCTTAGAAATTCCATATTTCCACGATTTACAATCATCGGGCATACATCAAATTCCTGCATAGTGTATAGGTTAATCCATGTGGCGTTGTCGTCACCTCGGAATCTTACCTTTTCTATGTTGGTATCAGAGCGTTCTATAGGTTCAAATTCTTTTAATTCTACCTTGTCCTCATCGCTCCAAATATTAAATCTCCCTACATATAGCATTCGTCCGCTTTCATTGTTCAACAGGTAATACTTACGTGTCGCTGTCTGCAAGTCGTACATCAGTTTCCAACCCAGACGCTCCATGCCTAAAATGTGATAAACGCCATGATTTCCACTGGTTCTGATATAAGTATGCTCGCCAAGCAGCCCATGTTTTTCGTACTTAAAGTTTTGTGCCTTGCCAAATTCGTCAAGCAGTATGGCTATTTGTTCTGCGATGCGTGGCATGTTATGCCATGTGATGATCACCATATCTCTATTGCAAACACCATTTCTCTTTACTTGGCTATTTTCAGAAAAGTTGCATACTCTCAAAGCCCAATCTCTTGCCATATCTGCCACTCCTTTTCCAGTCTGCTGCCCCAAAAACATCGCTTTCCAATCACGTTCCGCATTAGGCAAGCCGAATAGTCGATACAGTCCCACATTATCCAATATTGTACAGCATTCCTTGTTCTTTGCCACACGCAACCCTCGTCCCACCATCTGCAGATATTTAGCAAGCGATAGTGTCGGTCTTGCCAACTGTATAAACTCAACATCGGGACAGTCAAACCCCTCACCGAACAAGTCCACGTTAATTAGAATTTTGAGTTTTGAATTTTGAGTTTTGAATTGTCGGCAAAGCCGATTTTGAATTTTTGAATTCTGAATTTTGAATTCATGACAATTCGTGGTTAAATTCGTGGATAATTCATGGTCATTCGTGTTTAAGTCATTGGATATTTCATGACAATTCGTGGTTAAATTCGTGGATAATTCATGGTCATTCGTGTTTAAGTCATTCGATAATTCATGGCAATTCGTGTTCCTAAATATGTCGATTATCCGTTTTCGTTCCTCTGTAGGAGTCTTCGAACTAATAGCCACTGCATTCAGTCCATGCTCTCGATAATATTCCGCAATATGCTCTGCATGTTCTATGTTAATAGCGTAGACAATGCCTTTTTTACCTTCGGCAAACTCCCCAATAGTTTTGAAAAGTCGTTCTATCGTAGGTCTTGTATCCAGCACTTCTTGCATCTCGGCAGTATTATAGTCTCCGTCCGTGGCTCGTTTCTCCAGTCCATCTATCTTCTTCTGGTCTTCACTGTTCGGATTGAGCGACACGTAGTCGAAGTCTGATAGATAACCGTCTTTTATAAAGTTGGAAATGGAGTGGGAGGTAAGCAGTACTTCAAACAGATCGGTGAAGCCTCGTTTGTTGAGTCTGCAAGGAGTGGCTGTCACACCGAGTTTCTTTGCCTCCGGATAGGCATTCATCATCTCAGCATAGGTCTTTGCTAGGGCATGATGTGCCTCGTCTATAATGATAAGTGATGGTCTTTCCTCCAACTCTTGATAGTGTCTCGAGAGCCATTGTATCGAGAAAACTCGGATAAGTGAAGAACGAAGAGTGAAGAACGAAGAATCCAATTGCTTTGCAAGTGTTTCCTTTATCTGTTCAACCAGTTCCCTTCTATGCACCACAATCCATACACATGGATTTTTCACTTTTAACTTTTCACTTTTCACTACTTCTGCAAGAAGTATCGTTTTCCCTGTTCCAGTAGGCATCTGTACCATCACAGATTGGTGCGTCACAAACGCATCCTCTATCTGCCGTAATATATCCTTCTGGTATTCGTACAACTGTATTTCTTTTTTCATTTGTGCCTTTTCCACAAATTATTATCTACGCTTCAAATCAATTTCAGGCGCTTTATCTCTTCCATGTTTTCCTTGATGAACTCACTGACTTTCTTGCCGTTGTTCGGGTATATCACGGTTATTCGGATGCTGTCATCCAACGCCCCATACACCTCGTCCACCAATTTGTCGAATGGGCTATCCTTACATATATCCGGCAACCATAGTATCACGTCTCCACGCTTTACGGTTACATGATAGTCCTTTATCAGATAATGTCCCACCAATTCCCTTATCTTCTTTTCTATTTCAACACTATTCATAACTTTTCATAGATATATTTAATAATAGAAAGCGTTCACATTCGGATTCCTCATTATGTGTATAGTTTTCATACGAATGAGCGATTAACGGACATCTATGCAGCCAGCACATCACGTCCATTAATCGCTCATCAACCAATTGCTTATCTTACGATTGCTTCTTTGATGCTTTCTACGATATACTTCACATCATCGTCTGTCACATACGGACCTGCTGGCAGACAGAAGCCAACCTTGAAGAGTTCTTCTTCAACACCATTGGTATATACAGGAGCACCCTCATAAACAGGTTGTTTGTGCATAGGCTTCCATACCGGACGACACTCCACCTTCTTCGATAGCATGAACACACGCAATGCCTCAACATTATCATTCGGCTGACAGTCGGTTGTTGCTGAATCAACGGCATGGATTACACCTGCTGCGCCACCTACGGCAGTCTTAATAACTTCCTTATAGGCATTCTCCTGACCTTGAATCTTCACATCAGCGTCCAATGTGGCAGCGCAAAGCCAGAAGTTGGCATCATAGCGTGGGTCTGTTGGCTGTTTGTGGATGTGTACTCCAGGCACATCCTTCAACAGTTCCTCGTAAAGTGACTGCACATGCTTGTGATGAGCGATATGGTCATTAAGCACAGTCATCTGACCGCGACCGATACCTGCACACACGTTCGACATACGATAATTGTAGCCAATGGCAGTATGCTGATAGTAAGGATAAGCGTCGCGAGCCTGTGTGGCATACCACATCACCTCATTGGCATCCTCCGCATTACGGCAAATCAAAGCTCCACCACCCGAAGTAGTAATCATCTTGTTGCCATTAAACGACAGCACACCATACTTGCCGAATGTACCCAACACTTGTCCATCAAAGCGTGATCCCATACCCTCGGCAGCATCCTCTACCACTGGAATGCCATACTTGTCCGCAATGGCCATAATCTCGTCGATACGGTAAGGCATACCATACAGCGCCACAGGCACAATAGCCTTTGGATATTTGCCAGTCTTCTCCTTACGGTCGAGGATAGCCTTCTCCAACAAAACAGGATCCATGTTCCATGTTTCACCCTCAGAACCTACGAACACTGGCTTGGCACCAAGATAAGTGATAGGATGACTCGAAGCACAGAATGTGAAACTCTGCACCAGCACCTCGTCACCAGCCTTAACACCACATCCAATCAGTGCCAAGTGAACGGCAGCAGTACCAGCGCTCAAGCAAACCACCTCACGCTCTAATTCAACATTTCTAACTCCTAATTCCTCATTGGAAGTTTGACTACAGACAAACTTCTTTAAGTCTTTCTCGAAGGCATTTACGTTTGGACCCATCGGCACCACCCAATTGGTGTCGAAAGCCTCCTTAACGTATTTCTGTTCCAAACCAGCCTCACTCATATGGGCAAGACACAGATAAATCGTTTTTCTTTCCATAATTAAAAATTTATATATTTAAAAATTTGGTATTTACGTCACTATGATGTATATTTGCATCATAATAATAAAGAATTGTTTAACTTTAAAAAGTACTCACTATGGCACAGACATCTATGACAGTCCGTTTGGACAACCAACAAAAAGCAATATTCGACGAACTCTGCGCTCAATTTGGCATGAGTGCAAACACAGCCATCAACATTTTTGTTAAGGCTGTGATACGTTGCCGAAAAATTCCTTTCACTATTTCTGCGGACTCTGAGAATGACATTAGAGAAAAAGCATTGAATGTATTCAACAAACTACGTGCTGATGCGGAAAACAGCAATGAGCCTGAAATGACTTTAGATGAGATTAACGCAGAGATAAACGAAGTCAGACGATTAAGAAAAGAACGCAATGGTATATGCAATCATTGACACTAACATTATCGTGTCCTCGTTTATAACCAAGAACCCTTCTTCATCAACAAGAAGGGTCATAAACAGTATGCTCAGTGGTAAAATTAAGCCATTGTATAATGACGAGATCTTGGCAGAATACTATGTGAAAAAATCCCAGCAACCGTTAAATATATTAGATAAAGTCTTCACGCTCAATAATTCAAGCAAGCTTGATTCTATTCGCTTAATCAGACTTTTAGTAAAAAATTTACCAAGGTATTCCCATGCAGACCGTCCCTGCATCTTAACTGTTCTGATGATGCTATGATAAGTAGCTGCCATCTCTGCCCCTTCGTCACTGCCTCCGTCTGGTACTGGAAATAGAATCTCTTTATACTTTTTCTTCTCGCCATGGCTAAGTTCAAGCTAGCTTGCTTTGCTCATGACTTATCGAAAAAGTTCCAAATCTTCACTGCTGTACATAATTCAATGTTTAAAATTCAACAGCGAAGTTACTTCTTTCTAATTTAAGCCCTAATTTGAGTGCTTACTGGTCAATTCACGGTAATTCATGTTTCTGAAATCCTTCATGAATCCCGCAATCATTTCATCCTCCAGTCTATACTTCAATGTAGCAGGACCAGTAATGTCAGGGCGCAATAATGTCAAAGAGTCTTTTGAATATCATAAATAAAAAATAATGTGAAGTTCCCCACCGCAGTATCGCTCTGCGCTAATGCCGCCACTCGGATAGGGATTCATTATTGTTTCATCCAATCTGCTT
>CAKPZC010000061.1 GCA_934203355.1 uncultured Prevotella sp. | reverse complement strand
AGGTATAGCCAGCAGATAATCCGCTGGCAGATAACACCTCAAATTACGAAATGTGACATGTATCTGCCAGCCGTTAAGAGATTGATAATAAATTAGTTGTGACGATTATGTCACATATGTCACTTTTTTTCAACAAAACCTTTTAGTTTTTTTGTTTATATCACACAATATCAAAAGAAATGTTGTAACTTTGCAATAGTTAGAAAAAGAAAGGACAAATCTGGAAATAGGATTTATGTCGCACAATAATAACTATGAAATACATAGAGTTGAGTTTATTTCCTGAGGAGGAAGATGACGTTCAAAGAGTCTCTGCTCCGAACGACAGCAAAGAGCAAGTCCCCTCTGTAAGCAGGGATTACGACCTTACAGATTTGTTTGAAAGACTTGCTAAGTCCTCCTTCCGTAGTCGCTTCCGTCTCTCAGCGAAGGACAAGGAATATATAGCCTCAAAGGGTTTGACCACTATACGCCAGCATGCTGAGGACTTCGTAGCCCGACGACTTGCTCCTGCCGTTATTCCCAATGACGGCAAGCAGACACCTATGCGAGGTCATCCCGTATTCATAGCCCAACATGCCACGGGCTGTTGTTGTCGCGGATGCTTCAGCAAATGGCATCATATTCCCGCAGACAGACAATTGACAATGGCCGAACAGCAATATGCCGTAGCTGTACTTATGGCATGGATAGAACGACAGATATATATGTAAAACGTATTACTTTGGCAAGTATATTATATTACTTAGCCAAGTATATTATATTACTTAGCCAAGTATTATGTATATACTGATTTTTACTTTCTGAATCTTTTTCCCACTGCTGCATATCCGCATTTTTTGCACAGTGTTTCCGTGGCTT
This sequence comes from uncultured Prevotella sp., assembly GCA_934203355.1. Taxonomy (GTDB): domain Bacteria; phylum Bacteroidota; class Bacteroidia; order Bacteroidales; family Bacteroidaceae; genus Prevotella. The sequence continues at coordinate 11,624 of CAKPZC010000061.1, read as the reverse complement.
TATGTTTAGTGAATCCCTGATAAATATCGTTTGCGCGTTGCGAGCCGAGTATTTGCTGCAAGCTATGTTCAAAGAGGTTTCCGAGGTTAATGTCTCCGTTGTGGTCGAGGCAACACGGCACCACCGTTCCGTCGACTAATACCCCAATCTGATTGCGCAACGCATAGCAAAACACTACCTCCTCGTCGTAGTCGTCGTGGCGCATGTCGGGCCATTCAAACAAGTTGTCGTTCTCGATATACAGGTTTTCTGTCAATCGCCATCCGTCAGTTCTCTGTGTCCATGGTTGAGGTATATGGCGTGACACGAGTCTAAGAATGTCGTCGTTCTGGCTGTTGAGCCCTCCCTCGTTCCATAATCTCAACACCACGATGCATCCACGCCTTGCCGCCTCGGTGGCAAACGCCATTACTCCGTCGACATACTGGGCGAGACATTCCCTGCCATTGCCCTCGTGGGAGTGGAGCGATATCTGCAACTTGTGGGGTAGGGCGTCGAGCAGGTCGGTGCGTTGAGGTAAGAGTGTGCCGTTGGTGGTGATTATGGGTATGAAGCCCTTATGTCGTGCCGTCAGTATAAACTGCGGCAACAGTGGATGGAGCAATGGTTCGCCCATGAGGTGGAAGTAGAGAAACTTTGTATTGCCCATGAGTCGCGTTGTGAGCTTATCGAACTCGTCGGCAGTCATCGTGTGCTTCGCCCTCGTTGTTTTAGGGCAGAACATACAGTTGAGATTGCACACATTGGTTATTTCGAGATAGCATCTGGTAATCATATGCCACAAAGGTAATGATTTAGTTTGTTTTTCTTTCGCTATCTGCCAAAATTTTTGTAATTTAACGCCGTGAAACAATAAACGATGAAAAAAAGAGAACTAATTATATACATACTCCTTGCGATTGCCACACTGGTGTCGCCCATGACAGCCAAATCGCAGACCTTCGACAATGTGAGCATAGCCGAAGCCCCATCGGTGTGCTCCATAGCACAAGACTCACAAGGCATACTGTGGTTGGGCACCGAGCGTGGACTATACTCCTATGACGGATACCGCACCATTGCACACACCGCTACACCCGACGGCATAACCGCCACATGGCGCGTGCACTCGATGCTTGTTCACGGCGAAAAACTATATATGGCAACCGAACACGGATTGCATGTCTACGATATACGCCGAGCACGCTACGACGTAAAGCCAGCCACTGACAGTGGCGACACAAGAGCCGTGGCAATATATGGCAACCGTCTGTGGTTTGGCGGTGCCCAGGGATTGTATAGTCGCAACCTTGCGACGGGCGAAACACGCATGGAGAGTCGCCGGCTGAGCAACGTCTACTCGCTGCTCGCCACACGTCGTGGACTGCTTGTGGGCACTATGACAGGACTGACGCTGTTAAATGGTGGCAAGACGCGCTCCATATCTATAGGCGAGGGACGGCAGACTCTCGTCAACGCCTTGCTCGCCGACGGCAACACTGTGTGGATAGGCACAGAAGGAGCACTGCTAAGCTATGACTGGCAACATACGGAGACAGCCAGCCCACTTATGGGCAACTCCATAAAGACTCTGGCTCTTCACGGCGACAACATATATGCCGGCACCGACAACGGGCTTTACATATACAACAGGAAGAACCATCAAGCTACACATGCATTGCACGACTCGCGCTCGCCACACTCGATAGCCAACAACATTGTGTGGGCGGTGTTTGCCGACCGATGGGGCAACCTATGGGCTGGCACCGAGCAAGGAGTGTCGGCTATACGCCATAGCAAGATACCCGACATCACACCGCTCAGCGACATAACACAGACGGGCGAGGGCAACTGTCTGCATCTGATGTATCGCAGCAATGACGGAATGATGTGGCTCGGAGGAACTAACGGACTCATTGGCTACACAGCACGCCACGGATATATGCCCGACAAGAAGGGCGACGTGGTATGGTTCAGACAGACATCAGCCACACACCATATGTCGCACAATCGTGTGCGCAGAGTATATGACGACCGTGAGGGCAACGTGATAGTATGTACCGACCACGGACTGAACATATACAACCCGCAGACGCGCCAGATGCGCAACGTGATAGTGGTCGATGCCACTCGACGCTACACCACGGCATGGGCATACGACATCGTGGACGACGGCATGGGAAAATACTGGATAAGCTCGTATATGGGCGGAGTGTTTGTGGTGGCAAAGGAGAAACTGCTGCATGCCACAACAGCCACTGTGACAGCCGACCGACATCTTGCCAAAGAGTTGCAAGGCATACACGTGTGGCAACTTATGGCAGACGGAGCCGGCAAGATTTGGGCGCGCATGTACGACCAGGGACTCGACCGCATCGATCCCACCACAATGCGTGTGGAACATATTGTGGGTAAGGACAGAATAGTCAACGATATATGCCTCGACCACAAGGGCAACGTGTGGGCTGCAATGGATGGCGAGATAAAGTGTTTCGCTACGACCATGGGCAACAACCGTAGCTTTGTCATTGCCGGACTCGACAACGGCGAGATGGCAATGCTGTCGAAGGTGAAAGACTGCATATGGGCTGTGGTGGGGCAGGACTGTTGTGTGCTGTCGCCTGAGGGTGCAATGTCGCGATTCGCATTGCCAGGATTCCGCCCTTTGGCGATGATGTACGACAGTGTGTCGGGACGCGTATTGTTTGGAGGCAACGATGCCGTGGCAAGTGTGCAGGTAGACAAGTTGGAGGAACTTTCTCGTGACATGCGACATCCTACACTTTTGTTGTCGGGCATATTGGTAGACAACAAACCCTATGTGCCCGAAGAGGGAGCTGCCACATATCTTTCGGACATAACGCTGAGCGCACGCCAGAACAACATCACGTTCATGCTCACCGATCTGCCCATGTCGGGGCGGTGTGCCAACGTGTATGCCTACCGTCTGAAGGGGGTAGACCACGCATGGCAGTATATGCGTGGCGAGAGTCAGGAGATAAGCTATAGTGCGTTGCCACCGGGCACTTACACTCTTGAGGTGAGGGTGATGAATGCTCAGGGTGTGTCAAAGGACAATGTCTTCGACTATCGTGTCACCATACTTCCGCCATGGTATCTGTCGATATGGGCAAAGATTGTGTATATACTCGTGATAGTAGGAATAGCCGTTTGGGCGATGAAGTTTGTGATGATGCGCCGTCGTCTGCACGAAGAACGTGCCGCCAAGGAACGTGTAATGCAGGAGTCGGCAGCACGTTCGGCTTTCTTCGACAATCTGTCGCGACAGCTCAAAAAGCCTCTCGGCTCGCTGTTTGGCTCGATACTAACAATGCTCCACGACGAGAAGAATGCCAACAATGCGCAACGCATGGAGCAGATGCGCCGCGATGTGGTGGGCATGAATATGCTTGTGTATAAGGCTCTCGACATGCAGACAGCCAATCGTGACAAGGTTTGCACGACACTCGTCGACATAGCCGACTTCTGCCGACGCGCCGTAGACGATGCTCGCTCGAAATATGGCAAGACAGCAGAAATAGAATATCGCACAGACACACCAATGGCATACGTCAGTGTGGATGTGGTGAGACTGCAACCCATAGTGGAAGAACTCATAGATTATGCCGTGGACAACCGCAGCGGCTCAATGCCGATAACGATTGGCGTTGCAACAGCCGAAGGCAAGACGTCAATAGTAGCAACCATACCGGGAATGACGATAAAGAAGAGCGACATGCCTTTTGTCTTCAACCGATATTTCGATGTGGCAGGTTCAGGGCAGTCGGATGGTGTGAACCCGCTCGCCCTTGTGAATGAGTTTGCCGAGATGCACGGGGCGCATACAGCTGTCGACAGCGACCAGGATGCCACAACTGTAGTGGTGACATTCGAGTCGGCTCAAGGTTCTGTTGCTCCCAAAGTCCACGCCAACGGTTTGCCAACCGCCACTATGCCCACCGACATGGGCACTGCCGATGCCCGACTGCTCGCTAAAATCACTGAGACTGTGGAAGCACATGTTGCCGACTCCGACTTCAACGTGACCAGTCTGCAGGAAACCCTCGGGCTTGGCTCGAAACTGCTCTACCGCAAGGTGAAGCAGATGACGGGAAAGACACCAGTGGAGTTTATACGCCAGATAAGAATGCAGCGTGCCGCTATATTGTTGCGCGAGGGCAGATTCTCGGTGTCGGAGGTGATGTATATGGTGGGGTTCTCCAACTCAAGCTATTTCTCGAAATGTTTCCAGAAAGCCTATGGCATCACCCCTGCCGCATGGAGTGCTGGACAGCGTTGAGCAAGAGAAGAAGATGAGAAGCCATTCATATAATAAAGAATTACATTCGTTGAAAATTTTTTCTTAAAATATATATTATGTATACATTTGCTTCGTCTAAAACTACCAAGATGAACTTTCGCAAGGAACATATAATATACACATTGATGTGGATATTGCTGTATATCTCGCCGGTGATGACTCTGTATATGCGCATGTCGACAAATGCAAACATCGACTTTTCATGGGCTGAGATATTCAACGCATGGAAATTCAACACCGTGTGGATTGTAATGTTTGCCATCCACAACTTTCTGCTTGCCCCGATTCTTATACTCAAGCGCCGCACATGGCTCTACTCCATACTTTGCTTCAGTCTTGTGGTTGTGGCAGTGGTGATTTTTTGGCATATACGCCCGTCATACGACAATCGGACGCCATATCATCCCAACAACGAGATAAAGATGGAGAACATACGCCCGAACATAATAAAACCGTCGCGGCGACCGCTCGAAATGCATCCTATTAACCCACTGCCCATGTTAGGACCGGGCGAGATGGTGGCGGCACTCGGAGGCTTGTTGCTCATGGGGATGAATCTCGGAGTGAAGCTGTTCTTTAAGTCGCAAGAGGACTCGAAGGTGATAGAAATGATCGACCGTCACAACCTCGAACGTCAACTTGAATACCTGAAGTATCAGGTGAACCCCCATTTCTTCATGAACACGCTGAACAATATACACGCCCTTGTGGACATCGACCCCGAGCGTGCTAAGACTACCATTTTGGAATTGTCGAAGATGATGCGCTATATTCTGTATGAGGGCAACCACAGGCTGATACCGCTGACACGCGAGGTGCAGTTTCTGCGCAACTATGTGCAGCTGATGAGTCTGCGCTGCACCGACCGGGTTAGGATAAGGCTTGAGGCACCCGAGATGTTGCCCGACAAGATGCTGCCACCGCTGATGCTCATCATATTTGTGGAGAACGCTTTCAAACATGGCATCAGCTACTGCAAGGATTCGTTCATATATGTGAACATCGAGGTGAACGCCGACACACTTATATTCGGATGCCACAACAGCCGAAAAGAGCAAAATGCCAACGGAGAGAAAAAAGACGGTGGTATGGGATTGAGAAATGTGCGACGCCGACTCGACCTGCTGTTCCCTAAGCGATATAAACTGGAGATAAAGGAAACCGGCAGTGAGTATGGCGTGAATCTGGAGATTCCACTGTCGGACCATATATAGAAAAAATGTCGAACCCGTTAATGGAAAAATAGATATTATGATACGAACACTTGTTATCGACGACGAGCCTCTCGCCCTGCAGCAACTTGCCGCCTATGCGTCGAAAATACCATTTCTGGAACTTGTAGCCAAATGCCAAAATCCAATAGAGGCACGCGAGATAATCAACAGCGAACCAATCGATGCCATCTTTGTGGATATAAACATGCCCGACATCAATGGCATGGACTTCGTGCGCTCGCTTGCCGCTCCGCCACTCGTGGTGTTCACCACTGCCTACTCGGAATATGCGGTCGATGGGTATAAGGTGGATGCCGTGGACTACCTGCTTAAGCCTTTCGGACTCGACGACTTCAAGCGTGCAGCACTGCGCGTGAAGAACCGATATGAGTTGGAACAAATGCAGGCTGTTCAGCAACAGCCAACGATGGCACAGCTACAACCCTCCACGTCACAGCAACAATCAACAGCAACAGTGTCGTCAGCAGCCGATGACGATATTTTCCTGAAGACCGACCACCGTGTGGTGCGTGTGTCAATGTCGTCGATACGCTATGTGGAGGGAATGTCGGAATATCTGAAAATATATATCGAGGGACAGAAGCCTATCATTGTGCTGCTGAGCATGAAGAAAATGGAGGAACGACTGCCGGCTTACTTCCTGCGCATACACCGCTCGTATATGGTGAACATGAGGAAAGTGGCTGAAGTGACAAAAAACCGGGTAGTAATGGATGCCGACACCTATCTGCCCGTGGGCGATATATATAAAGAATCGTTGACTGGATATTTGGCTGACAAATATCTCGGACGCTGAAAATAAAGAGGCTCATCCTGAGTGATGAGCAATAGAAACAGGGAGAGTGAAGTCTGAAAAAAAAGACACACCCTCCCTGTTTTGTTGAGTTACTTCTTGTTGAATTCGCCCTGCTCATACAGATATTCGGCAATCTGCACCGCATTGAGAGCGGCACCCTTGCGAATCTGGTCGCCCGAGAGCCAGAATGTTAGTCCGCAATCGTCGGCAAGGTCCTTGCGCACACGTCCAACATAGACATCATCCTTGCCAGCAGTCTCAAGAGGCATAGGATAAACAAGGTTTGAGGGGTCGTCCTTGAGAGTGCATCCAGGAGCGGCGGCGATGGCTTTCTGAGCCTCTTCTACAGAGATAGGGCTCTCGGTCTCAATCCACACCGACTCGGAATGAGAGCGCAGCGAGCTCACGCGCACACACATTGCCGAACAGCGCACGTCGCTGTGCATAATCTTGCGAGTCTCGTTGAACATCTTCATCTCCTCCTTGGTGTAGCCATTGTCGGTGAACACGTCGATTTGTGGAATCACGTTATAGGCCAACTGGTGTGGAAACTTGCTCACAGTTACAGGCTCGTTGTTGACGAGTTCCTTATATTCCTGCTGCAATTCAGCCATAGCAGCTGCTCCGGCACCCGAGGCACTTTGATAGCTGGCGATATGTATGCGCTTGATATGGCTCAGCTTCTCAAGAGGCTTCAGTACTACCACCATCATAATAGTGGTGCAGTTGGGGTTGGCAATAATATTGCGCGGACGATTCAGAGCATCCTCGGCATTGCACTCAGGCACAACCAAAGGCACATCGTCGCACATGCGGAAGGCCGAAGAGTTGTCGATCATCACGGCACCATGCTTGGTGATGGTCTCGGCAAACTCCTTTGAGGTACCGCCGCCAGCAGATGTGAAAGCCACGTCGATGTCCTTGAAGTCGTCGTTGTGCTGCAAGAGCTTCACTTCATACTCCTTGCCCTTGAATGTGTATTTTGTTCCGGCAGAACGGTGTGAGCCGAACAGTACAAGATTATCTATCGGGAAATTTCTCTCAGCGAGTATGCGCAGGAATTCCTGACCTACTGCTCCACTCGCACCAACTATTGCTACATTCATTTCTTAAAAAAGTTTTAATAAAAGATTTCTATATGTCGTACAAATGTTATCCGACTTGTTGTATTTGGTTGCAAAGTTACAACTTTTCCCAATAAAAAAATATTATTTTGATAGTTTTATAACGAAAAACCGCTTATTTTTGTTCTTCTTAGATGCTATACAATAAATTCAATGGTATTATTTAACTCAAAAATGGAAATATAGGACATTGCAAACATAGAAAAAATGGCTAACTTTGCAGGGATTTTGATAAATACCTACCAAAAACAATACTAAGTGTATGGAAAAGGACAAGAACGAGCGAAAGATAGATGTCAACTACATTATAGGTAAGGGCATTGCCGAATATACCGACGGCGACATAATCATTCTCGACCAGGTTGGAGCCACTCCTATGGAAGGCACGGTGAAACTCGACATGATTATGATGATATATTGTATTAAGGGCAGGCTGCAAGGCGAGATGAACGGCAAAGTGCATCAGGCGCAGGCAGGCGATGTGGTGTTGTGTCTGCCTCATTCTTATCTGAGCAACTATATGATGTCGCCCGACTTTGAGTCGAGAATCATCGGACTGTCGTATAAAGCCATACAGCATAATATGCAAGTGAGCAAGGACTTGCTCGACTTGCTCGCCTATGTGTCTCATAATCCCGTGATACATCTCGACCTTGAGCGGCAAGCTTTGGTGGGCAAGTACTACTCGATTATCGAGCACAAGATAAAGCAACCCCACGGCTATTTCCACAAGGAGATAATGAACAGCATTTTCCAATGTGTCTTCTACGAGATATGCGCCATCATCGCGCCACATGTGCAATATGCCGACAACGGCGGGAGTATGAAGCAGGCTAATGTGCTTTTCAGAAAGTTTATGACACTTGTAGGCGACAATGACGGCAAGATGCGTTCGGTGAAGAAATATGCCGAGGACTTGTGCATCACGCCCAAATACCTTTCGTTCATATCAAAGTCGGTGTGTGGCAAAACGGCTCTTGAGCTTATCCACGAGAGCACTGTCAACACTATCGTGCGCTATCTGAAACACTCGAATCTGTCGATAAAGGAAATTGCCGACATATTGGAGTTTCCCAATCTCTCGTTCTTTGGCAAGTTCACCAAGAATCATCTTGGAGTGTCGCCAACGGAATATCGCCGTCAGCAAAGCATGAAGAAATAGACAAGGGGGAAACTATGGCTTGCCGAAACGCCAACCCATGCCAAGCATAAGGTGCTTGGGTCGGTGGAAGTCGTTGAGGCAATAGCCTATGTGCAGCAGGAAGCGGTGCGTAAGATTCAGCTTCAGCGCTAACAATTCGTATATGCCATGGAAGTCGTCGGTGGCGTTGACGAAGTTGCTGCCTATGCCGAAGTTGATGGCAAAATAGGGCATGCAGAACTCTACACGTGCCGACGCTCCGAGCGCCATCTGGCGCCACACCGACTCTGGTGCTACGCCATCAAGGTCGACGTTGGCGCCATGGTCGTAAGTGCCGTCGAGCGAGAAGCCCGCCTTCAGCCAGTGGTTGAAGCGGTACATCGGGTTGAAATTGAATCCTGCTACGGCATACGTTCCGGGTAAGATGTAGGCTTCGCCGTCGCTCGTATAGTAGCCACGCTGATGCCATGCGCCATATAATATAAGGTCGTAGGTAATGTCGTGGCTCACGGGCGGCATGGCTTCGTGACGATAGAGTAGGCGAGGCGAGTGGCGGTTGATGTAATAGGCGGCACCTATGCGCAGAGCGGCTGTATTCAGGCCAAGATTTGGAAACTGCGTGTTGCCGTTGGAATAGTGGGTCACGTTGAGTCCGAAGTTGAGGTCGACATGGCGCGAGGCTATCCAGCGCAGATACAGGTCGAACCCGATATATGCCGTTACGCGCGAACCTATCAGTTTGTTGTCGGGATTGTCAATCTCGTCGTACGGATTCCATCCGAAGGTAAGTCCGAGATTCCATTCGTAGTTGAGCGCCAGTCGATTGCTCAGACTGGCTATGCGCGCACCTTGCAGCAAATACACACTTATAGGATTGCCCAACTGAGGATTGAAGTCGTTGTATGACACACCTATACCCTGATAGGCGTCGCGATATATGCGTGCTTGCTTGCTCCCTTCTGGTGCTGAGAAAGCATACTTTAGGTGGCAACTCATGTTGTGGTTCATGGTTCTCTCCTCGGGATTGTTGCCCCGTAGAAAGTCGTTGGTGTGCAGAATAGCTCCCTGCTTGTAGTTGAACATCAAGCTATGGACATAGTGCGAGGAGGCAGTAGAGTCGATGTCGGCCACCGATGCTTTGCACGACATCGCAATGAATGCAAGCACAAGAGTTGTATATATATAATAATGTGTAGTTTTCATTATTCCAGATTTTTATTTCTCATTTCAGACTATGGTGTTTGCCTTAGCCTGTAAGCGTGCAAAAATACTCAGAATAATGCAAATATTGTCACACATAGCAATATTTTTTTCCATTTATGCCATAATGACAGGCTGCAAGCCACTCTGTTTGGCAGAATAAACCAAGATGAAAAGTTTTTGGCACACCATTTGTATATTATATGGCGAATGCAGTTTAGAAATACATTAAGTATCGATAACCGATGTGTTCATCAAATAATAATCAATTAATAAGAAATAAAAATAAAAAAGATACAACTATGGGAAAGATTATTGGAATCGACTTAGGTACTACAAACTCTTGTGTTGCCGTATTTGAGGGCAACGAACCAGTAGTAATCGCCAACAGCGAAGGCAAGCGCACAACTCCTTCAATTGTTGGTTTCGTAAAGGACGGTGAGCGTAAGGTAGGCGACCCTGCAAAGCGTCAGGCTATCACCAACCCGAAGAACACCGTATATTCTATCAAGCGCTTCATGGGTGAAACCTATGAGCAGTGCGCAAAGGAGGTTACTCGTGTTCCGTTCACTGTTGTAAACGAGGGTGGCTACCCACGTGTCGACATCGACGGTCGCAAGTACACTCCGCAGGAAATCTCGGCTATGGTGCTTCAGAAGATGAAGAAGACCGCTGAGGACTACCTCGGTCAGGAGGTTACTGACGCAGTTATCACTGTTCCGGCTTACTTCTCTGACTCACAGCGTCAGGCTACCAAGGAGGCTGGTCAGATTGCAGGCTTGAACGTTCGCCGTATCGTGAACGAGCCTACAGCCGCAGCTCTTGCTTACGGTGTAGACAAGGCCAACAAGGACATGAAGATTGCCGTATTCGACCTCGGTGGCGGTACATTCGATATTTCAATCCTCGAGTTCGGTGGTGGTGTATTTGAGGTTCTTTCTACCAATGGTGATACTCACCTCGGTGGTGACGACTTCGACCAGGTTATCATCGACTGGCTTGTACAGGGCTTCAAGGCCGACGAGGGCATCGATCTCTCTAAGGATCCAATGGCTATGCAGCGTTTGAAGGAGGCTGCCGAGAAGGCTAAGATTGAGCTTTCAAGCACAACTTCTACAGAAATCAACCTTCCGTATATCTCAGCCGAGGGTGGTGTGCCAAAGCACTTGGTTAAGACTCTGACTCGTTCACAGTTCGAGCAGTTGGCTCACAACCTCATCCAGGCTTGTCTTGTACCTTGCCAGAACGCTATGCGTGACGCTAAGCTCCAGACTTCAGATATCGACGAGGTTATCCTCGTAGGTGGTTCAAGCCGTATACCAGCCGTTCAGACTCTCGTTAAGAACTACTTCGGCAAGGAGCCTTCAAAGGGTGTTAACCCTGACGAGGTGGTAGCCGTAGGTGCTTCTATCCAGGGTGCTATCTTGAACAAGGAGAGCGGTGTAGGCGACATCGTATTGCTCGACGTTACTCCGCTTACTCTCGGTATCGAGACAATGGGTGGCGTAATGACAAAGCTTATCGACGCTAACACAACCATCCCTGCTAAGAAGAGCGAGGTATTCTCAACAGCTGTCGACAACCAGACTGCCGTAACAATCCACGTGCTTCAGGGCGAGCGTCCTATGGCAGCTCAGAACAAGTCAATCGGTCAGTTCAACCTTGAGGGTATTGCTCCAGCTCGTCGTGGTGTTCCTCAGATTGAGGTGACATTCGATATCGATGCCAACGGTATCCTTAACGTATCTGCAAAGGATAAGGCTACAGGCAAGGAGCAGGCCATCCGCATCGAGGCTTCTTCTGGCTTGAGCAAGGAGGAAATCGACCG
>CAKPZC010000060.1 GCA_934203355.1 uncultured Prevotella sp. | reverse complement strand
GGTATGATTCTCGGCAAGTCGGGCAAGATTCCTGGCACTATCGACCCAGAGCTCGTAGAGCTTGCCAAGAAGCAGGGTCGCGAGTTTACCGATGTCGACGCTCACACTCTGCTCACCGATGCTCTCGACGACTTCCGCAAGGAAATGGATGAGAACGGTTGGGAGTATGGTCAGGACGACGAGGAACTCTTCGAGCTTGCCATGCACCCCGAGCAGTATCGCAACTTCAAGAGTGGACAGGCCAAGAAGAACTTCCTTGCCGACCTGCAGAAGCTTAAGGACGCCAAGCTCGGCGCCAACCTCTCTCCCGAACAGCTCAGTGCCTACAAGCACGCCAAGGCCGACGCTATCGTGGCTCCTGTCAAGGGCGACATCTACTGGGAGTTCTCAGGCGAGGGCGAGTGTGCTCCTACTGTTGAGCCGTTCATCGGCAAGGAGTATAAGGAAGGCGACATTCTCTGCTACATCCAGGCTCCTTGGGGCGAATTTGTAGAGGTACCGGCTGCTCTCGGCGGCAAACTTGTAGAGATTAACGCTAAGCGCGGCTCTAAGGTTGCCAAGGGTGACGTTATCGCCTATATTGAGCGCGAACACGAGTAAAGAGGAAAGAATCAAGAAGTAAGAAGTAAAGGAGTTTAGCCTCATGGGAATTTGGTGATATAAACCAAAGAATTAGCTCTATATGAATGAAAGAGACAAGAAACTCCTTAACTTCTGAATGCTAAAAAGATGTACGAGCAAATTATCGACAAATACTATGGAGGATGCGGTGCACTGCGCCACATCCTCCTTATTCATAGCCAGTCGGTGGCGCAACGTGCGCTGAAGATTGCCTCAAACCACCCCGAACTAAACATCGACACCGACTTTGTGCGCGAAGCAGCCATGCTCCACGACATAGGCATCATACGTGTCAATGCGCCAGGCATTGAATGCCACGGCACCGAACCTTATATCCGACACGGCGTCTGCGGAGCCGAAATGCTGCGCGCCGAAGGAATGCCCGAGAGCTACGCTCGCGTGTGCGAACGCCACACCGGAGCCGGACTGACTCTCGACGACATAGTGTCGCAGAATCTGCCCCTACCCCACCACGACCTGCAACCCGAGACTCTTGAGGAGCGGCTCATCTGCTATGCCGACAAATTCTACTCAAAGTCTCACCCCGAACGCGAGAAGACATATGAACAGGCAGAGAAAAGCCTCGCCAAATTTGGAGGCGACACTCTAACAAGATTCCGCGAGATGAAACGGCTGTTTGAGCCAGATTTGTAACATACGAACAACTGAAATATTCCAACAAAATTGAGAACAAAGACCGTCATAGCCCTTCTACTGTGCGCAGTCATTTTCGTGATGGCAGCCACAACTATGCCTTTCCCGCAAAACAAGAAAGCGAGAAGGGCTGCAATGCGCGACTCTATAGAAAACATCGCCGACTCTACTGCCGACACTATTGCCGCCATTCTGCGCGACTCGCTAGGCAAAATGATTGTCGACACCACAAAGATGGACTCGCTACAGCTCGCCATCTACCGCCACAACCGCGCTATCGACGACTCTATACGCCTCGACTCGCTCAACCGACAGCGCGCCAACGGCATCAACTCGCCGGTGGAATACTCTGCCAACGACTCGCTCGTCTACGACGCAAGCACCAAGACAGCGCGACTCTACGGCAGTTCTAAGGTGAAATACGAGAACATGGACCTTGCTGCCGAAAAGGTGTACATGAGCATCGACTCGTCGATAGTGCACGCCACGGGCAAACCCGACTCTACCGACGCTTCGGGCAAGGGTATTGCGGGCACTCCGGTTTTCAACATGGGCTCTGACAAGTATGAGAGCGACACCATGGCGTTCAACTTTAAGACCAAAAAGGGACTTATATCGCATGTATACACCCAACAAGAGGATGGATTCCTGCAAAGCGCCATTTCAAAGCGAAGCGCAACAGGCGACGTATTCCTGCAACACGGACGCTACACCACATGCGACGCTAAGCACCCTGACTTCTACATAGCTCTGTCGCGTGCCAAGGTGCGTCCGGGCAAGGACGTGGTATTCGGTCCTGCACATCTCGTAGTGGCCGACGTGCCGCTGCCGCTCGCCATACCATACGGTTTCTTCCCGTTCTCAAAGAGCTATTCGTCGGGATTCATAATGCCTACCTACGGCGACGAGAACAACCGAGGATTCTACTTGCGCGACGGTGGCTACTACTTTGCCATCAACGACAAGATGGACCTGAAACTACTTGGCGAAGTCTACACCAAGGGGTCATGGGGATTGTCGGCAGCTAGCAACTACAACAAGCGCTATCGCTATTCGGGCAGCTTCTTCGCAAGCTATCAAGACACACGCACCGGCGACAAGGGAATGCCCGACTATGCCAAGCAGACATCGTTCAAGATTCAGTGGAGCCACCGACAGGACACTAAAGCCAACCCCTACAGCTCGCTGTCGGCAAGCGTCAACTTCGCCACGTCGAGCTATGAGCGCAACAACCTTAACTCGCTCTACAACCCGCAGACTCTAACGCAGTCGACACGTACTTCTTCGGTGTCGTGGAGCACCACATTCTCGAGCATAGGACTCTCGCTGTCGAGCACAGCCAACCTCTCGCAGAACATGCGCGACTCTACGATAGCCATGACTCTGCCCGACCTCAACATCTCGCTGTCGCGCTTCTACCCCTTCAAGCGCAAACACATGGTGGGCGACGAACGATGGTATGAGAAAATATCAATGTCATACACCGGACAGATATCCAACAGCATCAACACCAAGGAGGACAAGTTGCTCAAATCCAACCTTATCAAGGACTGGCGCAACGGATGGAACCACAACATCCCCATCAGCGGCAACTTCACACTCTTCAACTATATCAACCTATCGCCATCGTTCAACTTCCACGACCGTATGTACTCGTACAAGGTGATGCAGTCGTGGGACGAGGCGAAGCAGACTGCGGTCAACGACACTGTGTATGGATTCAACAACGTCTACGACTACAACCTGTCGGTGTCGGCATCGACTAAACTCTACGGATTCTATATCCCGAGCCGCAAGATTTTCGGCGACAAGATTCAAGCCATTCGCCATGTGGTGACGCCTACGGTAAGCTTCAGCTACGCCCCCGACTTCTCGGCTTCGCGCTATGGCTACTACCAGACCTACCAGAAGACCAACGCCGACGGCTCGGTAGACCTTGTGGAATACTCACCCTACACCGGACAACTCTACGGAGTGCCTGGCAAGGGCAAAACGGGCAACATCTCGTTCGACCTATCCAACAATCTGGAAATGAAGATACGTTCGGACAAGGACACGACTGGAATGAAGAAGATTAGCATCATCGACGAACTCGGCCTATCAATGAGCTACAACATGGCGGCCAAGGAGAAACCACTCAGCGACCTCACAATGCGAGTGCGACTGAAATGGTGGAAGAACTACACGTTCAACATGACCGCCGTATTCGCATCCTATGCCTACCAGCTCGACTCCGAGGGTAAACCCTATGTGGGCAACCGCACACTGTGGGGCATGGGCAAGTTCGGAAGATTCCAAGGAACATCCCAAAACTTCTCGTTCACGCTGACCCCAGAGAAACTAAAGAAATGGTTTGGAGGCGGAAGCGACGAGGACGACGAAAAGAAGAACAAGAACAAGGACGACGAGGAAGGTATGGACACCGACATCGAGTCGAACGTCGACGACACTATGGTCAACGGACAACGCAGTGCCAAGAAGAAGAATGGAGGCGGCAAGGCAGAGACCGACGGCAACGGATATATGCGATTCTCGATGCCATGGTCGCTCACATTCGGCTATGGCATAACAATGCGCGAGAACACAAGCGGCAAGTTCAACACCAAGTCGATGCGCTATCCCTACAAGTTCTCCCAGAACCTCAACGTGAGCGGCAACGTGAGATTGAGCGACGGCTGGAACATTTCGTTCTCTACGGGCTACGACTTCGACCAGCACGACCTCTCAATGACTACCGCCTCGTTGCAGCGCGACCTCCATTGCTTCAACATGTCGTGCTCTGTGGTGCTTGCTCCTTACACAAGCTACAACTTCTCGTTCCGATGCAACGCTGCCACACTTACCGATGCGCTGAAATATGACAAACGCTCGGGATATAGCAATGCGGTGCAGTGGTACTAAAGAATAAAAAAAATCCCCACCAAAGATTTCCTACTTGGAAAATCTTTGGTGGGGATTTTTTTATTGATATAAACTGGAGCTCTTCCTCTCTCCATTACTTCTTGCTCTTCGGCGACTTGCTGAACTTATACGCCACCTTCATCATGGCATAGCTTGGCAGGCTGTTCAACCATGTCTCCGAACGGCTTTGTCCGCTTACATTATACTGTGTGCTCTTCAGATTCTGCAGAATGTCGAAAGCCTCGGCTGTGAATGTCAGCTTGCCTTTGCAGAACGAGCGTGCCAGCGAGGCGTTCCATACAAGGTCGCTTGTGTTGAACGACTTGATGCTGTAGCCACGTCGGCAATATTCCCTGATGTCGGTAGAGAGCGTTATGTCCAATGGCAAGGTGTAGGTCAGGTTGCCGCCATAGTCAAACTGGTAGGTAGAGATTTTCTCGAAGTTGCTGCGGTCGCTTATGCTGTGTTCCCAACTTGCCTTTCCACCCAAGCTGATGCTAAGCTTGTCCTTTTGGAAATGCAAGTAGAGGCTGTTGCCCAACTCTGAGTTGAAAGTGTAGCATATCTGCATAGGGTCATCGTTGTAGGCAATGTCGAATTCCTTGCGGCGCAATCCGTTTACCCACAGTTTATAGTCGAGACGGAACAGGCGGGCCTTGTCGAGAGCCGTGCCATAGGATATGGTTGACCAGAAGTCCCAGTTGCCACCTCCACCGATATTGTCGCTCATATATGTGTAGCCACCCGTCTGAGTGTTGTATCTGGTGCGCATACTTACATTATTGTGGTAGAAGTTACCCGTAATGAAGAATCCCACATACTGCTGGTTCTTGAGTCCGCTAAGGCGCAAGTTGAAGTCGTAGTGGTGAAAGAGCGAATTCTTCAGATTAGGATTGTTCACGGTCACCGACAGCGGATCGGTATTATCCGTATATGGCATAATGCTGAGGAAATCGGGAAAACTGCTCCGCACATAATAGTTAAAGTGCACATTCAACTTACCACTGAATTTACTGTAGTACATTGAAGGTCGGAACACGAGTCGGCTTCTTGTGGCTGTGGTGTCGAGAGCCACGCTATGATAGTTGATGCGCTCGTCTTCATCAACCAGCTTGAGTGATATTTGAAAATACGAATCATCCGTGTTTCTTTGGAACATCAACTCACCGCCCAAATTTCTCTTCAATGTATTGTAGCGTCTGCTTGTGTTGTTGTCAACCACATCCTCAAGCAACTGCATGTTTGATGGAAGTGTGGCATACATCATTTCCGGATTAGCCATCCACTCGCCGCCAAGTTGGTCGAGACGATAGTTCATTCCCGTTGTCGAGATGTAGTTCTGCGAGAAGGTTGGTCCTGCCAGCACAGTCCATTTTGTATACGGTATCTCCAGTCCATAACTCAGGCTGGCATTCAAGCTATAGCCATTCGAATTTCTATCATTATAATAGTTGCGCAGGTCCTTGTCGCCAGTCTTGAAATAGTCGTTGCGGCTAAGACTGAAACTCTCGTTTGGCTTGGAGTTATTGTATGTCCCTTTTATATACATTTCGATACGGTCGCCCCACGCCAACTTGTGCCACGCCATCAACTCGTTAGATACATTCAACATGCTCACCTCTGAACGTGAGCGGTTGAGCGAGCGGTTGGTGATAATGTCACGCAATGTGCCCTGCACATTATCGGCGAATGTGGAGTCGATAGTAGAGTTGATGTCGCCCCAACGGTTTGGCTCGGCAGAATACGTGGCACTACGACTTAAGGACAACGACTTGTTGTCGTTATAGTCAATAGTTGTATTAAAAAATAGTCCGGTCTCTCCCTGTAGCGATACAGTGTTATAAAGATTAAAATTACGTCTGCTGCTACGCGTGTCGCTGATTCTGCGGCTAAAGATATTGCCGGCAGAGGCAAAACTCTCCGTCGAATTGCGCGACATGTCGTGCGTATTATCCCAACCAAACGTTATGTTGCCCACCTCGTTGAATTTGTCATTCTTAGATGATGTGCTGAAGTCGATGCCAACCTTGCGTGTGGTCTTCTGTCCCTGAGGACTGTTGGCAGGCGACCAGTCGCCCTCTCTTCCCGGTCGGCGTGTCTCGTTCACGTTGTTAAGATTGCCGAATATCGAGAGTCGTGTGCGGTCGGTGTAGTAGAGTCCGAATAGTCTTCCAAGGTATCGGTCCTTGGTGCCACCCGCAGCCTCCATGTTGGCTATGTATCCACGGTTGTACTCACGCTTCAGTCCAACATCCATCACATAGTCCTTCTGCTCCATCTCCTTGCCCATGAGTCGGCTCTTGTCCGAAGAGCGGTCGTACACTTTAAGCTCCTTTACTGTATAGTAGGGCAGATTGTCGAGCATAATCTGATTCTTGCCCTTAAAGAAGTCCTTACCGTTGAGCAGCAGATAGTCTATCTTCTTGCCATTGACATAGATGTCGCCGTTGCTCTTTATCTCCGCACCCGGCATCTGTCTGATAAGGACGTCGAGCATGGAGCCGTCGGGCACGTTGAACGCGCTTGCGTTATATACAAGCGTGTCACCACGGTAGGCAAACTTCACCTTGGTGCTTGTCACCACAACATCGTCGAGCATCACCTCCTTGTTTGCCTTCTTCTTCAGAAAGAGCGAGGGCATCCCAAACGACTTGTTGCGTGCTATATATTTTATGGTGTGGTTTAGGCATTTGGTCTCATAGCCGTCACACTCTGCCTTGATGATGTAAGTGGCAGGGCGTGCAGGAACATTAATCTGATAGAATAAGTCTCGTCCCCATCCACTTGTGGTAATGGTGTCTACTACTGTACTGTCCTGGTTCATTACGGTGACAAAGGCTTTCAGATCCAATTGAGTGAAAGAGTCCTTCACATTACCATAAATCTTGACAGTATGCTCCTTCTTCTTGCTTTGTTGCTGCTGATTATGCTGTAGCCTACTATTGCCGCATACCCCATTCGAGGGTATAGCAAGCAACATAGCTATTATCATACAGATTGCTTTCATCATTTAGTTTTTTAAGAATATTGTTGTTAATTCTAAGATTGTTGTTTCCCCACCCCACTACTACTCAACTTCCTCCATTCTCTTCAGCTCACCACCTGCAAACTGCATTATTATCTTGTGCAGGGTTGTTCCTTGTCTTAGGGCCTCAACTCTCGGTGCTTCGGCATAGCGGCGTATCTGTGCCACTGCTTCCTGCCATTGCTCCTCGGCCTTCGATTGTTTGCCTTCTTCGGGCTTAGCCTCGTAGTCCTTCTTCGATATCACCTTCAACTCCAATATGTAGCTATGCTGGCTGGCATAATGTGTATGGTCGGGCAACAAGAAGAAGTCGCAGAAGCCGTGGTTGAGTTCCAGTTCGGGAGCTGTGATATAATAGTCGTTGAGATTGAGATAAGCCATGAAGAAACCTTGCAGGTTGCGCTCCGACTCTATGCCGTCGCGCACCGACGACACCTTCTGATAGGCATCAGCCATGAACTGCAGTCCCTCGCGCCACACTCCATCGTATGCCATGTCATAATAGTAGTCGGTGAGCTGGTTGGTATCAACATAAGCCTTTGCCTGAAACTCCTCCTCGAGATAGCCATAATACTGCTTGCGCACATTGTTGTTGGGAATACCAAGAATGAGCTTCGAACCGCGCGTACCCTTAACAGTAAGCATACCATAGTAGAAGAGCAGACTTGGGAATATCTCGACCTTAGGAATCTGATAGGCAGAAAATGTCTCGTAGAGTTGGGCTGTAATCTGTCCCTCTTCTGCAATCTTGCGTATTATGCCCTTACGATCGCCATCCAAACGGTCGAATTGCAAGAGTTTCTTCATCTTGCCATAATCAGTTTTGGTATTGGGGTCGATCATCTCTTCGGGAGCCCTTCCATAGTCCATATAGTTGCGCAGATAATAAAGCACCATGTCGCAGTTGAACATGCGCACACTCTTATCCAGTGCCTGCTTTGCAAAGCAATAGTTGTCATACCATGGCTTCATGTCCTCAATTATCGCCTCCACATCGCTGTCTACTGGAATACTTCCATTCTCCTTGTAGTATGTGAACATCTCGCGCACATCCTGAGTAGAGAATCCAAGCATCTCGTCAAACTCAGGCTTAATAGATATATTCCAGCCTATGTTGTAGCCACTCGTCACATCATCCAATGTCACCGGACTCACACCCATCATAAAGATACGCTCAAAGTTACCCTTGAACTTTTTGAACACATCGCGATAGAAACCATCGGCATGGGTTATGGCATGATACACACGCTCACCATGCTCGTTGAGCACAACATTCGTGAAATTGTCATACTCGTCGATGATGAGATAAAGCGGATAGTTATTTGCCTTTGCTGTCTTGAATATCAATTCAAACTTCTCATCGCATACCTTTTTCGAGAATATCTCCTCACGTGTCTCCTTTGGATAAAAGTCGGAGTAGGTACGTACAAACCAATCAAGATTGATGTTGAGATAAGAATTAAATCGCTCTTCCAACACATCAATATTGCCGGTTATCTGCGAGAAATCAAGAAACAACACTTGGTATTTATTCTTCAACGGTGTTGGATGCTTACCAATCCACAAGTTGCCAAAAAGTGTATCAAACCTATCCTTCTGCGCACAATCATAATAGCAATGGAGCATATTCAAAAATAAGCTCTTTCCGAAACGACGTGGACGGATAAAGAAGAGATTACTTGGCTGCTTCTCAAGTTCGGGAATAAACATCGTCTTATCCACGTAGTACTGGTTTTGAGTTATGACGGCAGCGAAATCCGCCACACCGTATGGCACTCTTTTCACTTGATTCTCCATAATTTATGCTGATTAATCGATTCTTTTACAAAAATACCTTAATTCCGCAACACTATTATAAATTAAACTTTTTAAGTACCTGAACAACAAAAAGTTCTTGGACAAGCCAAGCGGCAGAGCCGAGCGGCTCAGGATTTTGCCATGTCAGAGGATTCACTTAATTTAGTGTTGCAAAAATAATCAAACAAAACCTCATCAGGCATGGCAAAAATACAAATTAAATCAGAGAAACTCACTCCTTTTGGAGGAATATTTTTGGGTCATGGAGCAATTTGACTCCACATTGTCTTCTGTAATCGACTCAACCCTCGGTCTAAGGTGTAGATCGTTCCACTTCGTGGCACGTTTTCTTGCCATGGCATAGTTCAAGCAAGCTTGACTCTGCTCATCTGGCTTAACGAAAACGTTCGGTTATCAGTACAGCGAAATCATCCGTTCTCTCATAAGTATCTACTTCTGTGGTGGCTCATGTATTGAGGGGCGGTATGTGCTGAATATATATACCTGTAATAATGCTTATGCAGATGTATTCCAGACTGATTTTGGATAACGCCTACAACTTATGGGTATGATACTGCGTATTATCTCAAGTCGCATTGTGGGGTAAGGGGTGTTGTAGGCAGAAGTTGGTGTTTCGGCCTCAATTTATCTGCTAATTCAGTAAGAGAGGATATGTACATGCAAGAAGGACGTAGAAGGGCTTAGTTGCGGATTTGAGGTTTGACCTTAAGAATTATGAAAAGTAAAAATGAGGGTGTAAAATTCTTTGTCCAAATATTTGACGACTGTGTCTAATTATTGGACACAGAATTAATGAGGTTTATACACTAACTACTTGATTATCAGCAACAATATAGTTTTGGCACAGCCATTGCCCTTATTATATAAAAATGAGGACGATTATGAAAAGAATAATAATACTGATAGGATGGATGCTTCTCGCATCTGGAGTCGTGGCACAAAGCTGGGGTCTTGACGACTGCATGAAGTATGCAGCAGAGCATGCTACGGATGTGAAGCGAGAGGCTATCAATGCCCGGCAACGCAAGCAAGACTATCAACATGCTGTGGCTGCTTTCTTGCCTACTGTAGCAGGTGGAGTGCAGGGCCAATATGCTTGGGGACGAAACATCGACCCTGAGACTAACACATATAATAATGTGACAACATTCAACAACTACTATCAGCTTTATGCCGAACTGAATGTGTTTGATGGTTTCGCCACAATCAATGCTTTCAAGCAGGCTCGATTGAGCCGTGACTTTTCTGCTACGGCGATGCAGAAGGCGCAGGACAATATAGCTATCGATGTTATGCAGAAATATGTGGATGCTGTATACGCTGAGGCAAGCATACAGATAGCAAGCGAGAAGTTGAGTGAGAGCCGACGTATGCTGGCTAAGATGCAACGTCTGTATGAATTGGGCGAGAAAGGACGACCGGATGTTGTGCAGATGGAATCGCAGGTGGCTGAAGACGAATACAGTCTTACGCATCAGCAGAATATGGCAAGGCAGAGTCTGCTTGCCTTGAAATCGGCTATGAATTATCCCATAGGTGATGAATTGAAGTTGGATATTCAATCTAAAGATAAGGAGAAAAGTCTTGCATCATGTCAGTTTACTATAGGCGACAAGCCGAACTCTGAAAATATCTATCAGAGTTTCCTGAATATCTCTCCCGATATGAAGTCGGCAGAGTATGAGGTGGAGTTGGCACGATATGACTATAAGATAGCAAAGGGTAGATTGTTGCCCTCGCTCTCGCTCAGTGGTGGCATCACTACCAACTATTACAAGAATCTCTCTCTGAAAGGGCAATACGATGGATTTGCCTCGCAGTTTCGCAACAATCGAGGCGAATATCTCGCATTGACCCTTTCGATACCTATTTATAATAGCGACCGTTGGCACAGTATGAAGAAGGCACGCAACAACTGGCAACTGGCTCAGGTGAATCTCGAAGAAACCCGTCGCAAGCTTCACGACCAAATAGCCCAAGCAATAATGGATGCAGAAGGCTACGCCAAGGAATTGCATCAGATGCAGAAGAAGGTAGCCTCCGACTCGATAGCCTATCACATGTCGAGCCGCAAGTTTGAGGAAGGAATGCTTTCCACCTTCGACCTTCATACAGCAGCCCAAACGCTTCTTGATAGTAGAATAAAGCAGCTCCAGATGCAAATGCTGCTCATCATCAAACAAAGACTGGTAGGATATTATCAAGGAGAAAATTTAATCAAGTAAATCAGGAGAACACAAGTGGATTCTTCACTCTTCGTTCTTCACTTTTCACTTAACATATGGACATTAAAATAGAAAAGAAAAAATATCTCGTGCCCCGCAAGTATTGGGCATGGATAGCAGGAGGAGCTGTTCTGATAGCAGTCCTCGTATGGTTGGGCTTGGGCAATTTCTCTTCCACGTTGAAGGTGGACAGAAAAGGCTTGAGCATAGGAAATGTAGAGAAGGCACAGTTCAACGATTATGTATCTGTGGACGGACAGGTGGTGCCTATCTCCGTTGTGCAAATCAGTTCGGAAGAAGGTGGTATTGTTTTGGATAAAGTAGTAGATGAAGGTGCTCATGTGAATAAGGGCGATGTACTTGTGCGACTGAGCAATTCTAATCTCGACCTTGAGATTCTGAATGCCGAGAGCGAACTTGCCGAAAAGCAGGACATGCTTCGCAACACTCAAATATCAATGGAACAAGATCGACTGAACAATAGCAACGAGGAGCTTTCGCTTTCGCAGGATGTCATCACCAAGCGCCGAGCCTATGAGCATCAGGAGACTTTGCACAAGGAAGAACTCAATTCGCGCGAGGAATATCTCAAGGCAAAGGAAGCTTACGAACTTGCCGTAAAGAAGCATGCGCTCATTAGCAAGCGGTTGAAGAAAGACGCACAGCTACGACATTCGCAGATGGATCAGATGGGCGACAATCTGGAAGCCATGCAGAAGAATGTGCAGCTGGTTCGCCAGCGCAAGGAGAAGCTGAACATCCGTAGCACTATTTCGGGCGAGATTGGTTTGCTCGATGTGGAGTTGGGACAGAGCATACAGGCAGGACAGAAGATAGGAGTAATCAACGACCTAAGCGACTACAAGGTGCAGGCGCAGGTGGATGAGCATTACATCGACCGTGTGAAGCCAGGCCTTAATGCCTCTTTCGTCCAAAATGGCAAGCATTATCTATTGCAAGTCCGCAAGGTTTATCCAGAGGTAAGAGACGGCAGGTTCCGCATCGACTTCATCTTTAAAGGCGTTCGACCAGACAACATCCGAACCGGTCAGACCTATTATGTGGATTTGCAGCTCGGACAGTCGAAGCAGGCAATAATCATCCCTAAAGGCACGTTTTATAGTGTAACGGGTGGTCAATGGATTTTTGTTTTAGACAAGAGTGGCAAGAAGGCTTATCGCCGGAAGATAACCATCGGTCGCCAGAATCCTCAGTATTATGAGGTGATTGAGGGTTTGGAGCCGGGCGAGCAGGTCATCGTCAGCGGCTATGAGGCCTATAAGGACAATGATGTCTTAGTGATTAATTAGTAGTGATTAGTGATTAATTGGGCTAACGCCCTTGAAACAGAATATTGATATGAATAATATTATTAACGCATTCAAGAATCTGCCTCGAAGGGGCCAGCACAATTTCGTGAAGATTTTGTGTCTGGCACTCGGATTGGCAATCAGTTCGGTGATTATCGCCGAGATTTATTTCGAGCAGACCTATGATACGTATTTCCCTGGATGGGATAGGACGTATCAGATATTTGAAGTGAGCAGCAATCGGGGCAAGACCATGACGTTCAACCAAACTTCAGGAGCTATCGCCCAAGGTGTAAAGCAATATGCGCCTATGGTGGAAG
>CAKPZC010000059.1 GCA_934203355.1 uncultured Prevotella sp. | reverse complement strand
CTGGCAAGCTTCTTGTTGCTGTAGGGCACATCCGCAATGAGCGCCTTCAGGCATTTCATGGCTTCGGGAAGATTGCCAAGGCTGAATGGATTGAAGACATCTACCATATTTTCATAACAGAAATGATAGCCATCGTAATAAGCTGTCACTTGTGCTACGGCTTCATCGAAAGTCCATCCGTTCTTTGATGCCAACTTATTGATTTCTGGCTTGAAATCACGTACCACCTCTTCCTTCGTAATACCACAGAGAGCTGCATACTCAGAATCAAAGCTGATGTTGCTCAGTGTTGTGAATAACAGTTATTTGAAACGACCATTTCATGCCATGATATTACTAAAAAAACGAAAGTAGGAGGTAAAAACCCATTGATGGGTATTTACCTCCTACTCGTTTATGAAATCAAAACCTTAGAAGAACAAGTAGCGGTTGTCTACTACCTTAGCCTTGATATAGAGCTCGTTCATAAAGTTGCCAGCCATCTGCATCTCCTTTTGACGGAGCTTTTGCATCTCGGTTGCTGCATCGAACTTGCCAGGACGCTGTGTCTTGTTTGTTACCTGGAAAACATAAACACCAGCATTGCCCTTTACAGGAGCCTTGCAGAACTTGCCCTTTGCTGTGGCTTTAACAGCACCGCTCAAAGCAGGTTCGCTTGCGCCTACAGCAGGAACGAATACGGGAGCTGCAAAAGTAACCTGATTGACAGTTGATACATTAGCACCCTTAGCCTTAGCTGCATCTACCGACTTCACGCCATTGAGTTTGGCGATGAGCATCTCTGCTTTTTTGTCCTTAAGAACTTCAGCCTTTACATACTCATTAACTTGTGCGTCGTCGAGCGAACGATAGCCAATATTGTTGATGTTGTTGAGCACCACGATGAGCAAGTGGTCGTTGTCGCCACATTCGTAGAGAGGAGACACGTCGTTTTTCTTTGCGTCAAACAACCAACGCATAGCTTCGCGTGTTGAGCGTATGCCAGCAAGATTGTGGTCGGCTGTTGTGATATCCTTGCGCTCCTGAACAGTGAATCCAGCCTTTGCTGCATTCTTAACGATAGCGTCGGCAGTGAGGTTGGCACTTACAAATGAACTGAACTTGTTGTAGGCTGCCGAATATGTGTCCTTCGAGAAGGTGATATTCTTCTTTACAACTGCAGCTACATACTTTGTGGTCATTGCCTTGCGGTCTACAACCTGCACGATGAGATTGCCCTGTGCCATAGCGAGGTTCTTAGTCTCATTTACAGCCATAGTATTGATAGCTGTGATATAGTCGCGCGCATTCTTGTCGAGCGACGGAGCACTCTGATACTGACGTGAGGTCATCCATGTCTTTTCGCCAGTCTGACCATACTTCTTGGCTATAACTTCGAAGTCGGCACCAGCCTTCAATGCGTTGTAGATAGAGTCGGCACGCTTAGCAGTCTCGTCTGCATTAGCTCCTGCTACCTGAATCTGGCGATACTGTACAGAGTCGGGAAGCTGCTGCTTAGACACAAGCTTGATGATGTTGAGAGTGTTATCCTTCTTGTTCTCAACCACTTTGCTTGTAGAGCCAACAGCCATAGAGTCAAGGCGCTGAGCAATGTCGTTAGGATAAGCGTCCTTTGTGACAGGCACTCCAAGGTATGAGATGAGCGATGTGCTCTTGCGCACGATGTCTGAAGGGTCGGTGGCAGTTGCGAGCTCTTTGTCGTAGCCTTCAAACTCCTTCTGCAATTCAGCGCGGTCAGCAGCCGAAGCCTTCACCTGCAAGTCAACATACTTGATGTCGCGACTTTCAACATACTGCTTGAAGCGACCTTTCACCTCGTCATACTTTGCCTTCATGTCGGCATCTGTAATCTGCACCTTGTTGTCGGCGATGCTTGAATAGGGCAGGGCAGCGAGCAGAATCTCGCTCTCCTCGTTTTGGTCGTTGAATGCCTTCTCTGCCTCCACCTTGTTGGCTATAAGACAGTGGGCAAGCAGGCTCTGGTATTTCTGTGAGAGGAGCTGCTGGCGCAGTGTCTTCTCGATGAATGTCCAGTACTTGTATACCGACTCATACTGCTTTACAAGCTGTGGATTGGCCTGACCTTGTGATTTGTACTCAGCGAGGAACTTCTTGAGAGCATTAACGTCGAAACGACCTGTCTGCTGGTTGAAGAATGGGGTCTGCATGAGCATAGGATTGGTTCCCTCTGTAAGAACGTTCTGCAACTCTGCGTCAGTAACGGTGAGGCCGAGCTTCTTTGTCTCGTTCTCTACGATCTTAGTCTGAACGTAGGTGTTCCAAACCATATCCTTAACCTGGTTGAGCTGGTCTTCGTTAAGGTTTTCTTGACCCTGCTGCAATTTGATAACCTCGGTGTACTCGTCAACAAGTTTCTGGAACTGATTAACGTTGATTTTTTCACCCAATACTTCTCCCACTTGCTGTCGTGCGTCATTGCTTGACGACTCGCATGAGCGGAACGCCTCTTCGGCGATGAATGCAAATAGACCTAAGCTGATGATACATATCAGCAGTACTCCTTTGCTTCTGATTTTTCCTAATGCTGCCATTATTGATTTTAATTGTTTTTATTTATTATTTTTATTTCATTTGTTTGTCGGTGTTTGCTATTTTTTACGGGATTTATGCCCCGTGTATTGCAGGTACACTCCAAAAAGTCCACAAAAATACTAATTTATTGCCAAACTTAGGCACAAAAGCCCGAAAAAATGCCTTTAATCGTGTACTTTTAGCCTTACAAGTTCGATTTTAGTCATCGTACTCTTGATTATTTGGAACTCGAATTGTTTTATTGTTACCGTCTCGTTGAGTTTTGGGAAGTTCTGATATTCGTGTAGTATGAATCCTCCCACGGTCATGTAGTCATCGCTTTCGGGCAGGTCAAGACCGAAGAGGTCGTTCACCTTGTCAATCTCTAGTCGTGCTGACAACACATATTCGTGGTCGCCCGTTTGTTTTGCAATGTATTTTATGCTGTCGTGTTCGTCCTCAATGTCGCCGAATATCTCCTCCACGATATCTTCGAGCGACACAATTCCGCTTGTGCCTCCAAATTCGTCGACAACCACTCCAAGACTCTTTTTCTGCTGTAGAAATATGTGCATTAGTTTCTGAGCAGCCATAGTTTCCGGCACGAAAGGCATCTTGCATACGCTTTGTCGCCATCCCTCACGGTTGCGGAACATCTCGGAGCTATGTATGTAGCCAATGATGTGGTCAATATCGCCTTGATACACAATTATTTTAGAGTTGCCGCTCTCTATGAACTTTTGCATAAGAGCCGCTGTTGAGCAGTCGTCGAGATCAACGGCATTTATCTCTGTGCGCGGCACCATGCAGTCGCGTACTTTGCAGTCGGAGAAGTCAAGGGCGTTTTGGAATATCTTCACTTCGTCGTTGATTTCTTCGTCGCTTTGAGCGTTGTCTATGCTCGATTGCACAAGGTAGTCAAGGTCTACTTTTGAGAATCCCTCGTCGTCGTTTTCCTTTTCCATGTGTATGCCAACGAGTCGCAATAGAGTTTTGGCTGCAAGTGTTGAGAATCGGCTTATGGGCCACAAAAGTACGTAGAAAGCGTAAGCAGGTATTGCGAAGACGGCAAGTAGTCGGTTCGCATTGTTCTTGAAGAGAATTTTTGGTAAGAATTCGCCCGTGAAAAGTACAACAAGTGTTGAGAGCAGAGTGTCTGCTGTAACCTTCATTCCGTCCTCCAGTCCACTGAAAAGGGTGTTGTCGAAGAATTTGGCGAACAAAATACCATAAACTACAAGCACGATGTTGTTGCCCACAAGCATTGTGCTTACGAAGCCATTAGGATGACAATAGAATTTCGACAATATTTTTTTTGTTATCACATTGCCGTCGCGGTCCATTTCGGCAAGCATTCTGTTGCTCGACACGAAAGCTATTTCCATGCCAGAGAAAAACGCTGACAATACCATTGTCACCGCGATGCTGATTAATAAAGGAATGTCTGTGTCCACTATTTTTATGTATTGATTATAAACAGAACAAAGCACACGGCGGAAATGATGCTATCTATTCCGTCATGTGCCATTGTGTATTTTTGCCTATTGCTGTATTCTGCGCTGTGGCAGAGCTTGCTGTCGGATTGTTGCCTTTACAGTGTCGGGAGCTGATGCTATAGTGTCGCCAGTTCCGGCAATGTCGCCCTTCTCAAACGAGCCTTTCGAATTGGACACATAGTAGCGTGTCATGCGCTCGTCGCTGCGAAAGTATGTGCCTTCAAGTGTTCGTTCGGGAGTGACAAGCTTAGAGTGTACATTTGAGAAGAGTTCATGGGCTTGCTCGTCCCAAAATAGCAGTTGGCTGTTGAATCGCAAACCGTCTTTGGTGAGCACGCTGACGCGGCTGCGCAGTTCCCATAGTCGCTTCTGGTCATAGTAGTAGGCTGTGTCGCATTGGATGTAAGCCTGCACGTGGAATTTGTCGTCGAACTGCTCGAAAAAGAGTCCTTTCTCGAATATCCATCTCGACGGTGTGCGCACGGTGTTTACTTCCCATCTTTCAGTCACAATACGATATTTGATGACTCCAGAGTCGGATATGAGTGTGTTCACACCATAGCTTGTCATCATCGACACAGAGTCGCGGTCGTGTATTGCTCCCGCTGTGTGTTCCTTTTGCTCCTCGCATGAGGCGAAAAAGACTAAGACTAAAAGAATGACCAGAATGTATTTGCTGTATTTCATTTTTTTTATTCCATCTTCCACTTGGCAAACCAACGTTCGTTGAATGTGAGTCCTATATTTATGCGGAATGAGTTTTCGGTGACAAACATCTTAGAATCCTGTCTTACCCATTGAGCCGATATGTTGAGCAGTGATCGGTTGTTATAGGCATTCATGATAGGAATTCCAAAACCTGCACTAATGCTGTATTCCTTAGGACCGTCGTGTCTGTTAATCTTCAGATAGTTGGTGGCGTATGAAGCACCGAAACGGTAGTGCACACGCTTTATGAAGTAGCGGCTGTTCTCTTGAGGACAGAAATCGCCTCCGAGTGTCAGTTTGTGGCGGTCGGCATACTGGTCCTTGAGCAGTATATAGTCGGTGGTGCCATTTTGTGATACGAGCTGTGGACTCTCTACAGCCGACCATTTTTGAAGCGAGTAGTCGACTCCAATCTTCCAACGGTTTGAGCGATTCCACATTAATCCCACGCCATACATTGTCGGAATTTCGAGTCCATTCTTTGCGTTAGCTCCGTATGTAAGAGTGTCGCTTACACCTGTTTGAGTGTTTCGTGAAATGACCTGACATTCGGGGTCGGCACCAAGTTTGTGGCCTGGGCTGAATGTGACGCCCAATGTCAGTTCGTCTTTTTTAGAAAGTCGTGCCGTGTACTGTGCTCCGAAGTCCACCTTGTAACTGTTGACAGTTGCTGTGTATTGACGAGAGAGTGTGTTGGCGTAGGCATCTGTATAAGAGTTTGTTATGGAGCGTGAGTAGTTGCCCCAAAGATACGAGCCGTTTACACCCACAGCAAGCCCCTTTATGGGCATCCATCCAAGTCCGAGATATATCTGATGTAGTCCTCCCGTTCCACTATATGTGTTCACATAAGAAGTCGACGACGAAGCATCGGGATTAGGATTGCTCACTTTCGCGGTGTTAGAATACTCATAGCCTATGTTCGAGAATGGCAGAATACCGAAACTGAGTCCGAGGTGCTTTGCCAAACGGAATCCTCCCACTACATACTCGAAATTGCCATTCTTGGCGTTTACCTTTGTGCCACCCTCTTTGTAGTTGGTAATCTGTCCGGAAATACCAGCGTCGAAGATGAACGATAGTGAGTCGATGGATGCATAGGAAGCAGGGTTGAGACTATTTATTTGATTGTGTTCATGGAATCCTAAGCCTAAGCCGTTCATTCCACGGTTGAAGCCTACTGCCTGATCGTTAAGCGTGCCAAGTCCATATTGACTATAGGGCGAGTTTGTGCCACTCTGAGCCGAGGCGCACACAACAGCGGCAACCATGGAGACGGTAGTGAGTACTTTCTTCATTTTATAAATCCTTTTGTTTTTCTATCTTTCATTTGGTGAGGTTAAGTGACGCAAAAAAGTCTGTATGTCATGTCGTTTATTTAATACACCTTATATATAATATACGTCATGTAGCCTCGGAAGGACTAAAAAGCCCCTTTTTTAAATAATTGGTTGCAAAATTATCGAAAAAAAACGAAATAAAGGCACGATAAGTGAGAAATATAAGTTATTTTTGCATCGTGAAACGGTTTAAAAGATTTTTAATGCATACGATGCTGGCATTTTTCCTGTTATTAACAAATAACGAGCCAGCTTTCTGCCAGACCTCTGCGGCGTTGGCAGACATGGATTCCGTGGAGATAAGTCTGCTCACCTGTGGCCCTCGCCCGAGTGTATATAGCCTATATGGACATACAGCCATACGTTATCGTGACTTTAAGCGTGGTACAGACCTCGCTGTCAACTATGGAATGTTCTCATTCTGCAAGCCATATTTTGTGCTTCGCTTCGTTTTCGGTCTTACTGATTACGAAATGGGTATAGAGTATTTTGATGATTTTGCATCGCATTATGCTCCGTCTGGTTGCGGTGTGCGTCAACAGGTGCTCAACCTGACACCCAGTGAAAAGATGGCTATTGTTGAGGCAATTGACCGCAACTATCAGCCCGAGAATAAGGTTTATCGATATAATTATTTCTACGACAACTGTACGACACGTGCACGCGACATTCTTGTGTCGCACATACAAGGCAAGGTGAATTATAAGGGAGTCGCAGTTGAAGGGCTTACCTTTCGCAAGATGATTCATCAGTATAACGAGACACATAGGTGGGCACGTTTCGGAAACGACATGTTGCTCGGTGTAAAAGCCGATATGTCAACCTCGCGAAGTGAGCAGCAATTCTTGCCAGAGCGTCTTGCTGAGGATTTTGCACATGCAACAATAACGACTCCCAATGGCGCAGTTAGACAACTCGTCACCTCGGATACTTGGATATTGCCCCACGTCAATGGGGTGGGTAGTGATGGAATTCCTGTCTCGCCACTTGTGTGCATGGTGTTGATAGTCCTTGTTGTGGTGGTTGCTACAGGATTTGAGATGGCAAGTGGGGCTAACTTGTGGTGGTTGGACATGCTGTTGATGTTGGTATGTGGTGTCTGTGGACTTATACTGTTGGCGATGGTGTTCTCTCAACATCCCACTGTTAGTCTTAATCTACAGATATTGCTGCTCAATCCCCTCGCCCTTGTGGCTGTCTATCCAGCAACAAAAGCCCTGCGCAAACGGAGAGTGTCTACGTGGACAATCCTGCTTACGGTGTGCTTGATACTGATGTTGGTAGGAAGCTTTGTACAGTCGTATGCCGAGGGGATGGAAATTGTGGCATTATCTTTGCTACTCAGAAATACGTATAAGATTTATAAATCAAGAAAACAATAATAATGAACAGACACTTATCTGCAATAATATTGCTAACGTTGCTCAGCGGAATTGAGCTCTCGGCACAAAGTCTACAGCCAGCCCCAAGGTTGGTTGTAAATATTGCCGTCGACCAATTGCGTACCGACTATATTGAGCATTTCTCGCCGCTCTATGGTGATGACGGTTTCAAGCGTCTGCTTCAGCATGGTTGTGTCTACGAGGCAGCAAGCTACCCTTTCTCGCCTGTCGACCGTGCTTCAGCCATAGCCTCTATTGCTACAGGCACAACTCCACATTATAATAATATAGTTGGCACACAATGGCTCGACCGCAATACATTGCGTCCGGTGATGTGTACCGATGACGAGATTTACGGCACATCGCCACAAAAGATGGCTACTTCAACTGTAGGCGACGAGTTGAAAATCTCGACCAAGGGCTCAGCTATAGTCTATGCTGTGGCTCAAGATAAGGATGCGGCAGTGCTATCGGCGGGACATGCCGCTGATGGAGCCTTCTGGCTTAACGAAAAGGAAAACCAGTGGTTTACATCCAACTATTATTCCAAGAGTGCACAGGCGTTTGTGCGCAGCCGTAATAATACTTCGCGCAAGTCGCAGACTACGGGCAACGATGCAGTGGCAGAGATGTCGGTTGCCTGTGTCAATAGTATGGGCATGGGCAACGACAATACTCCCGACATGTTGTCGGTGACTTTGTCGGCAAAAGGTACTGACGCTACTATATGGCAGTCGGAGATGGAAAATATTTATGTGAGTCTCGACCGTACGATTGCTTCTCTAATAAAGCGAATAGAAACAAAAGTTGGGTCGGACCACGTGATGTTTGTACTTACAAGTACAGGCTATATTGACGAACAGAGAGTTGACTACCAGCGATTCCGTATACCCACTGGCACTGTCTATATAAATCGCACAGCCACACTCCTTAATATGTATCTTGGAGCAATATACGGACAGGCAAAATATGTGGAGACATGTTTCCACAATCAGATATACCTTGATCGTCAGCTCCTTGAACAGCGTCATGTCAGCTACTCTGATGTTATAACCCGTTCGAAGGAACTATTGATACAGTCGGCAGGCGTGCGTAGCGTGTCGACAAGTCCATACAGCCCATCGGTAAGTGGCGATCTTATTATAGAGACAGCTCCAGGATGGCAGATTGTAAATGAAGATAATAACGAAAGCTTTTTCTCGCGTGCGGCTTTCATACCCTTCCCCATTATTCTTTATGGAGCAGGAGTGAAACCTCAGCGCGTCACTACACCTGCGACAGTTGACCGTATAGCTCCGACTATCGCAAAGGCAATACGTATACGTGCGCCAAATGCTTGTTCTGTGGCTCCATTAAGATAAGATTCCACATAAAAGCCACACTTTGACTGCTTTACAGGTGGCAAAGTGGCGGTATTTGGAAAAAAATTAGTAATTTTACACCCAATTTCACAAACAAGCATAAAACAAAAACAAAATATACAATGAATTTCAACAAATTTCTACAGTCTTTGTTCGGCAACAAGTCGTCAAAGGACATGAAGCTCATACAGCCTCTCGTAAACAAGGTGAAGGAAGCTTATCCCGAGATTCAGAAACTGAGCAACGACGAACTGCGTGCGCGCACGAAGGAACTACAGCAGTATGTGCAGAACTCAGCCAAAGAGCAGAAAGAGAAGATAGCCGAGCTAAAGGCTAAGATTGAAGAAACCCCGATTGACGAGCGTGAGTCGATATTTAATGCTATCGATAAACTCGAAAAGGAGGTGCTCGACCTCTATGAAAAGGCTCTTGACGAAATCATGCCTGTGGCATTCTCTATCGTCAAAGATACAGCACGCCGTTTTGCTGAGAACGAGGAGACTGTAGTGACTGCTACAGAATTCGACTTGCAGCTTGCACAGAATCCCAAGAACGATTTCATCACCATTGATGGCGACAAGGCTATCTATCATAACCACTGGACAGCAGGCGGCAACGACCTCAAGTGGGAAATGGTGCACTATGACGTTCAGCTCTTTGGTGGTATTGTGCTTCATCAGGGTAAAATTGCCGAGATGGCTACTGGTGAGGGTAAGACCCTTGTGTCTACACTCCCAGTATTCCTCAATGCTTTGACAGGCAATGGCGTTCATGTGGTAACTGTTAACGACTACCTTGCAAAGCGTGACTCTGAGTGGATGGGACCGCTCTATATGTTTAATGGACTCTCGGTGGATTGTATCGACAAGCACCGTCCAAACTCTCCTGAGCGTCGTCGTGCCTATATGGCTGACATCACTTTTGGAACAAACAACGAATTTGGTTTCGACTATCTTCGCGACAATATGGCAACATCGCCTGCCGACCTGGTGCAGCGCAAGCACAATTATGCCATTGTCGACGAGGTTGACTCGGTGCTTATTGACGACGCACGTACACCGCTTATTATATCAGGTCCAGTAGCCAAGGGCGACGACCAGATGTTTGAGGAGTATCAACCGCTTGTTGAGCGACTCGTTGACGTACAGCGTAAGCTCGCTACACAATATCTCGCTGAGGCAAAACAGCTCATCAATGAGGGACAAAAGACGGGCGACCAGAAGAAACTTGACGAAGGATTCATTGCCCTATATCGTTCGCATAAGGCTCTGCCTAAGAACAAACCGCTCATCAAATATCTTTCGGAAGAGGGTATCAAGGCGGGTATGCTCAAGACAGAGGAGTTCTATATGGAGAACAACAACCGTCGCATGCCTGAGGCTGTGGAGCCACTCTTCTTCGTTGTTGACGAAAAACTCAATAGTTGTGACCTCACCGACAAGGGTACAGCTTGGCTTGCAAATCAGGTAAACGACAGCGAGTTGTTCGTGCTTCCTGATATCACATCTCAGCTTTCTGCTCTTGAAACAGAAACAGGACTCGACGACCAGCTGCGTCTTGACAAGAAGGACGACTTGCTCAATCACTATGCAGTGCAGTCAGAACGTGTTCACACTCTTCAGCAGTTGCTTAAGGCATACACCATGTTCAATAAGGACGATGAGTATGTTGTTATGGATGGAGAGGTGAAGATTGTCGACGAGCAAACTGGTCGTATCATGGAAGGACGTCGTTGGAGCGATGGCTTGCATCAGGCTGTTGAGGCAAAGGAGCACGTGCGTGTTGAGGCTGCCACACAGACATTCGCTACCATCACTCTGCAGAACTACTTCCGTATGTACCACAAACTGTCTGGTATGACTGGTACTGCTTCTACCGAAGCTGGCGAGTTCTGGGATATCTATAAACTCGATGTAGTAGAGATTCCAACCAATCGTCCTATCCTGCGTAAGGACCTTGACGACCGTGTTTACAAGACTGCACGCGAGAAGTATGCTGCTGTTATCGAAGAAATCGTAGAGATGAGAAACAGTGGACGTCCAGTGCTTGTGGGTACAACGTCGGTTGAGATTTCGGAGCTTATTTCCAAGATGCTTACTATGCGCAAGATTCCACATCAGGTACTTAATGCCAAGCTTCACAAGAAGGAGGCTGACATCGTAGCAGAGGCAGGACGCAGCACAATGGGAATGACCATTATCGAGGACGAGGATGGTAATAAGCATAAGGAGGAGCGTATGCTCGGAGCTGTGACCATCGCCACTAATATGGCTGGTCGTGGTACCGACATCAAGCTAACAAAAGAGGTAAAGGATGCTGGTGGTCTTGCTATTATTGGTACAGAACGCCATGAGAGCCGTCGTGTTGACCGTCAGCTTCGTGGACGTGCTGGACGTCAGGGCGACCCGGGTAGCTCTGTATTCTACGTTTCGCTTGAGGATAAGCTCATGCGTCTGTTCGCATCAGAGCGTATTGCAAGCCTCATGGACAAACTTGGATTCCAGGAGGGCGACCGTATTGAGAACCCGATGATTTCGAAGAGTATCGAGCGCGCTCAGAAGAAGGTTGAGGAGAACAACTTCGGTATACGTAAGCACTTGCTCGAATACGACGATGTGATGAACAAGCAGCGCACCGTAATCTACGAGAAGCGTCGCCATGCTCTCATGGGTGAGCGCATCGGTATGGACATCACTAATGTTATTTGGGACCGTGTGGTGAACATCATCGAGACCAACGACTTTGAGGGTTGCCGCGAGCAGTTCCTTAAGGTTCTCGCCATGGAGTGTCCATTCACAGAGCAGGAGTTTGATGCCACTAAACGTGCCGACCTTGAGGAGCGTGCCTTCCAGGACGCAATGGCAACGTTCAAGCGCAAGACCGACCGCATAGAGTCTGTAGCATGGCCTATCATTAAGGAAGTAGAGGAAAACCAGGGCGCAATTTATGAGCGTATCATGGTGCCCATCACTGATAGCAAGCGCGTATATAATATTCCTTGCAATCTCAAGGAGGCATATCGCACAGAGGGCAAGGATGTTGTGAAGCAGTTTGAGCGTACCGTGATGCTCCATATTATCGACGACGCTTGGAAAGAGAATCTGCGTTTGCTTGATGAGTTGCGTCATAGTGTGCAGAACGCTTCGTACGAACAGAAGGATCCGTTGCTTATCTTCAAGCTCGAGAGTGCTAAACTCTTTGACTCGATGGTTAACGACATGAACAACCGCACATGTAGTATCCTTATGCGTGGACAGATTCCTGAAATGCAGCGACAGGAGGAGGCTCAGCAGCCTAACGCATAATAGCAACTAATATAAATATAAAACGGAGGCAACAGCCATTTCTTTTTTGAAATGATTGTTGCCTCCGTTTTTTTAGACTATGCCAATACAAAGTGTGCTTTTCGTTTATTGAAGTTTTGCTTTCAGTTCTTCAAAGTCATTAGCCACCTCGATCATGTTGTGCCAATCTCCACGTATCATTCCCTTATTGTCGAGATCATCCATTAAGGCAATGAGGGCGTTCCAAAATCCATTCATGTTGTAGAGGATTACCTTTTTGGAGTGATAGCCAATACATTTCGAAGCTGCCACGCAAAATATTTCGTCAAGTGAGCCAACACCGCCTGGCAGAGCTACCACCACATCGCATTGTTCAATCATCAGACTCTTGCGATCGGCAAGATTGTCGGTAGGGAAGTGAATGTCGATATAGTCAGACATTCGTCCTCCTTTCTCCACAAGCGACGGCACAACACCAATGACACGTCCGCCACCTTCATGTACGGCCTTGGCTATGCAGTTCATTAGTCCTTGGTTTGTTCCTCCGAATATAAGGTCGTGGTGGTTCTCGGCCATCCATCGGCCAAATTCCTCTGTCATACGAAAATAATTGGAGTCGATGTGCTCGTTGGCAGAGCAGAATACTGTAATTTTCATTCTAATTCTATTTGTTTGTAACTTAGCAAATTAAAAACGCTAAGTTACAAACAAAAAATCGTATGCCAAAGTCTTTGTACAAAATTATTTATACCCACACTTCGCTCTGTTTTAAAGGCTATGGAAGATATTGGGCTTTTTCTTTTTATTTATTGCTCTTTGGAAATCTCCTCAATCTGCTTTATCATTTCGTCATTGGTCTTTTGCATCTTTTGGTAAATCCACCATGCAACAGCCACACCAATGAAGGCTCCTGTGCCACCACCATAGTAGTACACAAACCACATGTCGGTATCGGCATTTATAGCAATCAGATGAAAGCCTATTTCTATTAATAACCATATGCTCATGACTATTGTGGCTGTCAACATTATGGCAGTTTGCTTGGC
>CAKPZC010000058.1 GCA_934203355.1 uncultured Prevotella sp. | reverse complement strand
TATACATATGTCCGCTAACTTCCGTTAACTTCGGGCGAAGCCCAAACTTCCGTTAACTCCTATTTTGACACACCCTCTTTTCGTAATCATACCCCTTTTTCGTAATAATATTGTTTTTTTATTGCTTGGCTTATTTTAATTTGTTAAATTTGTACCTGTTGAATAACTTAAAATAATTAATTATGATTAAAAATTACTTCCTTTCAGCCCTTTTATTCTGTGGCATATCGCTAACGGCGACAGCCCAGGACGGCAAGGTAAACGTGCTTTACCTCGACGGCACGCCTCATGAGGTGCAGATGTCGCAGGTGGCAAAACTCATGGTGTCGGGCGACGACGTGTCGCTTTTGGCAGCCGACGGTTCGACAGTTGCAGCCCATAAGATTGCCGACATCGACAAGATTGAGCTTAAGTCTGTAGCAACATCTGTAGCCAAGCCTGGCAATCAGCAGTCAATAACAATTCGTTACAATGGCAAGACAATTACAGCCGATGGCATCGCTGACGGCAAGACGCTCGCTGTATATTCAGCAGATGGAGCTGAGATTGCCAAGGCTGTGGCAAGCGGAGGCAAAGCCACAATCGACGTTTCGGCTCTTGCAAGTGGAGTATACGTCGCCAAGGCCGACGGACAGTCGCTCAAAATGATGAAGCGATAGTCTTCTGTATGGCATAGTGTTTACGCTTTTTAAGAATTTATTACGTACAAGACAAAACAATAATGAAAAGAAAAATATTATTCCTTTTTGCCATGCTCATGGGGTTTGCTATGCAGACTATGGCAGCAAAGGCGGCAGCGCCCGACAGCGTATTTGTCGTTAAGAATGGACGTATCGTGTCTGCCTATGAGGTGGGCAAGGATGTTGACAACATTACATTTGCCAAGAAGGCTGTGATGGAGGGCAACTCATTGGTCGTGGGCGACGAGGTTGTCAATCTCAAGTCGGCTCTTGTTACCTATCAGGGCGAGTTTGTGTATGTGTATCTTTCGGTACAGGAGAATGTTGGCTCTGTGGCCGAGGTGGCTACCGACAAGTATGTGCAAATTGTGATGTCGCCGAGCCTGCTCGACGAGAACATAACATTCAGCACCTTTGCCGACGAGTTTGACGAGGAAGAGGATTTCTTCCAAATGATGTATATGGACCCCGTGAAGTATGAAGAGGACGACGACTACGAACCCATCGTGCTGTCGTATGACGATTGGAGCGACTACTTTGTCGACGGCTCACTCTATGTGAATATGGAGGACGACAAACTGAAGGTGAATTTCGAATGCCAGCCTCTTGAGAGTGGCGAGGCTTTCTCGGGACAGTATGAGGGTGGATATGCCGAGGAGGCTCAGAATCCATATTTCTTCAATGTCGACGGCAAGACCATGGAACTGCGCACAGTTTTCCAGGAGAAGGTGGCCGATGGCATTGCCTTCTATCTTACTCCAGGCAATATCGACAAGGCTAACGACCTTGTGAACACCTATTACTATGCACGCCTCTTCGTGCCCACAAAGGAGATGGACGGCACCGACATAGACATCAACGGCAACCGCGAGTATGAGCTTACTTTCTACGACAACGTGAGCGACATCAACAACCCGCAGCAGATCTCCCTCAGCAATGGCATGACAGGCAATGCTACTGGCTACGTGAGTGTGCTCGACCGTGGCGACGGAAGCTACACCCTCACCATCGACGTTGAGAACATGGGCAATGAGGGCAACCGCAGCTTCCAGGCTTTCTACCGTGGCACTCCTGCCGTATACGACCTCACATTGCCAAGCGAGTACACCGTGGCTGGCAGCGAGCCCGTCACACTTAAGTCGTGCTTGGTAGTGGTTGACAGCAGCGACGAGGACCGCGACATGTACACCGTATACCTCTCAAGCAAGGAGGGCGTGACAACTGTTGAGGGAATGGGCGACGCCGACATCGTGCTCACCGTGCCCGATGATTTCATCAACGACGACATGACCCACGGATTCTCTGGCACCGACATCAACGCCATGCTTTCTGTCGCATACGGCGGTGATACATATTGCCAGGCTACAACAAGCGACCCTGTCACATCTATAGCAGTAGGCGGTAACATCAAGGCTACACTCAACGCCGGAAAGGGCAACTTCGACTTCATGGTGTTCGGAGCAAGCAAGTTCGGAGGCAACATTAAGGGACACTATGAGGGTGAGGTCACAAAACTTACAAAGTAAAGGAGATAAAAGACAATGAAAAAGACAATATTTTCAGCTATCATACTCGCTGCCGCCTCTTTCGCGTGCAACGCACAGGCGCAGCAGAAGGTTATGCTCAACAAGGGCGATCAGACTGTTGAGACGGTGAAGCTCGGCACCGACGACTATATCGCTTTCGGACGTCCCGAGGGAGTGCCCGAACAGAAGGAAGTGGAGGTGACATCCACAGAGACGGGCAAGAACTACGTGTCGTATAAGGTGGAGACTAAGTCGGCTGACAAGGTCTACAGTCATGTGCTGCTCAAGAAGTCGTATGTGGAGCTGCTCGCCATACAGATGAACAACTACTTCGACGAGAACGACAAGGCGACTCTCGACAACATCTTCCGCACTCTGATTTATGCTGGATATGGCGATGTTTCCATGGGATCGCAGTCGTTCACCATCAAGGATGGAGAGCAGGATTCATTTGGTAGCACCAACTTCATACCTGGCGGACAGGATTATTATCTCGTCACAGCAGGCATATCGTTTAAGGACGACGAGCCAGAGCTCGACAACGACATCAACTACACGATGGTGCGCACAAAGGATCCAGGTGTGAGCAACGAGACTTTTACAGTAGAGTATAAGGGTGTGAACAATGATGGTCATGCTTGGTTCGACGTGCAGTCGGGCGAGGGCATCAATACCATGTATTTTGTGTTTGGTACATCTGCTTCTATCGACGAGTTCATCAACCTCTATGGCTACGACTATCTCATGTTCACTCAAGCCAACGAGTTCACTCGCGACCAATGGAGCTCTCTCCCCGACGAAATGCATGTGTGGAACGTTGAGAAGGAGAACGACTACTCGTTCTATGCGCTTGGTGTCGACGAAAATGGTGACTGGGTGAAGGTGGAAATAAAGAACCAGCACATCAAACCTGCCGTAAGCAACGATTGTCCCGTGGTGGACATCACCAACAAGATGTGTGTTGACGGAAAACTTGCCATACAGTATAACATCAAGTCGAAGGCTCAGGAGATTAAGTCAGCCAAGATGCTGCTGATGAAGCAGAACGACTGGGACGACGCGCTCAACGAACTCATGAAAATCAAGGAAGGCGACGACTACAAGTACAACCAACCTTCTGAGGCATGGGCCGACTATATGGCTACTACCGACAAGGCGGAGGATGTAACAGAGGCTGTAAAAGCTCTCGGCAATACTCTCACTTATAAAAAGGATTTCACCGACGATGAGCGTGGATGGTATGTGGCAGCGTTTGCCGTGACCGACGAATATGGCACAACTGTCACTCGTGCATCATTCCACTCACACCTCGGCGAGGAAGAGAACTGGGACATCCTCTCGCGCACCTTCCCCGTGAAGGCTTCTGCAAAGGCAAGTGTTGCCAAGGGCATGGCTCCGATGAATGGCCGTGTGGCAACCGTGGCTAAGCGCAAGTAAAAGCAAGTATCAGTTTGTATTCATATTTGGAGGGTATGGCAGGGATGACATACCCTCCAAATATATGTAATGAATACTTAACTGTTACTTTTTTTCTTCTTATATTTTTTCTTCGGGATTTCTTCGGGATTCGTTCGGGATTCGTTCGGGATAAATCTTATTCTTAAATTCATAAATTTGCTCATAATTCATCAAATTTATGTACCTTTGTCGCGTTAAATAATTCTATTATTCCTAATAACGCGGTTTGGTTCAATGAAAGCATTTCAGATGAATAGCAGCGCAGTTTGATAACCGAAAAAAAGTGGCATAATATTCTAATTGGGGTAAACAAAAAAAACAACAAGAACAACATTATCCGGTCTAAATTATAGATTGGTAATGTTGTTCTTGTTGTTAGGATTCTTTCGTTTTCTTTATTGTCGGCACAGACTTTTCACTTCGTCAGTACTCAATCCGGTCATTGATGCAATGACATCAATGTCCATTCCTTTGGCGTACATCATCTTTGCAACCATTGCAATGCCTTCAGCACGTCCTTCTTCTCTTCCTTCAGCACGTCCTTCTTCTTTTGCTGTGTCCAACGAGTTCTTAATGTCCCTATAAGCTTTGAGACTGTCTTCGTATTCACGCAATTCTGTAGGGGAGAATCGGGCGATAGCTGCAGCATCAAACAGTTTTGTGAATATCTTTTCACGTAAAGATGACGGGCGATTGTCGAGTCGTGAGAGGTTTTTAAGCACATACATCCATTTATCAGATAATGATGTAAGCTCCTCATCGGTCTTGTCAAATCGACCGACTTCAACATACTTGAACATCAACTTGGCATTGAATACCTTGTTGGTTTTGGTGTCCATTAAGGCTATTGTGTGGATAGTGTCCGAATTGTCGAAAGCTTCATCACTCATTTTGAAATTGAGCAATGCAACGACATAAACCTTTTTAAGGCAGAAATTCCAGTCGGATCCTTTCGGAGCCTGTTCTCTTATAGGGAAGGTAGAGTAGAATAGCGACCGGTCTTTGAAGTATGTCTGGTAGGCGTTCTGCATCTCTACAATGAACTTTTCGCCTTGCTCGTTCTCGCAATAGACATCGAATATTGCCTTGCGCTCGGTGTATACATCGCCCACATTCTCGCTGTTGAGATACTTCACGTCCTTTATCACCTCCTCTCCATTGAAGAGAGAGTTGAGAAAGTTGATAAGCAACTCCTTGTTGGGAATCGTACCGAAGATTCGCTTAAAGCCGAAATCGGTCAGCAAACTGATATATCGTTCTTCTGATTGTCTCATAACTGATTGTATTATAGTCTATGGCAAAGATACAGCAATAAATCAGAATAATCAAACTTTTGCAAAAATAATGCGTCGTTTGAACGAACAAAAAAGGTTCATACGTAATATTATGTGGCATAACTGCTCCAGAAGCCCAAAACACTTGGTACCAGAACCCAAAACACTTGCTACCAGAACCCAAAACACTTGCTACCAGAACCCAAAACACTTGCTACCAGAACCCAAAACGCTTGCTTCCAGAACCCAAAATGCTTTCTACCAGACCCCAAAACAATGGATGTCTCAAACTTCAGGCTGGCACATATTTTTCTCAGTATGTCACATTTCCACTTTTTTGCTCGAATCTGACATGTATCTACCATGCCTTAAATATCTGGCAATGAGCGCTTTGCGGCGTTCATGTCACTTATGTCACTTTTTTCATAAAAACATTTTTTTTAGTAAGTAACATTTCAGAGTTATCGATACATCCTCTTCTTACGTTTCCATTACTCAAACCAATGTTGCATGCGAGAGGCGAGGAGGGTTTCAAGGTCGGTTATCGACTGCTGAACCGCTGACTTCTGATGCTCTATCTGCTCGATGCGCTGGGCAAAGAGGTGTTGGAGGGGGAGAGGAGGGAGGATAATCTCAAACTTTCTTATTGAATTTAAACCTACAGTTTTTTGTGCAATACCAGTTGCTACTTTATCAGCCATTGATTTAACTGCTGCAGACAAAACCCAATAACAAAGAAAGTAAGTAGATAAAACTTCTTTTTGTGGTCTTATTAGAGCGATATGTCGCTGAAAACAGAATTGTCTTTCGTCTTTAACAATTACAGGAATTCCATATGAACCTGTTACTGTATACAACAAATCGTTAAGCTTCGCTTTTCTTTCTTCTTTTAGATTATTGTAATATTCTATAGGGACGAAATATGTATTAGAAAAATCCAACTCTCGTGTTTCTTTATTTATATCCGAAATTGTCAAGAATGGAATTCCTGATTCTGATTTGGGAGGAGGCATATGGTCTCCATCTGTTATTTTTACACAGACATCACCCAACTTTTTCACCTCCCATCCCTTTTCATTCTCCACGGGGTCTCCAAACATCTCATAGAAGATGCTTTGTGCGAGGTTGTCATAATCTTTCAGTTGCTCCTTCTTTAGACGAATCAACTCGTTAATCTTGTCAAGTTCGGAGACAATGGAGAGTTGGGTGGACTTGGGAGGGATGGGGATTTGAATTTTTGAAAAATCAGTTTTGTTTATTATAGGAACAACAGGAGCATTTGCTATTGATTCTAATAAAAACCTATAAGCATAAATAGAATATGCTATAAATTTTGAATTAATATCATTTTTAGGTATTATTGCATTAATCTGCTGATTACTACATGCTTCTTTTGTTAAAATGCCAATTTTTCCAATACTGCCAATACATGAAACTAATACACTTCCTGTAGGGAGAACTCTTGATTTAGAAAGTCCTTTGCTTGATACATAATATTCAGTTTCTTCTATCATGGCTATTCCTTGTGAAGGTAAATCGCTTGGTTTAACAAAACAATATTCCCTTGGTGAATAGTTCATTTCATCTTTGGTAGATGGAGTTGAACCAGTCACTATATTACCTATTTCTCCCAACTTCTTATATTCCCATCCTTGTTTCATTCGTTTTCCTCCTTGTCGTTATTGTTATTAGTTGCGCGCCCCGAAGGGGCAACTTCTCCACAGCCCAG
Source organism: uncultured Prevotella sp. (assembly GCA_934203355.1). Taxonomy (GTDB): domain Bacteria; phylum Bacteroidota; class Bacteroidia; order Bacteroidales; family Bacteroidaceae; genus Prevotella. The sequence continues at coordinate 6,623 of CAKPZC010000058.1, read as the reverse complement.
GGCAACGCCCTGGGTATAAGGCATTTACCGACAATGCGCCCTGTAAGGGCAACTTTAATATTCCATTATTTTTATAGTTGCCCTTACAGGGCGCGTTGTTCGGTTTTGTATCCGTTTACCCAGGGCGATGCCCTGGGCTATGGAAATATTGGGCTTTCAGCCCGTCTTTGCGCAAACGTCATTGGTTTCACGTCTTTGCAAACGCCATTGTTTTCATGTCTTTGCAAACGTCATTATTTTCACGTCTTTGCAAACTCCATTGTTTTCACGTCTTTGCAAACGTTATTGTTTTTCCCATCTTTACAAATCCGTAAACACATACTTCTCGTCATATTCAATATTATACAACTCTAGTTTCGCATGTCTTCGACAGGCTGTAAGTAAACTATTAGACAAATAAACAAGGAGATTAGCCTTACTTGTTTAATCCTTGCAAACGACTATTATCAAGAAAAGCATATCTCCTTGTCAACTTGTCAACTTGTCAACTTGTATCTTGTACCTTGTCTCCTTGTACCTTGCTCAACTTAATTAGCCAATATGATGTCGGTAAATATCGGGCGATGGTCGGAGGCGAGAGTGTTCACGACCTCCGAGTGAAGTGTCACGGCAGGTTCGCCAACGTTTGGACGTTGTTTTCTTTTCTTGGCAGTTGTGGACTGGTGTGCATCGTTATGTCTCTTGTACACGGCAATGTAGTCGAGACATTCTTTAGGATCGTCGGCTGGCCATGATTTACCCTTGTGGTTGCATATATAGAATTTCTTCTCCAACTGCTTTATGAAGGGCGAATCGGGTAGGGCGTTTAGGTCGCCTGCTATGATGAACGGTTTGCTGCATTTCTTTGCAATGTCCTCAATGATGCTTAACGATGCCATAAGGTCGGCTTCGGTGAGCGAGAGGTGGGTTGCGGCAAACACATAGTCGTCAAACTCAGCCACGAGCAGCGTTCGTGCTTCCTCGCGTCCTGGCAACGCATGCTGTTCAAGTCTGATAGGACGTTTGCGCGAGAGGATGCCAATGCCGTATTTGCCACCATCGAAACTTATGGCTGGAGCATACGATGCATAGTAGCTCATGTGGTCGGCTATTTCGCCGAGCGAGTAGGTATTGTCGGTGCGACGAGTCATACTGTCAACCTCCTGTACGGCAACAACGTCGGGATTGATGCCATGCAGCACGTCGGCTATGCGCTTATAGTCGAGCTTTTGGTCCATACCCACACCATGCTGTATGTTGTAGGATGCCACACGCAGCTGATGTGACTGTTTGGATGTATTTGTCTGTGCTTGACAAGGAAGGGCTGTTGTGATTGCTACGGGCAACAGAAGCGAGAAGAGTATACGCTTCAGTTGTTGGATTGTAGTGTTTTTGTTGCTCATTCTTTTGTTTCTTTATTTCCAAAAGAGTTTGTCCATAATTTCGTAACGCTTCTCCATGTCTGGATTCTGCTTTACATATGTGTTCACATCAATTTGCAGTACAGGGGCTACTGCCTTGTCGTTTGTTGTAGGCCAGTCAACTAAGCCAAGGCCGTTAGGATTGCCAGTCTTAACAAAGTTCACATAGTAGTTGCTGAATATGTCCGATACGATGTAGTCTTCCGGTTGCCAGTCGTACACGCGATTAGTGGGCAATGTGCCCATGGCATATTCTATGTCGGCAGAGTGTACTGCACCAATGTTCTTAGGAGCAGCTGGAGTGTCGGAAGTCTTGTCCTGCACGCCGCCAGCCAATCCTGCGACCTTATCCTTCAATACCATGTTGGGACGTGGATGACAGTAGCGGTAGCGATATACGGGCTGTCCGCCGGTGAGCTTGTGCATGTTGCCCCACTTCCATGTGGAGTAGTCGAGGAAGAGGTCGCCAGCAAGATCATTGCCCGGCTGCTTCATCACGTCGGCATCCGTGTTGAGGCCATAGAGCTTGAAGAGTTCGTCGGTAGCGTCACCGAAGATAGTTTTTACGGCATTCTTCAAGTTCTCCACCGTCAAGGCCTTGCCATAGAGAAGGGACATGGCATTCATCTCCTGGTTGTTGCCTCCGATGAGCAATGGCACCTTTGTCTGCTCGCCATCAGCAAATACGTCGTAAGGCTGTTTTGTCCAAAAGTATCCGTCGATGTTGTAAATGGGCACGCTCTTCACGCTTGCCTTCTTCATAAGCTCCTCAGCTGGCAGCGCACGCAGGCCCTTGATGTCTTTGCAGCCAATCTTCTTAGTTATTTCCAAGCCCTTGGTCTCAGCCTCCTTTAGGGTGGCAACCTTCTTCATACCGATCACCGAACCGCTCGAACCCATTGCCTGGGCAAACAGACCCTGGCACAAAGGCGAAGCCATAAGCGCACTTACCGACATTGAGCCTGCCGACTCGCCCACGATAGTGATGCGGTTGGGGTCGCCGCCAAAGGCTGCTATGTTGTCCTTTATCCATTTGATGGCAGCCACTTGGTCGAGGAAGCCATAGTTGCCGGAGCCTTTATAGGATGTCTCCTTCGAGAGCTGCGGATGTGCGAAGAAGCCGAAGATGCCCTCGCGATAGTTGGCTGTCACGGAGATGATGCCCTTGCGTGCCATAGCGTCGCCAGCATAGCGTGGTTCGCTGCCACTACCTGCCATTAGTCCGCCGCCGTTGAAGTAGATGAGCACCGGAAGATGTTCGTTCATCGTCTTTGCCGGAGTCCATATGTTCAGATACAGGCAGTCCTCGCTCATCTTCTTCGTGCCGAAGTTCATGTCGCCGAAGATATTCTCCTGCATAGGGTTTGGACCGAACTCCTTAGCTTGGCGCACACCCTGCCATTTCTCTACAGGCTGAGGGGCTTTCCATCGAAGTTCGCCGACAGGAGGAGCTGCAAATGGAACGCCTTTGAATGTCTTAATGCCAGATAGGTTGATGCCTTCGAGTGTGCCTTCGGCAACATCAACTCTTGTAGGTTGCTGTGCAAACAATACTCCCGTGAGTAGTGTAAGCACAAATGATAGTAATGATTTTCTCATCGTATATTGATATTTAGTTATATTCTACAAAAGTAATATTTTTAATTAAATTATATAGATTTTTTTGTCGTAATATTATCTTGCAGTTTGTCTATGAGTTATAGTCTACTCGTAACTTGTAACAAAACTGTAATATCTTTGACACCATTTGACAATAAAATAATATGAACTTTGCAGCGGAAATAAAAACAAGCAAAAAACAATGAAACAGACAAAAGCTACATTTATGTCTACACTCTTGTTGTGTCTCGCTTCAATTAGCAGCATGGCACAAGAGTCAGAACAACCGTCGCCAGTAAATGTGCACGGAACCATCCGCTCAAAGTATGAATACCAAACCGAGGAGGGCGAGGGACGCTTCGAGGTGCGCAATGCCAGAATTAGTGTCGACGGACGGCTTTCACCTATTATATTATATAAGGCAGAGATTGACCTCTGTGACGAGGGCAAGATAAAGATGCTCGATGCTTACACCCGACTGAAGCCTGTCAAGGGACTACAGTTCACAATCGGACAGATGCGTGTGCCGTTCACTATCGATGCCCACCGTTCGCCACATCAACAGTATTTTGCCAACCGCTCGTTCATTGCAAAGCAGGTGGGCAATGTGCGTGATGTGGGTGCTGCATTAGGCTATACCATTAACGCTGGATTCCCCATCATTCTCGAAGCCGGACTCTTCAATGGCTCGGGACTCACCAACCAGAAGGACTATTGGACCAAGAGTGTGAACTATTCTGCCAAGGCGCAGATGTTCTTCCCCGGTGGCATCAATCTAACGCTGAGCACACAGAAGATAAAGCCCGACAATGTAGGCATAATGATGTATGATGCTGGAATGTATTGGCAGTCGCACGGACTCCACATCGAGGCAGAGTATCTGTATAAACACTATGCCGACAATGCCTTTAAGGCGGTCCACGCTGTAGATGTGTTTGCAAGCTACGACATTCCTACCTCTCCTAAGAGTGCCATACGCTATGTCACACCACTCGTTCGCTACGACTATATGAGCGACCATAGCGACGGTATGCGCTATCTCAACGGCAAGGCTAACGAGGCTGGCAGTCTTATTGTAAACGACTCCCAACGCTCGCGACTTACAGGAGGCGTGACGCTTAGTCTTAAAAAACCGTTTGTCAGCGACATACGATTGAACTATGAGAAGTATTTCTATAAGAATGGCGGTGTGGCTCATAGGTCGGAGAAAGACAAGGTGGTGGTGGAATTCATGACACGATTCTAATCCGAAACACATTATTAATTAATATATAAAATCCATTATCTCTGTAGGAGTCTATGCCATTAGTATATAGCTTATGTCATAGACTCCTAACTTGTTTTTTGCTATTTTTTTGTCTTTAATGGAATATTTTTTTTCAAAATATTTGGAGAATAAATATTATTTTTTAATTTTGCAACCGTAATAGCGTTTGAATGAAAATTGAAACGTAGCATAACCTAAAACAACAATTTATGAATAAAAAATTTACTCTGACATTTGCTCTGTTGTCGCTGCTCGCAGCTGGCAATGCTTATGCCGAAGGTAAGCTTATGGCTGTCGATTCGCCCTCTGCAAAGGTGGTGGCAAGCTTCAGTCTTGGCGATATCAGCAAGCTAAGCTTTGCTGACGGCAAGATGAAGGTCACTATGAGCGACAAATCCGTCAAAGAGGTGGTGTTGAACACCCAGCTCGTGCTTAAATTCGATGGTGTAGAAACATCTATCAAGGGTGTTGCCAACAATGAAACAAAACTTCAGGTGGCTTACGACGGCAACAATATCTCGGTTGCAGGTCTTGCAAAGGCTGCCAATGCCGCTATCTACAGCGTAGGCGGACAGAAGATTGTCGACCTCAAGGCTTGGAACGGAAGCCCAGTAAACGTTGGCTCTTTGGCTAACGGCGTTTATATCCTTAAAGTAAATAACAAATCATTTAAATTTATCAAGAAATGAAAAAAATATTCTCTATAGTGCTCGGTCTTGCTATGGCTATGGGCGTAAACGCACAGACTGAAAATCCTAACCGACTCATCATGATGTCGAAGGCTGGAAATAAGGCTTATGCTCTTGACAAGGTTGACTCAATCTATTTCGCAAAGCAAGAGGGTCAGGTGCGTGCTGAGGTAAAATTCCTTCAGCTTGTTCAGGATGAGGAAAAAGGTAATATCCTTCACGTTGCGGTAACACGTTCTAATGAAAATGTCTCATATTGCATTGACGTTCTTCCTACAAACACAGTAAAGCAGTATGATGATAATACTTTGGCGCGTTACTTCGATATGCAGAAGACTCAGAAGTTCTATCAGGACTTTACTGATGCCGAACTGACAGGTTTCGGTCAGACTCTTGAGCCAGGTACTTCTTACACAGTGTTCACTCTTGCATACGATGAATATGGTGTTCCTTGTGAGGGCTCTCGCGCAGAATTCGAGACTCCAAAGGCTGCAACTGTAGGCAACCCGACTGTATCTTATACAATCGACGAGACTACTACTAACAGCTTTACTATCACAGTTACTCCAAACGACGATTGCGCTGAATACTTCTGGTGCTCATTTGGAAAGGGTGAAGCACAGGCTCAGTTTGAACAGTGGGGTCCAATGTTTGGCTTCCCAAATATTGAGGCAATGGTTCGTCAGTTCAGCGGTGCTGCACACGAGGGTGTAGAATCAAACACATGGAAAGACATGGCTCCTGGTACTGATTATGAGGTGCTTGTTGTTCCTGTTGACGTAGAAGGCAATAATGGCGAACTCGTAACTATCCCGGTTTCTACAAAGAAGCAGGGTGGCGATGGCATTGCTCAAGTTGCTATAACATCAGGTGGTGCATCAGTACAGGATACAGAACAAGGCAAGGTGTTGACATACACAATCATCTTCACTCCTAATGACCAAACTGCTGTTTACCACGATTTGGTTGTTTCTAAGGGAGCGCTTGAAAAGGATGGTGAAGAGTTCTATAAGAATTACCTGCTTAATGGCAGTCCTGAGGATCCTAACTACAACCAGTATGGTGTAGATAAATTTACATTCGAGGCTAAAGCAGGTGAAGAGTATTATGGTATTGCCATTGCTAAGAACGCTAATGGTGAGTATGGTCCTATGGTAAAGGAACTCTTCAAAGTAGAGGCTCCTGCTGGTGTTGCTCCTGCAAAGGTTAAGGCTAACAAGGGTGGTGTTGCTACTCGCATCAAGTCTAACGAGAAGCGCACAGCTGTTGCTCCTGTTATGAAGGGTATCCAGCTTGTTAACGCTGAATAATTAGGCAATATAGCATAATTCATAATAATGAAACCTCAGTTGCATACTTCTGGTATGTGACTGAGGTTTTTGCTTTTGTATATAGACTATTCTGCTTTTATGTATATTATATATAATGTGTACGGACACAAATGTGTAAATAACTGTTAAAACAACAACAAAAAGCAAACTTTTTTTCCCGAAAGTTTTGGAGTTAAGCAGAAAAGTTATACCTTTGCATCCGCTTTCGAGAACGAACGAAACCTCAAGCAAAACGAGTTACGATTGGTTGAAGAAAGCATTAAAAGAAAGAGTTCTTTGAAAAGATTTACATAAGACAGATAAAGTAGTACAAGAAGCGAGAATGAAGAAATTCATT
>CAKPZC010000057.1 GCA_934203355.1 uncultured Prevotella sp. | reverse complement strand
ATGTCTGCCGACGCTCACCACATCACAGCTTCTCACCCTGAGGGTCTCGGCGCTCGCCTCGTAATGGAGAACGCTCTCGAGGACGCAGGCATGAAGCCAGAGGACATCGACTATATCAACGTACACGGCACTTCAACCCACGTGGGCGACATCTCTGAGGCTAAGGCCATCAAGCAGGTGTTCGGCGAGGCAGCCTACAAGCTCAACATCAGCTCTACAAAGTCAATGACCGGCCACCTGCTCGGTGCTGCCGGTGCTGTGGAGGCTCTTGCTTCGGTGCTTGCAGTGAAGAACGACATCGTTCCGCCTACCATCAACCACCAGGAAGACGATCAGGATCCGGAAATCGACTACAACCTCAACTACACCTTCAACAAGGCACAGAAGCGTGAGGTACGTGCTGCACTGAGCAACACATTCGGATTCGGAGGCCACAACGCATGTGTAATATTCAAGAAATATGCTGAGTAATCTCATTGACAGAATAAGGCTCCCTTTCCGCAAGGACAAGGAGCTTTATTTGTCTCTGCGCCAGATAATTGGCTTCTATCCCCACGACATCAGCTACTACAAGCTTGCATTGATGCACAAGAGCATGTATAAGCGCAATGCCAAGGGCAAACCCGTAAACAACGAGCGACTCGAGTTTCTCGGCGATGCCATTCTCGACGCCACGGTGGGCGACATCGTCTACCGCCACTTCCCTGGCAAACGCGAGGGTTTCCTCACCAACACCCGCTCGAAGCTCGTGCAGCGCGACACACTGAACCGCCTCGCACAGGAAATGGGCATCAACCAGCTGATACTATCAAGCGGACGCTCACAATCGCACAACTCATACATGGGAGGCAACGCCTTCGAGGCTCTTGTGGGAGCCATCTACCTCGACCGTGGATACAACGCGTGCATGGAGTTCATGCGCAAGCGAATACTGGCACAAATGATAAACATCGACAAGGTTGCATATAAGGAAGTGAACTTCAAGAGCAAGCTTATCGAATGGAGCCAGAAGAACCGCGTGCGCATAGACTTCCGCGTATTGTCGCAGGAGAAGGACAAAACAGGGTCGCCCGTGTTCAGCTACCAGGTGGTGATTGAGGGCATAGAGGGTTGCTCGGGTACGGGCTACAGCAAGAAGGAGAGCCAGCAGATGGCATCCAAACTCACACTGGAGCGACTGCGCCGCGAACCGCAGTTCATCGACCAGGTGTTTGCTGCCAAGACCGAACGCACCAAGATGGAGGAGGAACCAGTGGAGAATGTGCCGACAACCGAAACGTCGGCCGACGACTTCATAATACAGAATCCAAAGGTGGAAGCCAATGCCGAAGCTGCCGTAGAGGCTTTGAACAAAAACAAGAAAAAACGCGAACGACGCTCACCGATGTATCGCAACGACGCAGAGCAGGAGACTGAGGCAAAGAACAATGCCAACGAATCCAAGCAAACAGAGGCTGACAGCAGTCTGAACCTCGACGACTCGGAGTTCGACCTCAGCCATATCTCTGCCAGAGAGCAGAGTCGCGAGGACATCATTGCAGCCGCCGAGGCTGCTGCGTTTAGGGAGTAGATGGAAAAATCCCCCTGCCCTCCCCAGAAGGGAGGGAGTTATATGCAATGTAAGCTTATATAGGAGGGTATGGCGTCCTCGCCATGCCCTGTGCAAGACAATATTAGAGGGTGTGCATTCTATGTTTCTATACAAGAAAAACTTGAAAGAAACATAGAATGCACACCCTCTAATTTATGTTATTTACCGATGTTAACTGTAGAGAGCTTTACAGCTCCCCTCACCCCTCCCTGGGCCATGAAGCAACGCCGTCTCCTTGGCTTCGTCAGCGGTTTGTGCCGAAACCTGAGACAGCAAGACGAATGATGCCAACATAATTGTTGACAAGAGTAAAGTGTCTATCTTCTACGTTTAAAACTTTAGATTTTTTATCTGTATGTCATAATAGTTGTCACCGCATACGGTTCTGTGCTTTATGATGCTAAACTCATGAATGTTTGAGGGGACATTCTCTATTGTGATTAATGCCTTCATAGGAATGTCGGGCTGAAGCGTTACACCGTCCCAGTTGTCGATACTTTTGCCGCCTATTGTCATCGTGTGCTTGTAGGAGTTGCCCTCGCTGTCGTATACAGCATGTCCGCTGCCATCGCTGGCTGCCAACTTGAACGCGTCGATTCCGATGTTCTTCACCGTGGCATCTACGATTACATTCTTGCCGGTCTTGTCGCGGTAAATCCTATTGAGATTGTACTGGAGAATGGGCAGCGACACAAATATATTGTCGGCATTTGTGTTTTTGGACATCTCGATAGCGTTGGAACCAATTGTGTAGCTGAACTTCGGGTTGTTCTTGCCGTCCTCCACAATGCCGCCGAAGCGCACACTCTTGATGAAGCGGCAGTTTGTGCTCACCTTCTTTATCGAGATGTATCCCTTGACTGGCACACCGGCAGGCAGCATCTTGAACAGCTCGCCGCCCCAACCGCCTTCGCCTCCTACATTGAAGCTGATAGCGTGGATGTTGTTGTCGTCGTCGGTGGCATAGGCATTGTTTGTTTCGCCCCAATATGGGCGGAATGTGATGTCACCAGTCGAGGTGTTGGTTACTATGAATCGCAGCAGCACCTCGTCGCCCCAGTATTCGCACGATGTCACCTTGAAGTCGATATAAGGGATGTTGCCCGTGGTGTTCTTGCTTGACAAGCTGCGCTTGTTGGATGTTTTCGACGATTCGCTGGCAACGTCGAGCACAGTCTCGGCCACCTTGCCGAGTTTCTTGAAGAACTGAGCGTTGGCGTTCTGCACGCTGAATGACGACAGCGCCAGAGCCATGCCTATTATTGTTATTGCTTTCATCTTTTTGTATGTTTCTTCTTGTTACTATTTAGCCTTGATTGTATATGTCTCGAACGTGTCGTAGTCGTTGAAGTCATTGAAGTCAAACTTTACGCCTTTTGCACCTTTCTGCAGCTGCTGGTACTTTGCCCATCCGCTCTCGTTGAACACTTGGTTGCCGAAGTTTATCGTCACCTTGCCGCCCTCGAACGAGGCTATGGCATTCTGCGACTCCGAGTCATACGACCATTCAGCCGCATCCTTCAGTATCTCTACAGCGTCTCTTACGAATAAATGCGTTTTTACGACTTTGCCGCCGAGCTTTATCGGCAGTTTCTCTACCTCGATGCTCTTTATCTTTCCCTTGCTGTCGCCGATAGCGGTGAAGAGGATGGTGTGCGTTTTGTCGCTGAACTCGCAAACGGTCATGTCCGGCTTGTTAACCGGTATTTCTTCCTTGTAGCAGTATATGTAGCACGAGTCTGGCATATCGCTTATCTTCGCACCAATCGTCACCGGACCCACGCCTTCAGTCGTTGCGCGGTTGTCGGTGTAGTCGAAGTAGGTGTCGTAGTCGACAAGCTCGATTGTGACGATGCTGTCAAGCGACATTAGATAATGCATCTGCTTGTCATACTTGTCGTTGTCTTCAATAGTCTCTTCAAGTGAGCAAGCGTTGTACTCTCCAATTGTGAATTGCAAATTCTGGTATGAGTGGAAATGTGCCATTCCTTTATCTGTCACAGTTCCGTCGGCAGCCTTGCCGAGATAATACAATTCAGGAGTGACCTGTGAGTTGTCGTTGCGTTTTAGTTTTACGGTTATGTAGCCGCCCATGGCGTCGGCTGTGTCAACCCTTGCGGTAATGTTCAAATCGCCGAATTTAATTCCTGTCTTGTCTTCAAGCGGGAAGTCCTTGCCCGACTCAAGTCGTGCCATGTCGTCAACCAATGCCTTGCGCGTGTCGTCGCCAATCTTGTCGTGTATGCGCTTCTGCATATTTTCGAATTCCTTCAGGAAGTCTTCGTTCGACACGTTGATGGCGTGCGAGTTGTTATTGTCACGGGCCTTTTCCATAAGCTTCTTCATGTTGCCAGCCTCTGAATGGTATGCCTCGTAGCACTTGGCGCGTGCCTCAGGTATGCTTCCCAACACGCCGCTGCCCGAGAAATTATAGCCGTCTACACCGTTACCGCATGAGCACAGCATTGCTGTTGCGGCGATGAGCGCTGACATCATGCACTTTGTTCCCTTTTTCATATGCAATGTTTCATTAGAGGGTGTCGGGCGTTTGCTCGACACCCCTTGTTTTTTAATAATATACTATTGTGCGGGTCTCTGTCCACGGATCGCGTCCTGTGGCGCCGTGGCACGTACGCTTAGTCCAGTTGCCTTGCTCGTCTACCTTGGTGTAGTCGTAGGTTACGTTTTCCTCGTAGGTTATCGGTTCGTCGGCCCCCATTTCACTTATCTCGCCCTTACAGTAGCGCGAGCTAACAAATCCCTTGGCGTTGTACTTGTATGTGTAGTTGTCGGTGCCGGAGTCGGCATCGCTCATCGACGACTTCTTCACACGACCGTCAGCATCGTAGGTGAACAAATAGCTGGTGAGTCCGTTCTCGCCGAGCGAGTATCCCTCTATCAGTCCTTGCTTGTTGCGCGAGATATTCTCCTTGCGGCCGTTGATGGTCTTCAGGTTGCCCTGTTCGTCGAAGGCGTAGGTGACGGTCTCTCCGTTGGCGTCGGCATTCTTCCACTTGCAGGTCTTCACGTTGCCTACAAGCTGGAATGTCGGGCGGTCGCCGGGCTTGGCGGCTTCGGCTTCAGGCTGCTGCTCCAGCTGTGCTGTAGCTGTGGTGTCGGTGGCAGTTGTGTCAGCCTGCTCAACGTTGGCGACTGGTTGCTCCTTTGCACTGTTCTTACACGATAGGGTTGTCAGTGACATGGCAGCAAGAGTCGCTGCCATAATCGAATAGAATGGTTTTCTCATAGTTTTGAGGGTTTAGTTATCTTACTGCGATATCGTAGAATGCTACCTTATAGTCGCCAAACGGATAGTCGTTGGCTCTACAGCTCAGTTTGAAACTGAATGTCTTGGCATTGGGCTTTACATTCTCTATGCGGACGGTGTACTGCTGTGTTGCCGACTGGCGCAGCTTGGTGGCAATGCCTGTCTGGAAGTTGTAACCATTGAGAGATATTCCCATATAGTTATATTCCTCGCTGTTGTTGTCTCTTGCGTCGTCGGTGGTGAGTTGGAAGTCGTACAGATCTTGCTCGGTGTAATTCGTCACGGTGAATGTGATGTCGGCAACATTCTTTCCGTCTACGTTCTTCTTTGTGGCGCTCTCGAGCGTATATTCAAGTCCAAGGTCGTTGGTGCATATACCGTCAAACAGAATGCGGTTGTCGGCGATTTTAATGTTGTCAATCTCTCCGCGTCCTTCGAAGTCGAGAGTCTGGCATGAGCAGTTGAATATAAGGTTGAGTCTGTTGGCTTTGGCGGATGCGTTGAAGTTTTCGATGAGGAATGATCCCGTAATGCTCTCACCCTTGCGCATCGGGGTGCGCACGCTTGTCTGCCAATTTCCACCGAGAGAAAGTTCCGAATAGTATTGCTCTCCGGTGTTGTCCTCACACATGTCCCATACGCTGCCGCCGTTGAGCTGCACTTGCTGCAAGTCTTCTCCCGACATATTCTTCATCGTGAAATCGACCTTGAGATTATCGCCTACGCGCTCGCAGTTGGTTATGCTCATCTTGAAGTAGGTAGAGAATAATGATTCCTGGTCTTCGTTTTCTTCTTCGCACGATGCAAACGCGAGTACGGCAAAAAGCATTAGGAACAGATACTTTAAATTTTTCATATACATAATTTTATTTGTGGCACTCACGGTTTGTGTTGTTTTTTTAGCGTTGTGTGCCTGGTTAGTAAAAAAGTGACTGTAATGGTCAATAGGATTATGTATACAAAAAAAGACGTGCAACCGTTCCTCTGCCTGTCTAATCATAGGTTACCGCCAAGTGACCTGAACGCATAACAAGCGAGGAACAGTCCACGCCTTATGAGCGTGAACCTTCCTACTACTTGTTCTCATGCGTTGAATGATTGGCGGTATTCATGATTAGAGAACAAGAGCAATAAAGCTCAATATCAAAAGTATAGAACGGAAACGCTTTGTTAATGATTACGAGGAATTGTGCCTTCCCCGATTAAATCCCATTGACAGGTCGCAATTCTCATAATTGCAAAACCTTTAGCGTTTCATTCTTGTGTTTCTATCTGTTTCTTCTGTCAATTTTAAAAGTTAGACAATATAATTCTTGTAATTAAACAATCGACTCAGCCTATTTGTTACAAATTACCTTGCAAAGGTAGCAATAATTTAAGAACTGAGAAAAATATCGAATAATTTTTATATAAAATTAATGCAAAACGTATATATCGGAGACAAAAATGCTAACCGTACTACGCAAGAATGTCTTTTACTGAACTAGCGAAGAAGAGGTTACATGACGAGTGGCTGCAATGTGGATTAAATTCTACTTCTCAGTCCTTCAGCCAAGCGACGCAGTCCTTCCTCAAGCAGCTCGCGCTGGCATGCCATGTTGATGCGGATGAAATGTTCGCCCTCTTTGCCATACATACTGCCGGGATTCACCCACACCTTGTTTTCCTTCACCAGACGTTCCTCTATCTCTTCGGACGTCTCCTTGAGAACGGAGCAGTCGACCCATGCCAGATAGGTGCCTTCCATGCGCATTACTGGCATCTCGGGTAGATGCTCGGCAAAGAAATCGAGTAGCATGTCGTAGTTGCCCGAGATGTATCGGCGCAACTCGTCGAGCCACTCCCCTCCTCCATCCGTATAAGCCACCTGCAAGGCCTCAACGCCAAAGGGATTGACATCGCACACCTCGTTAAGGTTGATGGCACGATCGATGCGCTCTCTCACCTCAGCGTCGCGACACACTATATTGGCTATCTGTAGCCCGGCTATGTTGAACGCCTTGGACGGCGAGCAGCAGCTGACGGAGCCAAATGACAGTTCGTCTGGCAGTGAGCCAAAGGGCACATACTGGTTGTCGTGAAGCGTCAGCTCGCAGTGAATCTCATCAGAGATGACACGCACATGATGCTTCTTGCACAATTCGGCAACGCGTATAAGCTCTTCCGTGGTCCATACACGTCCGCCTGGGTTATGAGGGTTGCATAATAGGAATAGTCGGGCACGCTCATGCGAGAGCTTACGGTCTAGGTCGTCAAAGTCAATCTCGTAGCGCATAGCTACCTTATTATATATAAGCGAGTTTGACACCATCTCGCAACCGTTGTTGCGTATTGACGAATAAAAACAGTTGTATACGGGACCTTGTACTATTACTTGGTCGCCAGGCAGGGTCAGTGCCTTGATTATCGCCGATATAGCAGGCACCACACCCGTGGTGTATATAATGTCGCTCTTGCTTATTGTCCAGCCGTGACGCTTGGCGAACCATCGGCACACAGCCTCATAATATGCATCAGGCACACGTGTATAACCAAAGATGCCATGAGCCACACGACGCTGCAATGCCTCGGTGATGGCAGGATAGGTCTCGAAGTCCATGTCTGCCACCCAAAGGGGGATGATGTCGGCGGCTGTGGCAGAGTCCCACTTGTAGGAATTGGTGCCACGTCGGTTTGTGGGGGTAGAAAAATTGTAAGTCATAAGATATTCATTTTTACAGAAGGAAGAAGTAGCTCCGATGTGTCAGCTTGCGTGGTACGGCTCGGAGCCATACCTACTAAGCACGTGTAACAATCTCGCAATCAGCAGGCTGCTTAATATTCTCGTCGAGAATTATTTCGCCAATGCTGTCGGCTACAATTCGGCCCGATGCAGGATTCTTGATGCTCTTGATGTGTCCGCGAATGTCGGCCTGGAGAGTTGAATACTCAAAGGCACGGTCGCACTCGGGGTCGAAGGTGCAGTTCTCAAGCACAAGGTCCTTGGCATAGCACAATGGCTGCTCACCCGATATGTGGCAGTTGACGAGACGCAGACCGCGAGAATGCCAACCAAGGAACTCTCCGTTGAGTTCCGAGTCGTATACAGTCACGTTGTCAACCTCCCAGAACGAGTCCTTGGTGTCTATCTTGGCATTGCGTATCTCGATGTCGCGCGAGTACTGGAACACATACTTCGAGTCCGACTCCAATCCGTCGACCTTGATGTTGCGACAGTGCATGAATGGATAAGTGCCGTCGTGCAGCACCACATTTTCCATAGTCAGTCCATCGATGCCCCAGAAAGTCTCGTCGGCGTCGTTGATGGTGACATTCTTGAGCGAGAGATTCTTCATCTCGCGGAAGAACTTCGGACCATTGATTACGCAATCCTCCATGTGCATGTCGTCCGAATACCAAATGGCAGAGCGTGAGCCAGGCGCAAAGTAGCAGTTGCGTATGTCCGACTTCTTCACATGCCAAAGCGGATACTTGCCCTCGAAATAACAATTGCGACAAACAATGTTGCTGCACTCCTTGATGCCCGATTCACCGAAAGTGATGCGAACGTGGTCGAGCTCCACGTTGTGAATTTCGAAGAGAGGACGCTCTCCGCCGAAAACCTTGTTAGTTATCTTTTCCATGTTAATTATCTTTTCCATTGTTCTACTATTTCTTTAGTTTCCAAAATTTCAGTTTTATCAAGAAAATCACTCCCCTGAACGTCAACTCAAGGCACATGGCGAGCCAAACGCCACGCAGTCCCATGCTCGGTGCGAGCAATGCAGCAAGCGAAATGCGCACACCCCACATGGATATAAGATTCATGATGCTTGGTGCCACAGTCTTGGCGGCACCCACAAACACACCATAGCATATTATGGCAGCACCAAACATAGGTTCGGCAAAAGCCTCAATGCGCAGCACCTCAACACCAAGCAGGCGCACTTCCTCCGAGGGCGTCATAATAGCCATGGCAAACGGGGCTCCCACATACATCACTATGCCCATCAATGTCATGATGCCCATGCCGAGAGCCACTGAGAGCCATGCAAAACGCTTCATCAACTCATGCCGCCCAGCTCCCATACTCTGCCCCACAAGCGTGGTGGCAGCGTCGCTGACACCATAGCCTGGCATATAACACAGACTTTCAACAATGATGCCAAACGAGTTGGCGGCAATGGCAATGGTGCCCAAAGGAGCAATAATTATGGTGGTGACAATATAAGCCGAGGTCATTATGGTCTGCTGTATGCCCATGGGCAGTCCGATGTGCAGGGCGTTCTTCACCACACGCCATGTGGGCAGGAAGCGTCCACGGTCGATAGTAAGATTCAGCTCCTTGTTGCGGAAACAAAGGATATACATCGTTATCGAAGCCGCCACCAACTCTGCCGATGCCGTACCTATACCTGCTCCCACAACTCCCATGCCAGCTCCGGGAATGGTGAGGCTAATGCCAAGCACATCAACAGTGCGAGTGTCAAAGATGAGGAAGAAGTTGAAGATAACGTCGAGCGTCATCATCACCACACTCATCACACTCGGTACCACCATGTTGCCCGAACTACGAAGCATTCCACTGCCGAACATCGAGAACTGGAACACAGGCAGTGCAGATGCCACAACGGCAAAATAAGCCGACGACGTGGGGGTTATGCTCGCATTGCCGCCAAGCCACGTGGGCAGAAACGGACTGATAGCCAGAGCTATAAACCCAAGCAGTCCACTCACAATAAGCACCGACATGATGCCCTGGCGAAGCGTGGAACGAGCCTGAACAGCATCGTTAGCACCAAGCTGATGGCTCACCTGCACGTAGAATCCAGCAGCTGCCGCCGAACATAAACTACCCAATAGCCACATAGTGGTCTCTATCAAGCCTATCGATGCCGACGCCTCGGCACCCAGACTGCCCACCATCGAAGCATCAATATATTGCATCATCGTCGTAGTGAGCTGTGCCAAGATGGCTGGCGTGGCAAGACTCAGCACAAGACGCGCCTGCTCGCCGAGAGTCATCGGCTTGCCCTTGCGTATCATGGAGAGTAATTTGTCTTTTTGATTATTAAATTTCATAGGATCCTATTTTTCACTGCGAAGTTACAAAAGAATGGCGATATGTGCAACCACGGCAGACTATTATCCGTAATTGGGATTAGAAAAACAGAAATAAATATACTAAGCCAACTTGTATAAAGAGAATTATTGCTTATTACCGAACTTATAATAGTGCAGCGTTTCAATAGGCTTCATATGGAGTTGATAATTTTACATATCGGCGTGGACCTCGCATTGCTCGTTCAACAA
Source organism: uncultured Prevotella sp. (assembly GCA_934203355.1). Taxonomy (GTDB): domain Bacteria; phylum Bacteroidota; class Bacteroidia; order Bacteroidales; family Bacteroidaceae; genus Prevotella. Next base: position 3,685 of record CAKPZC010000057.1, on the reverse strand, counting down.
TATAAAGGAATTCTGACAAACAGCTAAATTTTTTCAAAGCCCTATATTCTCACAATTGTTATTTTCAAAATCTTTATAAAAAAACTTCTCACAGAAATCACTCCTTTTTCGTTAGAGTGAAATCTGTGAGAGGTTATACTGGGTGTAAAATTTTATCTTATTCCTCTACTGGAGAGAACTCGTCCTTGCCTACTGAGCAAAGAGGACACTCGAAATCATCGGGAAGATCCTCGAATGGTGTACCTGCTGGGATGCCAGCCTCTGGTAGTCCTACAGCTGGGTCGTACTCCCAACCGCATACGTCGCATACATACTTCTTCATAGTTCTTTGTTTTTTAGGGGTTTATATTTAGAAATTGAACTTTCGCAAGTTTAGAAGTTAATTGTATTAAAGAAGTAAACGGACAATATCTTTATTGCTTAAACAATAGGACATTTGTCCATTAACTTCACGAGCGAAGCGAGTTATCTTCCTATAACTTCCAATAACTTCTTTCGCTTGCGAAACTTATATTTAGAAATTGTCTACATGCACCTCAAAGTAAGCCTTTGGATGTGAGCAGGTGGGGCAGATCTCAGGAGCCTCGGTTCCAACTACAATATGTCCGCAGTTGCGACATTCCCATACCTTCACCTCGCTCTTCTTGAACACTTCCTGAGCCTCAACGTTGCGCAGGAGAGCACGATAACGCTCTTCGTGACGTTTCTCGATGGCAGCTACAAGGCGGAACTTCTGTGCCAATTCTTTGAAGCCTTCCTCTTCGGCTGTCTTGGCAAAGTCTTCATACATGTCGGTCCATTCATAGTTCTCGCCTTCAGCAGCAGCTGCAAGGTTCTCGGCTGTAGTGCCTATGCCACTAAGCTCCTTAAACCACATCTTGGCGTGCTCCTTCTCGTTGTCTGCTGTTTGCTGGAAGATAGAAGCAATCTGCTCAAAACCGTCCTTCTTAGCGCGTGATGCAAAGTAAGTATATTTATTACGAGCCTGTGATTCGCCTGCAAAAGCAGCTGCGAGGTTCTTCTCTGTCTGTGTGCCTGAATATTTATTTGCCATAGTTGTATTTTTTTAATGTTATTGTTTTCTTTATCTGATGCAAAATTACTGATAATCATCTGATTAGCAAAATAAATATCGGCAAACAGATAGTAAATTTCGGTACGGCTACATATTTGTACGCTTTGTTTGCTGAAATTTACCATTTGTTTTGTAATTTTACACCCAAATAACATATGTATTATGACAACAGAAGAACTCAACAGTAAATATTCCAACGTGTGCAACATGTCACGCGGCAATGGATTCAGGATGGAACGTATGCCCAAACTTTTTCAAGCAAGCGAAATAGACGACTGTATGGCACACGTACATTCGTTCTATGAGATACTATGGTTTCAGGAAGGAACGGGCGTTCATACCGTCGACTTCAATGATTATGAAGTGAAGCCTGGCACAATCTTCTTCCTTGCGCCTGGCCAGGTGCATCATTTTGACCGGAAAGAAGGCTATAAAGGGGTGGCTATAAAAATGTGTACCGACCTTATGAAGGACAATCAGTCAGGAGGAAATGCCGACAACTTTTTCCTGAAATACAACTCATTCCATACCTACGACTCTACACCTTATTACACTATAGACGACCATACGGCACAGATGATTAAGCCATTGGTAGACGACATGGAGGAGGAATCAAACCACTACGGCGAACTGGGCAATGTGGATATACTGAAATCCCTGCTCTGCATCTTCCTCGTAAAAATACAGAGATACGGCATACACGAGGCTGGCAAAAACCTTGACATGCTCAAACCGTCACATCGACTGTTTATCACGTTCCGCCGCATGGTGGAGGAAGAATACCATCAGCTTCATACCGTGCAGGAATATGCCGACCACCTGAATGTGGCAGTACGCACACTGAACAAGAGTGTGAATGAATGTTCGGGTAAATCGCCACTCGCCTTCATTAATGAACGCATCATTCTTGAAGCAAAGCGAATGGCGAAATACACAAATATGATGATTAAGGAGATAGCCGCCAGTCTGGGATATGACGACCCTTCCTACTTCGTAAAGCTATTCAAACGCCAAACAGGATTCCTCCCGTCGGAGTTTCGCGACTTGCAGTAAACGATGTTTTCTTCATCACGACCTTCCCGTGACGATTTTCTTTATCTCGTTCAATTTGTTGAGAGCCTCAACCGGGGTGAGGTTGTTGATGTCGAGACCAAGTATCTCGTCGCGTATCTGGCAAAGCACTGGGTCGTCGAGCTGGAAGAATGACAGTTGCATGCCGTTGCCACTCGACGAACCCACAAGCTGTCGCGTCGACAATTTGCTGGTTTTGCGTTTCTTTGTCGTCGTAATGTTGTCGGCGGCATCGTCTCCTGGCGTTGCCTCTCCCCCACTCTGCTCCACCCCGACACTTGCATTGTCGGCCTCAAGCTGCTTCAATATGGTGTTGGCGCGGCTTACTATCGACTTCGGCATACCAGCTATCTCAGCCACATGAATACCGAAGGAATGCTCCGAACCGCCACGCATCAGCTTGCGAAGGAATATCACCTTTCCGTTCAGTTCCTTCACACTCACATTATAATTCTTTATGCGTGCAAAGTTTTTCTCCATCTCGTTGAGTTCATGATAGTGGGTGGCAAAGAGCGTGCGCGCCTGTGCGCCCTGACGCTCGTGCAGATACTCCACAATCGCCCAGGCAATAGAAATGCCGTCGTAGGTGGATGTGCCTCGTCCAAGCTCGTCGAAGAGCACGAGCGAGCGCGGAGTGACGTTGTTGAGGATGTCGGAAGCCTCGGTCATCTCAACCATAAAGGTCGACTCGCCCAAAGAAATGTTGTCCGAAGCTCCCACACGTGTGAATATCTTGTCGACCAGTCCCACACGTGCCGACTCGGCAGGCACGAAGCATCCCATCTGAGCCATGAGCGTGATGAGAGCTGTCTGGCGTAAGAGAGCCGACTTACCTGCCATGTTTGGACCTGTGATTATCATTATCTGCTGTTGCTCGCAGTCGAGCTCTATGTCGTTGGGCACATACTCCTCGCCCATAGGCAACTGAGTCTCGATGACGGGATGGCGTCCTGCCTTTATGTCAAGCACACAGTCGTCCTCTACAACAGGGCGCACATATCGATGTTCCTCGGCAGCCTTGGCAAACGAGAGCAGGCTGTCGAGACGCGCAATGATGTTGGCGTTGATTTGTATCTGTGGTATAAACTCAGCCATGTCGGTGACGAGTTCCATGAAGAGACGAGTCTCAAGCGAGAGTATCTTCTCGTCGGCTCCCATTATCTTCTCCTCATATTCCTTAAGCTCCTGGGTGATGTAGCGCTCGGCATTGGCAAGCGTCTGCTTGCGTATCCATTCCTGCGGCACCTGGTCCTTGTAGGTGTTGCGCACCTCAAGATAATATCCGAACACATTATTATAGCCCACCTTCAGGCTCTGTATGCCCGTGCGCTGAGCCTCCTCCTCCTGAATCTTGAGCAAATAGTCTCTGCCACCGCGAGATATAGAGCGAAGCTCGTCGAGCTCCTTCGAGAATCCTGCGGCTATCACGTCGCCCTTGTTTACAAGCTGTGGTGGGTCGGATTGTATCTCGCGCTCTATACGGTCGCGCAGCGACTCGCATAGGTTAAGACGCTCGCCTATGGAGCGTATCTCCTCGTT
>CAKPZC010000056.1 GCA_934203355.1 uncultured Prevotella sp. | reverse complement strand
ACATAGAAAGGCACGGCAATGAAAAACACCCGAGACAACATACGTGCTATATCTGAGAAATAAGCCTTCTTGAACATTGTACGTGTAATATTCTCGTCAAATCCTTTATACTTCTTGATGAAGGCCTGTTTCTTAAGCTCATAGTCACGACTGTAGTGCTTGCCTATGGCAAACCAGATGAGTGCCCATGCCAGGAAGAAAGCACCAGATATGAAGCCTCCTGTTTCCTCATCCAAGAGATCGCTGAAAGGGGAATCTGTAAAGGTCATGAACGAACCAAACAAAACAACAAGAAAAAGTATCCATACTCCCATGGATATCATCCCATTCTTAATGTGTCTATCCATATTTTGCTGTTTTAAATTGTTAGTTATTGAAAGGTATTCACTTATGCAAAGTTATGGAAATTTATCAGAAAAACAAATAGGTTGGGATGATTTTTTCGATAATTATTTGTATATTTGCCACATTATTATATATACACTATGGCACTTTTTTTACCAAAACAATGAAAATATTACATACAAGCGATTGGCATCTGGGACATACGCTTTACAATTACGACCGTACAGAAGAACAGATGGCTATGCTTCTTAGGATGGTTGACATCGTGAGAGAAGAGAAGCCCGATGTGTTTTTGCTTTGTGGCGATGTTTATCACACGCCTCAACCATCTGCGTCTGTTCAGACTATGTTTACGAATGCCTTAGTCGAGATACATAACGCCAACCCTAATATGACTATTGTCATAACAGCCGGCAATCATGACAGTGGCACGAAGCATGACATATTCAGAACACCTTGGAAAGCCTTGAAGGTATATACCATTGGTAGTGTAGACGCTAATAATAAGGAAGATTTGATTATAGAAATACCAGGACAGGGATATGTTGTTGCTGTTCCTTATGTCAACGAAAGGAATATGCCAAAGGGATTCTTTCAGGATTTGCTGGACAGCGTAGCAGAACGCAACAAAACAAAATTGCCAGTTGTTTTGACTGCTCACACAACCGTTAGCGGATGTGATTTTGCTGGTCATGAAAATGCTTCAGAATATGTTGTAGGCGGTATTGATTCACATAATTTAGAGGATATGGGGTCGGGCTACGACTATCTTGCATTGGGACATATACATCATGCGCAGTTTGTTCGCGGAGGAAACCATCGGGTGAGATATTCAGGAGCACCAATCCCGGTAAGCTTCGATGAAAACTACCAGCATTCTGTTTCTATAGTTGAACTTAATAAACATGGAGAAGAACCCGTTGTAAGAGAGATAGAAATACAAACTCATCGACCTTTGGTTACATTGCCTAAGGATGGCGTTGCAACATGGGAAGATGCAAAGGATTTGCTGGAAAGATTCCCTAATGACATAGAGGCATATATACGCCTGAATGTAGAGGTAGACACTTTCCTTCCCGTAGAAGCTAATGCCGAGGCGTTGGTTCTTACAGAAGGCAAGAAATGCAGATTCTGTGTCATCAACACCCGTCGTCTGAAGAAAGACCGCAGAGAGGCAAAGGTTATGTCTGTGCAGGAATTCAAGACAGAGAAACCTATAGATATCGCCGAGAGATATGCCGAAGATATTGGCGCTGTGTTCGACGACGACATGAAGGAACTGTTCAAGGAGACTCTTGCCTTGCTGAAAGACGAAGAAAGAATGTGAAATGCTTATAAGATGTTGCTATGAAATTTCAGAAACTTACTATCCACAATATAGCATCAATTGAAAATGCTGTTATCGATTTCGAAGCCGAACCATTGGTCAGTAGCGAAGTGTTCCTAATAACGGGTAAGACGGGCGCAGGAAAATCCACTATTCTTGATGCTATATGTTTGGCTCTTTATGCTGATACTCCTCGATTAGACAGTACGAAGATGCAAGGAATGACTATCGATGCTAAAAAGGAAGTGAAAATAGACGATCCCCGACAACTGATGCGCAGAAATACATCAGAGGCACATGTCAAACTTGCGTTTTTGGGCAGCAACGGTGTTAGCTACGAGGCTACATGGGCTGTAGCTCGTGCGTATAAAAAGATTACTGGCTCTATAAAGAATAAGGTTTGGGAACTGAAAAATCTGGATTCGGGATATACTTTGACCAAGGATGCTGAAATAAGAAGCGAACTGAAGGTTGCTATAGGTCTTGACTTTAGCCAATTCTGTCGTACCACGATGTTGGCTCAAGGTGAATTCACACGTTTCTTGAACAGCAAGGATGACGAGAAAGCCGAAATATTGGAAAAGATAACAGGTGTGGATATCTATTCAAAAATAGGTGCAAAGATATATGAACAGACAGAACAAAGAAAGCAGGACTGGACCAAATTAAAACTTATTGTAGACAGTATGCACACTCTGCGTGACGAGGAAATAGAGGAAAGAACCAGACGTATCGCAGAACTTGATGGTCGGCAAAAAGAAATTAAAGAGGCACAAAGCAAGGAGATATGCAAGCGCGATTGGATAGACGCAGACAAACGTTTATCCAAAGAGGTCAATGATGCCTACGAACGACTGCACGAAGCCGTTGCCGTTGTTGAGGGCGAAACTTTCAAGCAAAAGGAAGCTCTTGTAAATGAGTGGAACTCCACTATTGATGCCCGTACCTGGATGGCTGGGGCGGCAGAAGCTACAAAGGAGATAAAGAAGCAAGAGGAAGAGCTTGAGTGCTTGGCAGCCGAATATGCAGTAATTCTTGGCGGACGAACGTTTGACGAACAAGAGATTGTAAACTTGGCGGGCGAAATAAAGACCATTGACGAGTTTCTTGACAAAGAGAAAGAAAAGGTATCGGTATATGAAAATACGCAAACAATAGTAGAGCTGCTGGAAAGTATAAGCGAGGGACGCAAGGCCATCGTAGAGAGCACGAGGGATATCGACAGTAAAAACCAGACTCTCAACAACGAGTTGTTGCCTGCTTTAGAGACTGTAGAGGATAAAATGCGACAGGCAAACATAGCGTTAGGCTATGCGGAAAATGAAGTAAGGAAACAGGAGGAGGAAATTGTTGCAATGAATCTTCCTGACTTGCGCTCAAAGTGCGAAGCAGCCAAAGAACTCTTGATAAACATAAAGACTGCCAAAGAGCATATAGACACATTGACTGAGAAAAAGAAGCAAAGAGAAGAACAGCGCAATAATCTTATTGACCAACTTGCTTCCATTAATGCCAAAAAGATAAAGTCGGCAGATATGGATGCTCCCATACATGATGCCGAACTGAAGATGAATGTTTGCAAAGAGAATCTCGACAAGCAGAAAGACACTATCGACAAGTTTGCATCGTCTTTACGTCAGAAACTTCATGTTGGCGACATCTGTCCTGTTTGTTGTCAACAAATCAAGTCGGAACTGCCTCACGAAGAAACACTTGCTGCGCTCGTATCCGGTTTGCAGGAATCGTACGATGAAGCAGAAAAGAGCTACAGACGATTGTTGGAAGACAAGAACAAGATAGAGGCTGAAATAAAAACAGAGTCGATGGCTTACGACAGAGACATCAAAGTGTTCGATAACGACAAGACGCTGGCTTTTGCAGAGACAAAAGCAACAGAGGATTGCAAAGCATGTGGCTTGGAGAAGCTTGACGATGAAGCCAAGGCTACACTTGACGCATTGGAGACTTCAACCAGCATTCGCAAGAGCGAACTTGACAATAGGATAAAAGACGGAGAACAGAAGGAGAATACCCTGAAGAAGCTTCGCAAGGATATGGACGCAAAACGCAAGTGCGTAGAGTTGTTGACTGAAGACGCAAAGAAAGCGGAAAAGGCTGTAAGCGATTGTAAAGCCAAAATAGAGATTGCAAAGACTCTGATAAATACACGCAAAGCAGAAACAGAAACCGCCGCTCATAGAGTCGGCAAACTTGTAGTTGGGGTGTGGAATATTGATTGGAACGACAATCCGAAGGCGTTTGGCTATGCTCTCAGCGTGGCTGCCAATGCATACAATACGAATAGCAAGAAACTTCTGTCGCTCCACGCAAAACTCGACAATGCAAAGGCATACTATAATAATGTGACTGACGTGATTGAGTCAATCAAGAGGGTTATGCCAGATTGGAAGTCAATAGAAGTACATGAAGCTTCAAAAGTGGACAATCTGCTCGACAAAGCCAATAGAGCCAGTAATTCGCTTACAGCTGTCCTCACCAAACTAAATTCTGCCAAAGAGAGCTACAACTCAAACAAGTCGAAACTCGACGCATTTATTGCAAGCAATGAATGTTTGTCGGTTGAACGTATGTCACAACTCGACGCATACAAATCGAGTGACATAATAGGTGTAAACAAAGAAATAGTGGAATTCAGAAATGATGTTGTTGCTAAGAGAACATTGGTTGACAACGCCACTAAACAGCAAAGCAATCATCAGCAGAAAAAGCCAGAACTACAGGAGAACGACACCATTGAAAGTATCGTGGAACGTATTGACGGATATGAGAAGATGCTTGGCGAGATTGGCGAGAAAATAGGCTCTATCAAGCAAGAGTTGAAGACGGATGACGAGAATAAACGTAAGTTAGGCAATCTTGTGAAGGAAGCCGAAGAAAAACAGGCAGTATATAATAAGTGGTCGCGCCTTAACCAACTGATAGGCAATTCATCGGGCAGCAATTTCCGCAAGATAGCCCAGAGTTACGTTCTTTCGAGCCTCATCAATTCTGCCAACAGCTATATGCGCACACTGACCGACCGTTACACACTGAAGGTCACACCAGGCACATTTGTCATCTCTCTTGAGGATGCCTATCAGGGATTTGTCTCGCGTGCAGCCAGCACTATCTCTGGTGGCGAGAGTTTCCTCGTGTCGTTGTCATTGGCTCTTGCATTGAGCGACATCGGGCAGCAATGGCAAGTCGACACGCTATTCATAGACGAGGGATTCGGCACACTAAGTGGCGAGCCACTCCAGAAGGCAGTGGAAACACTACGCTCTCTACATTCCAAGTCGGGTCGGCATGTCGGCATCATATCGCATGTGGAGGAACTGCAAGAACGCATTGCCGTTCAGATTCAAGTGAATCAAGAGGGAAACAATTCGTGCAGCAAAATCAAGATTGTTCCATGACTACAACAAATATCTCATAAGAGAATAACAAAATAGAATAAACAAAATCGGTCAAGCAAAGAACTGTTAATCTTTGCTTGACCGATTTTGTTGTTAATAGCGAGTTTTCGGTTTCTCTACTCATACACCTCGTCGATACCGAATTCATCCGTATCAGTACTCTTTTGACATGCGTTATACCCTTCTGGTAGATTAAACTTCACCTCCTCGTTATATGGCAGACTACTGTCGCGATAGACCTTACGCATGAAATAAGCCCATATAGGCAAAGCCATAGTCGCACCCTGTCCCATGCGCATAGAATCGAAGTGAATATCGCGGTCGTCACCGCCCACCCAGCATCCGCTTACAAGCTGCGGAGTGAATCCCATAAACCATGCGTCACTATTGCGGTTGGTTGTTCCCGTCTTGCCACCTATTTCGCCAGTGAAGTTGTATTTATAGCGCAGTCGTCCAGCCGTGCCGCCATCGACTACCCCCATAAGCTCCACAAGCATCTTATAGGCACTCTCGGCACTAATAACCTCGTTCATACGAGGCTGGAACGTGGCTATCACGTTGCCCTCATTGTCCTCGATGCGACTCACAAACATAGGAGCCGTGCGTATGCCACCATTGGCAAACGTAGTGTAGGCACTCACCATCTCAGCCACCGACACCTCACACGGACCAAGACACAACGACATCGACGGATGAATGTCGGGATTGTTGATGCCATAGTCGTGGAGTAGCTGCACAAACTGCTGCGGATTGAGTTTGCTCATAAGATAGGCCGACACCCAGTTGCTCGACTGTGCCAGTCCCCACTTCAGCGTAACCATCTCTCCGGCACGCTTGTGATTTGCGTTGCGCGGAGTCCACGGTCTGCCTGCCACCATATATGTGCGCTGAGCGTTGGGAGCCAAGTCGCACGGCGAGAAGCCATTCTCCATAGCCAACGAGTAGAGGAAAGGCTTTATTGTAGAACCCACCTGACGGCGTCCGCCCGTCACCATGTCGTACATGAAATGAGAGTAGTCGAGACCACCCACATAAGCCTTCACAGCACCCGTCTTGGGATCCATGCTCATAAATCCAGCACGCAGGAACGACTTCACATAGCGAATGCTGTCGATAGGAGTCATGGTGGTATCCAGATCGCCATGATAGGTAAACACAGACATGTCGGTAGGCGTGTGGAAAGCGCGATGAATCTCCTCATTGCTTGCTCCAGCCGCCTTCATCACACGATAGCGCTCGCTTTGCAGTACAGCACGCTCCATTATTTGATTCACCTGTTTCTTGGTGAGTTGCGAGGTGAACGGAGCGTTGGATTTATTACGATTCTCCTTGAAGAACTCCGGTTGCAGGAAGCGCGCCACATGTCCATAGACCGACTCCTCGGCATAGCGCTGCATACGCGAGTCGATTGTGGTATACACCTTCAGTCCGTCGGCATTGAGATTATATGGCGATCCGTCCTTCTTGCGATTCTTGTTGCACCATCCATAGAGTGGGTCGGTGTCCCAGGCTATAGAGTCGAGCACATACTGCCGCTTGTTCCACGAAGGATATTTCGACAAGTTGGGACGCTCAGCCGTCATATAAATACGCAGGAACTCACGCAGATAAGGCGCTGTGCCGTCCTTATGGTCGGTGCGGTGGAAGTTGAGCGCGAGCGGCTTTGCCGCATACTCGTCGTATTGCGACGAAGTGATGTAGCCCGCCTTACGCATCTGGTCGAGCACCACATTGCGACGCTCACGTGAGCGGTCAGGATAGCGCACGGGGTTGAACAGCGAGGGGTTCTTACATAATCCTATCAATGTGGCAGCCTCCTCGACTGTCAGGTCCTTGGGTTCCTTATTGAAATATGTATTCGATGCGGTCTTAATACCCACCGCATTATGCAGGAAGTCGAAGTAGTTAAGATACAGGGCAATGATTTCCTCCTTAGTGTAGTTGCGCTCAAGCTTCACAGCTATCACCCACTCTATCGGCTTCTGTAGCATACGCTGCAATGTGCTCTTGGCTGTCTCGGAATAGAGCTGCTTGGCAAGCTGCTGCGTGATGGTGGAACCACCGCCAGCCGAAGCCTGCCCCATAAGTCCACGCTTCACTATGGCACGTCCCAAAGCAATAAAGTCGACACCTGAATGGTCGTAGAAACGGGCATCCTCGGTAGCCACAAGTGCCTTGACAAGATATGGCGAGAGGTTGCTATACGACACACAGATACGGTTCTCGCGATTGAAATTCCATGTGCCAATCACCTTGCCATCGGAACTATATATCTGTGTAGCAAAACGGTTGATGGGATTCTGCAAGTCCTCCACAGGAGGCATATAGCCAATCCATCCATTCCATATTGCCGTGAACGCCAGCACTGCCACGGCAAAAACCGTCAGAAGCGTGCCCCAAAGAAAATGTACAAACGTTCTTCTCATATATGTTTTACGTTGTTATAATATATAATGTGGGTACTGAGATTTGTGCAAAGGTAAGCTAAAAATTTGAAATTAAAGTGCCCTTCAACATATAATTATGGGTACATGGGTAGTTACTGTTATATTTTTCGCTAAAAATGTCGTAAAAAGGCATACCGTTTTAAAATATTTGTTATAATTTTGCAGCCGAAACAAAAGCTACATTATGTATATATATTAAAAACATGTTCGAATCCCTTTTAAACAAACTTATAAACTTCGACAAGTTTCTCATGGTGATGCTCAACTACGACGGCGGCGACATCCAAGACATGATATGGTGGTGTATATCGTCGCGCCTAATATGGGTGCCCATAGCACTAACACTGATAGTCTACATGCTGCGCGACACCAAGAAATGGAAGCAGGCAGTGGTGATGATACTCGCCATAGCCTTGATAGTGACTATATGCGATCAGGTGTCGTCGACACTGATGAAGCCCTACTTTGCTCGTCTGCGCCCGTCGCACACCCCCGGCTTAGAGAACCTGCTCCACTACGTCTATGGTTACCATGGTGGCAAGTACGGTTTCCCATCGAGCCACGCCGCCAACGCCTTCGGGTCGGTGACATTCGTTGCTCTCTTGCTGCGCAACCGTATAGCCACAATTCTGCTGTTCGCATTCGCCTTCATGGTGAGCTACTCGCGCATCTATCTTGGGGTGCATTTCCCCATTGATATCTTTGTGGGCAGCATGTTGGGAATACTGACTGGCACACTCGTCTACAAAGCCCTGCCACGCAGATGCCACCAACACCTTGTACTCGACAAGACGGCAATCAAAGCCATATATCCATACCCATTGCCAGCCTTTATTTTAAGGTTCACAAAGTCGGCATAAACAACAACCAACGACATCAATGCAGTCGGACACGCTTGATTTTATCGATAAGAAAGAAATCAACGTATCCAACTGCATTTTTTATGCACTTTTAGTGACATATATAAAAAAATATGAGTACCTTAGCACACAAATAACAGAATAACCAAAAATTCTAAAAAACAAATGAGACACGATTTTGTAACAATCGCCGACCTTCCCAAAGAGAAACTCATGTATCTCCTTGAGATGGCGCAGGAATTTGAGAAGCATCCCAACCGGGAACTCCTGAAAGGCAAAGTGGTTGCGACCCTTTTCTACGAGCCGTCCACACGCACACGTCTGAGTTTTGAAACCGCCGCCAACCGTCTTGGAGCGCGCGTCATAGGATTCTCCGACGCCAAGGCATCAAGCGTAGCCAAGGGTGAAACACTAAAGGACACCGTACTTATGGTGTCGAACTATGCCGACGTCATAGTCATGCGCCACTATGTAGAGGGAGCAGCACAATATGCCAGCGAAGTGGCTCCTGTGCCCATCGTCAATGCCGGCGACGGTGCACACATGCACCCATCACAGTGTCTACTCGACCTATACTCAATATACAAGACACAGGGCACACTCGAAAACCTCAACATATATCTTGTGGGCGACCTAAAATACGGACGCACAGTGCACTCGCTCATCACAGCAATGCGCCACTTCAACCCCACGTTCCACTTCATTGCACCGAAGGAACTCGCCATGCCCGAAGAATACAAGATATACTGCCGCGAACACGGCATAAAGTTTGAGGAACACACCGACTTCAACGAGGACGTTATTGCCAACGCCGACATCGTGTATATGACACGTGTGCAGAAAGAACGCTTCTCCGACCTCATGGAATATGAGCGCGTGAAGAATGTGTATATTTTGAAACGCTCAATGCTATGCAAGGCTAAGCCAAACATGAAAATCATGCACCCGCTGCCACGTATCAACGAGATTGCCTACGACGTGGACGAAAGCTCACACGCATACTATGTGCAGCAGGCTGGCAACGGACTTTTCGCACGTGAGGCCATATTCTGCTATGTGCTCGGAATCACACTCGACGAGGTGAAGAATGACAATACTATAATTAAATAGTGTTTAATTTTTAATCTTTGAAACAATGAACAACAAGACAGAACGTCAGGTTGCCGCCATCAAGAACGGCACAGTGATTGACCATATACCGGCAGAAAAGACCTATGAGGTAGTGAACCTGCTGGAACTGCAGAATCTTGAAAGCCCAGTGACAATAGGCTACAACTACCCATCAAACAAGATAGGACGTAAGGGAATCATCAAGGTTTCGGACAAGTTCTTTACCGACGAGGAAATTTCGCGACTCTCGGTGGTAGCCCCAAACGTGGTGCTAAACATCATCAAGGACTACGAAGTGGTGGAGAAGAAGACTGTCACCACCCCCGACGAGCTCAAGGGCATAGTGAAATGCAACAACCCGAAATGCATCACCAACAACGAGCCTATGCAGACAGTGTTCAACGTGGTAGACAAAGTGCACGGCATACTCAAGTGCCACTACTGCGACAAAGAGCAATCTATCGACAAAGTAGAATTAGTTTAAACCCAAAACCTAATCAATATGAAAAAAGACCAAGTTATTTTTGACCTGATCGAAAAGGAACATCAGCGTCAGTTGAGAGGCATCGAGCTTATCGCATCAGAGAATTTCGTCAGCGACGAAGTAATGGAAGCAATGGGATCGTATCTCACCAACAAATATGCTGAAGGCTATCCAGGCAAGCGCTACTACGGCGGCTGCCAGGTTGTTGACGAGGTGGAGAATCTTGCCATTGAGCGCGTCAAGAAACTCTTCGGTGCTGAATATGCCAACGTGCAGCCTCACTCTGGCGCACAGGCCAACGCAGCCGTACTGCTCGCAGTGCTGAAGCCGGGCGACACATTCCTCGGTCTCAACCTCGCTCATGGCGGACACCTATCTCATGGTTCTGCCGTAAACACATCGGGCATTCTGTATCATGCTATTGGCTACGACCTCGACAAGGAGACAGGTCGCGTGAACTACGACCAGATGGAGCAGCTTGCCATCGAGAACAAGCCGAAACTTATCATCGGTGGTGGTTCTGCATATAGCCGCGAGTGGGACTACAAGCGTATGCGCGAGATTGCCGACAAGGTGGGCGCACTGCTCATGATTGACATGGCACACCCAGCTGGACTTATTGCCGCTGGACTTCTCGACAACCCTGTGAAGTATGCTCACATCGTGACATCTACAACCCACAAGACATTGCGCGGTCCGCGTGGAGGTATCATCCTCATGGGCAAGGACTTCGAGAATCCATGGGGTTTGAAGACTCCGAAGGGCGTTGTGAAGATGATGAGCCAGCTGCTCAACTCAGCAGTATTCCCCGGACAGCAGGGCGGTCCGCTTGAGCATGTCATCGCTGCCAAAGCAGTGGCTTTCGGCGAGGCTCTGCAGCCTGAGTTCAAGGAGTGGGCTAAGCAGGTGAAGAAGAACGCAAGCGTGCTGGCTGAGGAACTCATTAAGAGAGGCTTCTCTATCGTTAGCGGCGGAACCGACAACCACTCAATGCTGGTTGACCTTCGCTCTAAATATCCTGACCTCACTGGTAAGGTGGCTGAAAACGCTCTCGTGGCTGCCGACATCACTGTCAACAAAAACATGGTGCCCTACGACTCACGCAGCGCATTCCAGACTTCAGGCATACGCCTCGGTACTCCTGCTATCACAACACGTGGTGCAAAAGAAGACCTCATGGTGCTCATCGCCGAACTCATTGAGGAAGTGCTCAACGATCCCGAGAACGAGGAGGTTATAGCTCGCGTTCGTGCAAAGGTTAATGAGACAATGAAGGATTATCCATTGTTCGCTTGGTAAACCAAATATAAAAATAGAATTTAACGGGAGCAAGCTTTGGGCAAAGACCCGGACTTCCGTTAAATTCTTTTTTTTACATCTTTCAGCCCCTCCAACCATATTCATAATACTTTATTCTACCAATCCAACCATGATTCTGCAATATACTATAGTTTTCCTCATTCTTCTCGCTGCTATTGTCTACATATTCCGCCGCGTACGCCAAACTATTCGAGAGACGAGAAGTGGATGTTATGGATGCAAAGGGTGCGCCCTAAAAGAGCAAATGATGAAAAACAAGGGGCAAAAAGGGAAGAAAACGAAAAAAAACGACTGTTTTGAGAGAAGAGAGAGGTAAACATTTGGTGGATTGAAATATTTATTGTACCTTTGCACTCGCAATTCAGAACAAGCCTATTTGTTTCGTATAATTGATAATTTTGGTACCTTGGCCGATCGGTTAGGTAACGGTCTGCAAAACCGTGTAGAGCAGTTCGACTCTGCTAGGTACCTCAAGAAAAGAAGGGAAATATAATTTTGGTACCTTGGCCGATCGGTTAGGTAACGGTCTGCAAAACCGTGTAGAGCAGTTCGACTCTGCTAGGTACCTCGAAAGCGGAAATTCATATTGGATTTCCGCTTTTTTGTTTGTTTCACAGTGAACAGAACCGATTACTGAAATAAAAATAGTACCTTTGCAGACAATATATTATATAAAACAAACAAAAAATCTATTATGTTAAAATCATTCATTTCGTTACTTTTACTTATTTCCGCGACTGGTGTTTCGGCAAAAGACATCAAACTTGGCAACTGGCAAATTGTGCCTCTACCACAGAAAGTGGAAGTGACAGACAAAGCCCCGTTCACCATCAATGCCAAAACAACTGTATTCTACACCGAAGGCGACGCCAAGCAGCAGCGCAACGCCGAATTTTTGGCTTCGTATATTAAAGAAGTGACAGGTATCAACGTAGCAACCACATCACGCAAAGCCAACAACCAGATTCGACTGCTACTCAACAACAGCATCAGCGGAAAGGAAGCCTATCGCATCAACGTGACAAAGCAAACAGCAATACTCGAAGGCTCTACACACGCTGGAGTGTTCTACGGTATGCAGACAATCACCAAAGCACTGCCTATAACAAGCGGTGTGAAAGAGGTGGCATTGCCAGCTGCTAACATCAGCGATGCGCCACGATTCGGCTATCGCGGATTCCTTATCGACTGCGGACGCCACTTCTTCAGCGTAGACTACCTGAAGAAACTCATCGACGTGTTTGCCATGCACAACATCAACTACTTCCACTGGCACCTAACCGAGGACCAGGGATGGAGAATTGAAATAAAGAAATATCCAAAACTGACAGAGATTGGCTCGAAGCGACCAGAGACAACACTCGGACACAAAACAGGCAAATACGACGGCATTCCCGTGTCGGGATATTACACACAGGAGGAAGCAAAGGAAATTGTAAGATACGCTGCCGAGCGCTACATAACCGTAATACCCGAAATCGACCTGCCAGGACACATACAGTCGGCACTCGCCGCTTATCCCGAACTGGGATGCACCGGAGGTCCATATGAAGTATGCAAAGACTTCGGCGTGATTCGTGAGGTGTTGTGTGCCGGAAAACCCGCCACTCTACAGTTTGCCAAAGACGTGATTGAAGAAATCATGGACATATTCCCCTCGCCCTATATTCATATCGGAGGAGACGAATGCCCCAAGGAGCGATGGAAAGAATGTGAGAAATGCCAGGGCAAAATAGAGAGTCTCGGACTTAAAGACATAGAGGGACACTCGAAGGAAGACCAGCTACAGACATGGTTTATGGGTGAACTGGAGAAGGACATCCGCGCCCACGGAAAAAACGTGCTTGCATGGGACGAGATTCTTGAAGGCACACCGTCTAAGGACGTCACCGTGATAGGATGGACAAGCCAGAAGGCAAGCATCCGTTCTGCAAAGGAGGGTCACAAGACCATCGTGGCTCCTATAACAAACTTCTATTTCTCAAACCCACGCATCAACAAGATTGAAGGTATTCCAAGCATCGAGCGAGTTTACAACCTCGAACCCTACTTCAATGAACTCACTCCGCAAGAGCAACAGAACATCATCGGTGCCGAAGGATGCATCTGGACAGAATGGGTGGCAGATGACAAGAAAATGGAATGGCAGTTGCTACCGCGCCTCTCTGCACTATGCGAAGTGCAATGGACCGAGCAAAACCAACGCAATCTCGACTCCTTCCTTCAGCGTATGCTACACATGCAGGACATCTACCGTCTGAAGAATCTTAACTATAAGGCAGACATCGAGGAAGCAGTGAAGGCTAAGAAATAAGAGAGTAAGTAATCTAAATTATTTATAAGTATGTGGTCATATTTATCTTTATACATGAGTGGATATCTGTAGGAGGATATGGCAAGGACCATACTGGGAGCGGGGACGAGGGCGTCCCCGCTCCCTTGTATTATTTAGGCTGGCACTTTGACTGCATTTTTCTAAAAAGTGGCATGTATCTGCCAGTCGTTAACTTATTATGTATCAGTTTATTGTGCGGTTTATGGCAGATATGGCACATTTTTTCACAAAAACATTTTTTGGAAGAATCATCCGATATGTAACAATTCTGAATTATCATTATATCACTCAATATCCATAGAGTAATACAGATCTGTTTTCACTGGCATAAGAATGATAATGGCAGAGGTCACAGTAAGGTGATCCTCTGCCGTTGCTTTAATATATAAACGTATGTGTGTTGGTTGTTTATATGTCAGTAAGTTTATGGGTTGGTACTAATTACACTGCAAAGGTATGAAAGGGGTGTGTAAAGTATGGACATAGGTTGATAGAAATTGGATTTTTAGACATAAAAAAAGGTCTCCAAAGTCGTTAGACCTTGAAGACCCAAGTAAAAGAAGGCAGCCACCTACTCTCCCGCATTG
>CAKPZC010000055.1 GCA_934203355.1 uncultured Prevotella sp. | reverse complement strand
TTTGGCTATGTAATTCCCGCTATTAGGGCTTACTCGGGACTTGCACCCGTTAGACAATGCTCATGCCGAGCATACAAAAATAGGAGACACGATAAGAAAGTCGTGCCTCCTACTGAAAACGTAGATATTTTATTGCAAGTTTTCAACTTGCTAAACATTAGACTAATGGAATATCAAAAATCAGTCTATTTCCTCTTTGAGGTTGTAGACTTCTTCTTGGATGTGGTTGTTTTCTTATTTGTTGTTGTCTTCTTGGATGTGGTTGTTGTCTTCTTATGTGTGGTTGTTGTCTTCTTGGATGTGGTTGTTGTCTTCTTTGTAGTACTTGTTGCTACAGGTTTATAATAAGTCAAAGCCTCGGGCAGTTCCTGCTTGATTGCTGCAATGCGCTTGGCATCAGAGGGGTGATCGCTAAACATGTCACTCTGATAAGAGTTGCCTGAAGCCTGAGCCATACGCTGCCAGAATGCGACTGCGACGTTGGGATCGTAGCCAGCCATGGCGGCAAAGATAAGACCCATATGGTCTGCCTCGCTCTCATTATCGCGCGAATACTTAAGACTGCGGAACTGCAAGCCTTTCTGGGCTATGACCTGAGCCAACTGGGTTGTGTTCTCTCCCACTCCTACAGCTCCAAGTACCTTTCCCAAAATCTCGGTTCCATACTGGTTCTTTATCTGCTTGCTCATCTGTTCGGCAGAGTGTTTTGCCACGGCATGTGCAATCTCGTGTCCCAGAACAATAGCGAGTGAAGCTTCGTCCTGTGTCACAGGCAGCAGCCCCTCATAGACCACAATCTTGCCACCAGGCATACAGAAAGCATTGACGTTCTTGTCTTGAACAAGATTAAACTCCCAACTAAACTGCTTTACCTCCGACGACAATCCATGTTCGTTGAGATATTTCTCCACAGCTGTTGCCAGTCTCTGACCCACACGCTTCACCATAGCAGTGTTTGTGGAGTTTGTTGAAACCTTTGCCGACTTCATGTAGTCGGTATACTCTTTGTTGCTGAGTGCAAGTACCTGCTCGTCGCTTACGAGGATGTTCTGCTTGCGTCCTGTGATTGGCACTTCGCGTGTTGTGCCACATGCGAAAAGGATGGCTGCAACAAGAGCCATCAACATAAACTTAACTTTTCTCATAACTTTTTAAAATAGTATCTGTTATTATCGGATGCAAAAGTATACTTTTTTTGACAAATGGAAAATATTTTGCATAAAAAAAATCATTCTAATCTTACAAGAACTGAGCCGCATCTTTCTCGTTCTACCATATTAAACTGTAGGGCATAAACGCCACACGGCACATCAGTCACAATGTCGTATTCGGTCTCTCCAGCCGACAAAATGCCCGAGTCAAGCTTTTTACCACTCAAGTCAAACAGCTCATAGACAGCATCTTCAGCAAGCGGAGACTCAAAGACCATGTGAACGACATTGCCTTGAACAACAGTTATGTCAACCGACTTGGGATTAGTGTGCGACAAACCTTCTATGCCCGTCAACCCAAGCACGTCGAGCAAACCAGCATAAGCGTCGACAGTCCCAAAACCACAGTAGTTGGGAGTTTCGTCACCATAATCACCACAAGGACGACTGGTGCGCCTTATCACACCAAGCACATCATCAGGCGAGAGCTGCGGATTGGCTTGCAGCCACAATGCCACGATTCCTGCCACGGCAGGAGTCGACATTGACGTACCGCCCTCGACAGCCCACCCATAGGTGCGCCCTTCATACAACATGTCCGACACAAGTGATGTCTCACTGTTATGCTCCATATAATAACTGCTCATGGATGATATTACATTTGCTCCTGGTGCCATTACATCAGGCTTGGCGCGTCCGTCGAACGTAGGACCAACCGACGAGAAACTACCACGCTCGCCCGACACGCCCCACGAAACTACATGAGTGGAACCATAAGCATCCGTATACTTAGGACGATAGGATGTGGCTCCAACGCATATCACATCAGGAGCACTACCTGGAGAGAGTATTCCATGGGTAGCAACAGCATCGTCGAGCGTAATGTCTTCTTCGTCTGTACCGAAGGCCCCATGAACTCTATACACTTCAGCTTCACCATCCTCACCTACAACACAGAACGATGTGAGACACCCCGACTGCCAAAGCCAATTGCCGTCGGAGCGCGACAAGACAACATCTACCATTAGGTCGGAAGCATCGAAACATGAAGCATAAGCCCGCATTGACTGAACATATTCCACCCCACCAATTACTACTGTATCGGAGAGCAACGAGTCGGGGGCTGTACAAACATCAACCACTGGCACTTTAATGTATACTCCAAAATCGTCGCTTGTGACATGGGCTGTACCGCTGTCGCAATTCTCTGCCGACACACGATGGAAGCGTGTGCTCATCGTTATAGTGTGCGAAGCCTTAACGGTGAAAGCCACACAGTGGTCGGGAGGTGTGACAAACGTACCAGCCAAGTTCTTCCCTATTGGCTTATACATATAGTCGGGATTTAGTCCCCGATTGCCTGCCGACGCTACAAGGATGCGACCTGGTCCTACCAAGCGCGACAGTGCCTCGTAGTAGAGCATGTTGTCGCCCCGAAAGTCCTGTGGTGCTCCCTCGCTGAACGACACAACACAGGGTTTACCCACCGACTCTGCATAGTCGAATAGATACTTAAAGCCGAGCACGTCGGTGGCGGTAGTGTACCTGTATAAATCGGTTTCTGCTATAAAGTCCTCGTCGCCGCTCACGGTATTGCTTACAAGACACACTTCGCTTTCGGGAGCCATTCCCACGTATGGGCTACCTGCTCCATTGCCCGCAGCAATGCCAAGGGTATGGGTGCCATGAAACATTTGCTCGCCATCTCGCGAGTGGGCATAGGCAAGAATTGACTGCTCGTCGGTGTACTCTGCTCCTACATACATATTGCTGCCTATGGTGTCGACAGAAAGCTGATCCCAAAACTTCTTTATTCGCAACGTAGTGCCGTCTTTAGAGCGAAAAGTGGGATGTGTAAGGTCGAAACCAACATCCATCAACCCGACCACCACTCCTTCACCCGTATAAGCCTGGGGCAGACGCTTAGAATTATCAATGTCTGTGACATTGGTATATAAGGCCATGGAGTCGAGTTGCAAGGCGTTGCCACGCTCTGCCTCAATACGACACACATGCGAATCACATGCAATACTGGCAAGACGGTTCACTGGAATTTCTGCCACACAAATGTCGCCAATGCTTGCCAACAGACGACAACCGTTGTCTATAAGCGTAGCCCCACCGTCGGTAGTGCGCACAAGAGCACACACCCTACTACTCCGCCTAACTGCCACATGGCTCCTTGAATCATAGACAGAAACATCTTGAACCATAGCCCTTAACGAGGAGGACAGTTTTTTATTAAAACTGAAGGGCATAACGGAAACACCCGCAGATAAAGCTGCAAGCGAAAAGCTACAGAAAGCTATAATACACAAGTTTATTCTGAACAATAATTTGTTAAAAGACTCTTTTATCATAAGCAAACAGTTGATTGGGATAAATGCCAAAGTAACCTTATAAATATTAATGAGGCTAACCAACATCGGCATTACAAAGATACTGCATTTCTTGATTATTCTAATACTTAATGACTGTTTTTTACACATTTCACATTAATTATTGCCAATTCGCATTTTTTGTTGTATCTTTGTAGGTTATAAGCACTCTATGAATACCTACAACAAGTAGAATCAACAAATTAAAAACAATAAAAAAGAAATGGAGAACAAGACAAACAAGCTCATTGCAGCTCACTACCAGCTCTTCACTATCAACGACAACGGAGAGCGCAAACTCGTAGAAGAAACAACCCAGGAACAGCCTTTCGTGTTTATCAGCGGATTCGGAGCTGCTCTTGATGCACTTGAGGAGCAACTCGAAAACCTTGAGCGTGGCGAGAAGTTCGACTTCGAACTCGACAAGGACAAGGCTTTCGGAGAATATGAACCAAAGCGCGTTATCGACCTTAACAAAGAAATGTTTACTGTTGACGGTCACTTCGACAGCAAGAATATCTTCAAGGGCGCACAGATTCCATTGAAGAACGAGGACGGCAACTTCTTTATCGGCACTGTTCTCGAAATTGGAACCGACAAGGTAAAGGTAGACCTCAACCATCCGCTCGCAGGCAACAAACTCAACTTCAAGGGCTACATCATAGAGAACCGTGAAGCTACTAAAGAGGAAATACAAACCATGCTCAACCATTTGAATGGCAGCAGCGGTTGTGGCGGTGACTGCGGAGGATGCGAAGGCGGATGCGGACACCACGAAGGCGGATGCGGACACCACCATAATGGTGAAGGCAAAAAAGACGGTGGTTGCTGCGGACATCACCACTAAAAATAATCCACCTAAGTAACATTCTGAATTATCTTTACATATAGTAGTAGGGTATGGCACCCCTGCCATACCCTACTTACAGAAAAGCATACCCCCTTGTTTACTCGTATCTTGTCTACCGCCTAAGCAAATTCTTGCTTAAGCAAGCGGCAAAGTCAAACGGTAAACTTGCGAAACTTCAATTAATCATTTAATATCTGAAATAATGCGCAATACATTCGGTAATCTATTTACGCTGACTACGTTCGGCGAAAGCCACGGACCTGCTATCGGGGGCGTGGTTGACGGCATGCCTGCCGGAATAGACATTGACATGGAGTTCATACAAAACGAACTCAATCGACGTCGCCCCGGACAAAGCAACATAACAACAGCACGCAACGAAGCCGACAAGGTGGAGCTGCTCAGCGGAGTGTTTGAGGGTAAATCAACTGGATGTCCGATAGGATTTATTGTACGCAACACCAACCAGCATTCTAACGACTATGAAAACATGCGCAACGTGTTTCGCCCATCACACGCCGACTTCACTTATACCGCAAAATATGGCATACGCGACCACCGCGGTGGCGGACGCTCGTCGGCACGCATAACTATAAGCCGCTGTGTGGGTGGGGCGCTTGCCAAACTCGTGCTAAGAAAGATGGGCATCAGCATAACTGCCTACACAACACAAGTTGGCAACATTGCTGTAGACAATAATTACAACCATCTTGACTTCACTGAGATTGAGAAGAACCCCGTGCGCTGCCCCGACAGACAAAAGGCAAAGCTCATGGAACAACTCATCACAGAGGTGAAAGCCCAAGGCGACACTATCGGTGGCATTATAACCTGCGTGGTTAAGGGATGTCCTGCTGGCATAGGCGAGCCCGAGTTCGGCAAACTTCACGCTATGCTTGGGGCAGCTATGCTCGGCATCAACGCTGCTAAGGGTTTTGAATATGGCGAAGGATTCAACTGTGTGAACTCCCGTGGAAGCCTGCAAAACGACATATTCCATTCCGACAACGGAAAGATTTCAACAGTATCAAACCATAGTGGAGGAATACAAGGTGGCATCAGCAATGGAGAAGACATATACTTCAGAACTGCTTTCAAACCCGTGGCTACTATTCTGCAAGAGCAAAATACTATAGACCGAAACGGAAATAACACGACACTTTTAGCACATGGACGCCACGACCCATGTGTGTTGCCAAGAGCAGTACCAGTGGTTGAAGCTATGACAGCAATGGTAATATTGGATTATATAATGCAGAATAATGGAACAAAACTGTAGATTTAACGCTCATTATGACATTCTCGCTGGTCCAAAAACATTCTTTAACACGGGCATGTGTTAGTAATTCAAGAATTATCACTATTTTTGCAAGTGATAATTCGAGGCTCGTGAGAGTCTTTAATTAGCTTAGTTAAGTCTAGTTTAGTTTTTGTGTTGGTTGAGGGCTGCTGATTAGCAGTCCTCAATTTTTTTTGACTTCACGTCTTTTTTATTTACTCTTACAGAATATGAACTGAAAGAGCGGATAATACACATTATCTTGTCACATAAGCACCAATATCTGAAGATAAACATAAGAAGAACCAAAAACAATGGTTACCAGAACTAAAAACAACGGTTACCAGAACCAAAAACAACTGCTACCAGAACCAAAAACAACTGCTACCAGAACCATAAACGATTATTACCAGAACCATAAAAATCCAAGACTGACACATTTTTTCACTATTAAACTTTTTTTTCACTACAACATTGCTATTCCTCAAAAAAATATATAACTTAGCACTTGCAAACGAGATAAATGTTTAACCATTTAAATAAACAATGTTATGATTAGATTGAATGCTTTTTTTGAAGTGAAAGACAGCGCAAGTGTAGAGGAAGTTAAGAAACTTGGCACTGAATTAGTGAACGAGTCGCGCAACGACAACGGAAACATTGCCTACGATCTCTTTCTCAGCTCTACACGTCCATTGGTGATGATGTTCTGTGAGACATGGAAAGACGAAGAAGTATTGAAGGCTCATATGGCATCTACCCATTTCACAAGGCTCGTACCACAAATTGAAGCTTTGACAAAGAACGGATTAAAACTTGAGAAATTTGAGTTCTAACTAAAATTTGAATCCTAACTAAAAAAAACGCCACTCCCACCCTCTATTTACATAAAGGATGGGAGTGGCGTTTCTTGTTATCTCTTTTTGTTGCGACCATTGCCGTAACCCTTTCCATAAACTCCGCCACCATTGGGCTTTTCATATATCTTCTTACCATTAGGCTTTTCATACGATTTCTTGCCATTAGGCTTTTCATACGTCTTCTTGCCATTAGGCTTTTCATACGAGTTCTTGCCATTAGGCTTTTCATACGTCTTCTTGCCATTAGGCTTTTCATACGAGTTACCTACATTATTATCCTTTCTACGTCTATTTTTATCACGAGACGTTTCCTCTCTTTCCCACTGCTGGCGTTCAAATTCAGGACGACGGTTATTGCCGAAATTTCGTCCCTGGCTTGGCATTGGCACACCGGCATAAAGTTTTGAGATAAGGTCTACACGCCCTATACGTCGCAACTCATTCTCTATATTTCGTCGCTCCTCGGGCTTATACCAGAAGAAGAATTGACGTTGGGCAAGTTTCTCTCTCGGTGTCTTTGCCGAGAACACTGGTTCAAGAGTATACGGGTCGTAACCAGTATACCATGTCTCTGTGCTCACAGTCATAGGCGTGGGAGTGAAATCCTGCACCTGTTCAAGATGAAAGTCGAGTTGCTTGGTGATAACGGCAAGTTCAGCCATATCCTCTTCACGACACCCTGGGTGGGAACTGATGAAATAAGGAATTATCTGTTGGCGAAGATTCTCCTCCTTGTTTATCTTGTCGAAGATACGTTTAAACTCCTCGAAAAGTGTGAACGACGGCTTGCGCATAAGTTTGAGTACGGCATCTGATGTATGCTCGGGAGCCACCTTCAATCGCCCACTCACATGCTTGCATATCAGCTCACGTGTATACTGACGAGCAGCAGCGTTCGATTTTTCGTCCTTGCTCTTGTGCAACAACAAATCGTAGCGCACACCACTGCCAATAAAACTCTTCTTTATTCCCGGCAACGCATCGACAGCATGATATATTTCAAGCAGCGGGGTGTGATCGGTTACGAGGTTGGGACATATTTGCGGGTTTATGCATGACGGACGCTTGCAAGCAGCACACGCCTTAGGATTCTTGCCATGCATACCATACATGTTGGCAGACGGACCTCCGAGGTCAGACAGATAGCCCTTGAAGTCGGGCATTTCAATAACCTTCTTCACCTCACGAAGCACGCTCTCCTTCGAACGACATGCAATAAACTTTCCCTGATGAGCACTGATGGTGCAGAATGCGCAACCGCCAAAACATCCACGATGCAGATTCACCGAGAACTTAATCATCTCGTAAGCAGGAATGCGCTTGCCCTTGTATTTAGGATGAGGCAGACGCGTATAAGGCAGGTCGAACGAGCGGTCGAGTTCATCGGAAGTCATCGGCGGATACATAGGATTCACCACTGCATACTTGCCATCGACACCTTGAATCAGACGCTGGGCTTGCATTCTGTTCGACTCCTCCTCGATATGACGAAAGTTTTCAGCCTCAGCCTTTTTGTTGCGCAAACACTCCTCATGACTATGAAGCACAATATCATCGGCGGTTATACCACCAAGAATGCCTTCCTCTCGACAAAGATACACAGTCTGTGGAATGTCCTTTATCTCGTCTACCTTCTTGCCTTCGCCAAACTGGCGACAAAGTTCAACAATAGGTTTCTCACCCATACCATATATTATCATGTCGGCACCAGAGTCGCAAAGTATACATTTTTGCAATCCGTCCTTCCAGTAGTCATAATGAGTGAGCCTTCGAAGCGAAGCCTCTATTCCACCCAATATTACAGGCACATCGGGAAACAGCTGCTTCAAAATCTTAGTATAGACAATTGTAGGATACTCCGGACGGCAGTCGTGACGACCATCTGGACTATAGGCATCCTCCGAACGCAGGCGCTTTCCTGCTGTATACTTGTTGACCATTGAGTCCATACACCCTGGAGCAATACCAAAAAACAAATTCGGGCGACCCAACTTCTTGAAGTCGCGAAAATCGCCATGCCAGTCTGGTTGCGGCACTATAGCTACTCGATATCCTGCCGCTTCGAGAGTACGACCTATCACGGCAGCTCCAAACGAGGGATGGTCAACGTATGCGTCGGCAGAGAACAGGATAACATCAACTGTATCCCATCCTCTGAGTTCCATTTCTTTCTTAGTAGTAGGCAACCAGTCGGTGAGCCTGTATTCTTTCATTGTCAATTTTCTTTTTCTTTATTATTATTCAAATTGGGAGGAGATACCTCCACCCAATTTACTCTTCCTTTGGTTTGCTCTCCCACTCCTTATATAGAGCCACGAGATTTGCAAGCCCAAGGGCCTTCATATTATTATTGTATATCACGTCGAGACAGAGGTCGAGCAAGTCCTTATCGCTTATTCCCGACGATTCCAGAAGCGAGCGCACGTTGAGTTTCAGTTTGTCGAGCACCTGTTCGTCAACAATACCGTTGCTGTCGACAAGGGCGTCGAGGAGTGAATACTTGGCAAGTGTCTCAAGATGCTTGTCGCTTACTTCTATACTTCTTGTGCCTGAGGCATTAGCTTGAATTTTGTACATAGCAGTATGGTTTTTATTATGTTAAGATTATTATTTCATAAGGAATGTCATCACAGCTCTCATCACTTGTTGGCGAGCCTTCAAACTGTTGATACACTCAAACGGGAATCCCATCGTGAAGCATTTATAGTCGGTGCCGTCGTATGCCACAGCTGCGTCGCTACCGTCGACATACTGCATTGCGCAAAAAGCCGACTTCGACGAAGGATTTATCCTATCGACTGATGTCGCGGCAAAATGAGTGGCGTTAGGTTGGCGAATGATGTCAAAGCTGATACCAAGTCCATTTATCTTATTGTCGGACTGCGAACGATTGCTTCCGGCATATGATGTCTTGAGAATATCAGCAAGAAAACGCCGTTCTGCCGAGTTCTGCATATCACTACCCACATAGGCACCACTAACCAATAGACGTCCGCCTCCCTTGACAAATGCTTTCACTTGGCTCTGCAACAATGGCGAGAAGGTCTTATAGCGCACAAGCGAATGACCGTCGTCCTTCTGGAGTCCGAACATCAGGTCCACGGCACTATAATGAGCTGGCTTCACATAGTTGTTCTCGAATGCTTCCAACGAACAACTCACAACATTGTAGTCGCCAGCACCGGCTATATTCTCAACATGACAAACCGACTCGTTCTGCTGATTGCCCATGATGAAGGTTCCTGCAAGTTCGTCGCCACAATACCCCATTGCTCCTGGTCCCTCGCTTCCGGCATGCAAGCGGTCGAAACACTGCTGACGTCCGTTCCATCCGGCTGTAAGTCCATAGCTCACACCCATATCGTCGTCAAGATCAAATCCCTGACGTGTGGCATCGTCTACCACAGCAGGTCCCGACAGGCGTTTGAATCCATTTATCACCAACACGTCACGAGCGTGCGACTCGGACGAAAGATATGCAGCAAGCGTCTCTGAAGGGAAACTCTCGCCGCCACGATTCACCGCGGTTACTTTAAATTTGTAGACCACTCCACGCTTTGCTTCAAACGTATACTGTGTGCCACGAACAAGCGTTCCATTGTCAAATCCCATTCCGTCCTGTGACATATATATATTATATAAGGTGGGATATGCTGTCGGTTCTTGGCTATCCCTCACCGGAAGCCATGAAAGGCGCAACTGCTTGTTGTCGGTTATTTCAATGCGGAAATTATTGACTGGCAATGGCTGAACCACACAAGGACGCGAGTGTCCACCGCTCACATAGCGCAAAATCGACTTATAAAGCGAACGCGCAAGTGTAAACTTAAAGTTTGGATCTTGTCCTCGGCGCATATCAGCAAAGTTCTGATGCGACATTGTCTCTATAATTGCCGACGGCACCTCCGGACGCCGTGTCTCGCTATAATTGCGATCCCATAGGTAACGACGGGTCCACTTGCCGTATTTGGCAGAAAGGTCGCGCTGCACACCAGCAAGAATTTTCTCAGCCAAATCATGCGAAGCCTGTCGAGATATTCCACTATTCAGCCGTCCGTCGTTAAACTTCGTAGTACATATAGCCAAAGAGCCTACTATAGAATCTTCCACTGCATTATATCCTGCGTCACTATGAACGGCAAGCGACAGTTCAAAAGGCACTTTCTTGCCCTCCAGCGTCGGCATGTACACCGAGCCACCACCAAGCCAATTCGTCATATTTGAACGACTGTTGATATCGTCGGCATAATCGTCCATGCCGCCACGTCCGCCATACACCCCATAAGGAGCGCCAGCCCATTGAGCTGAATAGCGTGCTCCCTCAAGGCATCGCGGCATGCCACTTGTGCCACCGCCACGAAGGATATTGCCCATTCCGCCACCAAAGCGCACGGCATCGGTGGTGACAACACCTCGCTCTTCCGACAAGTTGGTCACAACCACACGGTTGTATTCATTGTTGCCCTTATCGAAATCAAAGGTTCCAAGATACACCCATGTGCCGCCTCCCATTTGTTGGTTGACACGAAAAACGGTGCGTCCTCCCTTGTGCATAACAATATATTTGGCGTCGGCTATGCTACCCTTCACCGTCTGGTAACTCACATAGACTGCATATCTGCCTGCCTGTGGAATTGTTGGCTGATAGGAAGCCCACGACTCCTTGCCTTTCTTCACAGTTCTCACCTGTCGGGCTGTTCCTGCTTGAAAAGGATTCTCGCCATCTACATATGTGCCTTTGCGATAAGCAAAGCCTTTGCTTTCGACTGTTGTCCATCGCTCCTTGCCGTCATCCTCCACGTATCCACGCGAAGCGTCATTGTCTACCACTACTTCATGTTGCTGCCAATCGCGCTCACGAGGGGTGTATACAACTGCTCCTGCATTCTCAAGCATAGGGATTAGATAAGGCACGACGATAGTCTGGGTGAACAAATCCTCTGTAGTACAAAACAGATTAGGGCGTTGCCATTTCCAACGTCCTTTCTTTTGGTCGTAATATATACCATGCGATGCCCATACCGACACATGGCGGTCGAATAGTCCATGCGATACAAAAAACGGCTGCGACTCATTCATAACCCACGGCATGCCGTCATAGTTTATCTTTCCCCATAACGCCTTCGACTCTTCGTTCTCTATCTTCGCCCCTGGCACAAGCTGCTCTATAGGCAACCCCACACATTCTATACTAAGACTATAGCGACAATAAGGTTTGGGCAAAGTCTTGGCAAGTCGCTTATAATAGAACGCCACCGACTTCTCGGTAAAGTCCTGCGTGGCGAAAGCCGGACTAACCACAAGTGTTAGTTTCCTACGGGTGTCGTCCACACGAAACGACTCCATATAAGGCTGTTCAGGATAAGAAACATTCTTAGCCCTGTTCTGCAGCACATAAACCTTCAGCAAAGCTTCTATTTTTTCTTTTGGCAGCATTTTTGGGGTATTGGCCATAGCCGATACTGCCACCAAAGACATTACGCTGATAAAGAAAGTTAGAACCTGCTTTTTCATTGTTGATTTCCTAATTATTTTTTATTTAGGCAAGCCTTGGATTTCATAAAGTAGAACCCTTAGATTTCTCCCACTGAGAACAACTCGGGCTTCTTTCCTTTGAAATCCTTGAAATATGTCTTTATCTTCTTCATGTCGGCATCCAAGTCGCCCGACGGATTTATCACATGTTTGCACTCTATCAGCTTGCGTTCGAAGTCAAGCCCGTAAAGCAAGATGGGTATTCCTGCCTTTAGGGCTATGAAGTAGAATCCTTTCTTCCAGTCGGGATTCAATGAGCGTGTTCCCTCGGGAGTCACACAAAGTCTAAAGCCCGGAGTGTTGCGCGCAGCCTCAGCCATAGCGTCGGTCATGCTTGTGTGCTTACCCCGATTCACTGGAATACCTCCCAAATGTCTGAACCATACTCCAAGCGGCCAGAAAAACCACTCCTTTTTCATCAAGAAGTTAGTCTTCATTCCTTCGGCACGCGAGTAGAGAAGTCCAATGATAAAATCCCAGTTACTTGTATGTGGGGCAAGACATATAATATACTTAGCGGGGTGTTCCACTTCAATACGAGCGGTCCACCCCATGCGTTTATAGAGAATAGTCTTGCAAATGCGCTGCAAAAATGTCATCTTCTAATTTATTTCGTCTTTATTCTTATTAACCAAGGTTTGTTATTTGGTCTACAATCTCTGAAGCCTGCTTATTGAAATTATCTATAAGATTCTTATAGAAAAGCTTTGGTGCAAGCCCTGGCTCCTGATGCGACACACGGCGCACGTAGTCATTATGTATTACAAGAATCGACGTAAGCAAGGCCTTAACGTCGTCGTTACCCACTTTAGTTGTGTACGACATAGCCACAACCTCTGAAAAAAGTTCACCACACACGAATTTGATATTGCGTTTTAAGCTTCGTTTGTTAGCCATAATTTAAAATTATAAATCTGATTAAACAATTAATTTTACATGCCAAAGATAGAAAAAAAATCAATATGTGGCAAGTATATTCATTAAAAAATACAATATAATGATGTTTTCCTCTTTTTTTTTTCATCATTTCACAGAAAAGCAGTATTTTTGCACTCGCATAAAGAAGTATGATAAAGATTCTATTTCAATATAACATACATTTTAATATTTACAACACATGAAAATTAGTGCATTGCAGATTGCAAGAGCTGCTTATCAGCCGAAATTGCCTAAGGCCCTCAAGGGTCCGGTGAAAGCCGTTGAAGGCGAGGCTACACAGTCAGTAGGTAACCAGGAAGAAATTAAGGCTTTGTTCCCCAACACATATGGAATGCCTGTTATCACTTTCGAGGCTGGCGAGAAGAAGGAGTTCCCAGCTTTCAATGTAGGCGTTATTCTCTCAGGTGGTCAGGCTCCTGGTGGCCACAATGTAATTTCAGGATTGTTTGATGGTATTAAGTCTTTGAATCCCAACAACAAGCTTTATGGCTTCATCCTCGGCCCTGGTGGCTTGGTTGACCACGAATACATGGAAATCACACCTGAGATCATGGACGAATATCGCAACACTGGCGGTTTCGATATCATCGGCTCTGGCCGTACTAAGCTCGAGAAGGAAGAGCAGTTTGAGAAGGGTATCGAGATTTTGCGCGAGCTCGGCATCAAGGCACTTGTTATTATCGGTGGCGACGACTCAAACACCAACGCTTGTGTTCTCGCCGAATACTATGCTGCTAAGAAGTATGGCGTTCAGGTTATCGGTTGCCCGAAGACTATCGACGGCGACTTGAAGAACGACCAGATTGAGACTTCTTTCGGTTTCGATACTGCTTGCAAGACCTACTCTGAGCTTATCGGCAACATCCAGCGCGACTGCAACTCTGCTCGCAAATACTGGCACTTCATCAAGCTTATGGGCCGTTCGGCTTCTCACATCGCCCTTGAGTGCGCTCTCCAGACACAACCTAACATTTGTCTCATCTCTGAGGAAATCGAGGCAAAGGAGATGTCTCTCGACGATGTTGTTACATATATTGCAAAGTCGGTTGCCGACCGTGCTAAGGATGGCAACAACTTCGGTACTGTCCTCATCCCAGAGGGTCTCATCGAGTTTATCCCGGCTATCAAGAAGCTCATCGCTGAGCTCAACGAGGTTCTCACCGATCCTAAGACTGGCGAGTCACGTGAGTTCGCTAACGCTGAGGAGCAGATTGAGTTCGTTAAGAACAATATCGCCAAGAATAACCTCGCTGTTCTCGAGTCGCTTCCCGAGGACGTTGCACGTCAGCTTTGCCTCGACCGCGACCCGCACGGAAACGTTCAGGTATCGCTCATCGAGACCGAGAAGCTTCTCTCTCGCATGGTAGAAAAGAAGCTTGACGCTTGGAAGGCTGAGGGCAAGTATAATGGTACATTCGCTTCACAGCACCACTTCTTCGGTTATGAGGGACGTTGCGCTGCTCCTTCTAACTATGATGCCGACTACTGCTACTCTCTCGGCTACAACGCTTCACGCCTCATCAGCAATGGCAAGACTGGCTACATGTCTGTCATCAAGAACACTACAGCTCCTGCAGAAGAGTGGATCGCTGGTGGTGTGCCTATCACAATGATGATGAACATCGAGCGTCGTAACGGTGCCAACAAGCCAGTTATCCGCAAGGCTC
>CAKPZC010000054.1 GCA_934203355.1 uncultured Prevotella sp. | reverse complement strand
GGCGCGTTGTTAATTGAATGCTATATACCCAGGGCGTTGCCCTGGGCTGTGGAGATATTGGGCTTTCAGCCCGCATTATTTGGGTTTTGACACTCTCTCACAGATTGCCACTCATATATAAAGATAAATATGACCACATACTTATGTATGTTTTTATATATATGTATATGGAGGAAATTCCCCCGATGTTTAGGGAAAATCATACTAAACCTTATGATTTTTCCTTTGTCCATAATCTTGATTTGTCATATCTTTGCAACATCAAAACAAACCAAGAGTAATAACCCCTTTAAAAAGCAAAGATTATGAGACGTATATTCATCGCATTCGTAGTATTTGTAATTTCTGTGGCTTCAGCAAGCGCGCAGCGAGTTGGCAACATCAATCTTAAGGCTCGTTACGTGACCGATAAGGGGGCGTTGAAAGTAGGATTCAACGAGCGTCAACCCTGCAACATGAAAAAAATAGTTTGGTGAAAAAATGTGACATAAGTGACATAATCCGCCTAAAGACTTGAGACACAGTCTTTTGGCGGATGGCACTTTTTCGGAAATTCTAATTATCTGCCATCCTATCTGCCATTCTATCTGTCAGTTTTTTTAAAAAAAAAGAGAATAGCCGAGCAAAGCCATTAGTTTTTTTGCTTTATCTATAGCACTAAAAGCATTTGGCTTTGCTCGGCTTTGCCGCTTGATTGCAAGAACTTCTTAACTCCTTTAACTACTGAATTCTCTGAACTTGCGAAAGTTCAGTAAGAGCTTTCTTAAATATTTTAATTAAGTGTTGATAGATTGTTAATTGGTTTCGCTTGTTTTCGTGAACCGTGTTTTCGCGGTTTCGTAAAAGATGATTTATAATTTAGCTTTTTTATATAACTCTAAATATTCTTTGGCTTTATCCTCATTTTTTTTTTGTTTTTTTTTGCAGATTGAAATTTTGTTACTAAATTTGCACCCGTTCAAGTAACAAAGTTAAATAAAGGGCAGAGAATGACCCTTAATTGACAAACCTAAAAGAAAGAGATAATGACTGAGAAAGTCAGAATCTCAACCTATTAAAACAAAATTAATAAATATTACCAACTTAAATTTAGAATTATGGAAAAGGTTAAAAGTCCAGCGTTTCACATGACGTCGAAGCGTTTGGTGCTCCCGTTTGCAGTAGGCATGTTGCTGTGCTCGGCAAATGCGTCGGCTGCCGACGAATTCACAAACATCGTTAATACCGTGACACAAGGTCCTCAGAAAAGCCAGGTTACCGGCCAGATCGTTGATTCAAACGGCGAACCTCTTATTGGCGTTAGCGTGGTTGAGAAGGGCAACAAGACCAACGGATCCGTTACCGACGTTGACGGAAAATTCTCTATTAAAGTATCTCCAAATTCTACTCTTGTAGTTTCATACGTAGGCTATAAGTCACAGGATGTTTCTGTAGGCGGCAAGCACAACTTGAGCATCACTCTCGCAGAGGATTCTGAAATGCTCAACGACGTTGTTGTAATCGGCTACGGTACAGTGAAGAAGGCCGACTTGGCTGGCTCTGTTGCCGTTATGGACAGCAAGTCGTTCAAGGACCAGCCTGTTGCACGTGTTGAGGACGCTCTCAACGGCCGTATGTCGGGTGTACAGGTAATGTCTTCAGGTGTGCCGGGTGGCTCAATGAAGATTCGTGTGCGTGGCGCAAGCTCAGTGAACAAGTCAAACGACCCATTGTATGTTGTTGACGGTATCGTTCGCGAGACAGGTCTTGAGGGTATCAACCCTGAGGATATCCAGAGCATCCAGGTGTTGAAGGACGCTTCTTCAACAGCTATCTACGGTGCACGTGGTGCCAATGGTGTTGTTATGGTTCAGACCAAGATGGGTAAGGCTGGCGCAACACAGGTTACATTCGACGCTAACGTAGGTTTCTCTAATGCATATAATGTGCCCGAGGCAATGGACACCAAGGAATATGCCGAGGCATTGGTTAAGTACAAGGGTGCTGACTCTAATGCACTTGCTGGCTACATCAATGGCAGCAAGAAGGGTATCGACTGGATGGACCAGTTGCTCCACACTGGCGTTACACAGAACTATAAGGTAGCTATCTCTAAGGGCAACGCCGACACACAGACATATTTCTCTGCCAACTATATGGACCAGACTGGTGTAATACGCGACACACAGTCGAAGCGTTACGCTGTTAAGTTCAATATCCACAACAAACTCTTCTCTTGGTTGGAGCTCACAGCCGACGCTAACCTCTCTCGTACAGAGAACAGCGGTTCAGCAGGCTTCGCTCAGAACCAGTCGAACCCAATTTGGGTAGGTCTGAACTACTCTCCGACAATGGAGATGCTGGATGCTAACGGCAACTACAACAAGGACCCATACAACAACATCCAGCAGAACCCATGGGGCTTGGTTCACGCTAACCAGAGCGACCGCAACCGTACAATGGCAACTGGTCATGTCGACTTGAAGTTCAACATCTGCAAAGGCTTGACATTCACTACAACCAACGGTATCGACTTCAACGACTATAAGTGGTACAACCTCACCTCGAAGACCGTTAACGGTTCTACAAACATGGGCAACAACAACGCTCAGGTGATGGCTCTCCAGACCACCAACAACCTTACATATCAGAACACTTGGGGCGACCACCATCTCACCGCTACTGGCGTATGGGAGGCTACAAGCCATGAGACTCGCTCTATGGGCATCAGCGGTACCGACCTCGCTCAGGAGTTCGTAGGCTACTGGAACGTTAAGAACGCTGCAACCCGCGATGCAAGCAACGGCTACAGCAAGTGGACAATGCTCTCTGGTGTGGCTCGCGTTATGTACAACTACGCTGACCGCTACATGTTGACTGGTACTCTCCGTGCCGACGGTTCGAGCCGCTTCACAAACAATAAGTGGGGCTACTTCCCATCAGTGGCTGCTGCATGGACAGTTTCTAACGAAAAGTTCTGGGAGCCAATGCGCAACGTGATTAACAACTTCAAGATTCGCGCAAGCTATGGTGTAATCGGTAATCAGGATATCGCTCCGTTCTCTACACTTGCAAGCCTCTCTACAACAGGCTTCAACTATGGTACAAAGAACACATACTCAGGCTACTGGGCTGGCGGTATTGCTACTCCCGACCTGACTTGGGAGAAGGTTAAGCAGTTCGATCTCGGCTTCGACTTCGGATTCTTTGACAGCAGATTGGTTCTTGGTGTTGACCTCTTCTCGAAGAAGACAACCGACGCTCTCCTCCAGCAGAGCACTCCGGGCTATCTCGGCGGCCAGAGCTTCTGGACAAACGCTGGCGAGGTAAGCAACAAGGGTATCGACGTTTCGCTCACAGCCCAGATTCTTCAGACACAGGACTTGCAGTGGACATCTACTCTCAACGCAAGCTACTTGAAGAACGAGGTAACTAAGCTTACAGCTCAGACTCCGCGTCTTTACGGCAACAGCCCGTCACCGGGTACAGTAGAAGCAAGTACCATCATCACCGAGGGTGAGGCTATCGGTACATTCTACGGCTTCAAGTGGGCAGGCCTTGAGAAGGGCGACGACGGCAAGTTCTATGACACATACTACACAGCCGACGGCAAGACAACACGCACTCCGGATGCCGACAAGGACCGCTTCGTTCTCGGACACTCTAACCCTGACGTGACATTCGGTTGGAACAACACCATCAACTTCAAGAACTGGGAGTTCAATGCATTCTTCAATGCAGCATTCGGTGCTAAGCGCCTCAACCTCGTGCGCTACACAATGAACACATCAGTAGGTGCGTCAATGTTCGTAACAGATAAGGACTACTTCTCAGAGGTAGGCAAGTCAATGCCTTCTCTCGAAGCAACAGGCAACAAGGCTTACGGTAACTCAGACAAGTGGCTTGAGAACGCTAACTATCTCCGTTGCGAGAACATCAGCGTTGCTTACACTCTGCCGCGCAAGCTGACTAAGTTCGCCGACGTTCGTCTTTCGCTCTCTGCACAGAACCTCTTCACCATCACTGGCTACAAGGGTATGGATCCTGCAGGCGCAGCATTCTCTGAGCACAACGTCGACAACAACAACGGTATCGACATGGGTGCTTATCCTAACCCACGTACCTTCACATTCGGTGTACGTCTGAACTTCTAAACCATCAATTAACTTATCTAAACAACGAAACAAAATGAATAAAAAGATATTATTTGGTTGCCTTTTCGCTGCTTCGGTGCTGACAACTACAACATCATGTAGCGATTTCCTCGACGAGGACCCTAAGGGACAGATGTCAGAAGGCAACGTGTTCAAGAGTCAGGCTGACCTTGACGCAAGTGTTCACACTATCTATGAAAAGTTGAACCAAACACAGTCGTGGACCAACCCTATGTACCCACAGTGGCAGGGCGACGACATGACAGCCAACCCAAGTTCTAACAAGCAGGCTGTAGCCGCTCTCGACGTGTTCAGCTCTGACGGCGACAACAAGGGTGTAAAGGATGCATGGAGTCTGCACTACTCTCTCGTGAAGGCTTGCAACTGGGTGCTCGAGAATGCCGAGAAGACTCCTGTTTCAAAGGAGGAAATCAACATTGCTCTTGGCAACGCCCACTTCTGGCGTGCTTACGCCTACTTCTATATGGTTCGCGTGTTCGGTCCGCTTCCTAAGGTAGTGTCAACCGACGCCAGCACAACCGACGTTGCTCCTTCAAGCGTTGAGGAAATCTACAACCTCATCGTTGAGGATTTGAAGGCTGCCGAGAGCATGCTTCCTACAAGCTATTCGTCTGCTCCGCGCAACCACGACGGTGTTGACGCTTGGGTTACAAAGCAGGCTACACAGGCCACACTCTCAGCAGTGTATATGGCAATGGCTGGCTATCCGCTCAACAAGGGCACCGAATACTACAAGCTGGCTGCCGACATGGCAAAGAGCGTGATCGACAACAACGGCACATACGGTTTCTATAATGATCCCGTTTGGAACCACGTTTACTCAATGGGTCACAACTACAACAAGGAGACTCTCCTTGGTATCGACAACAACTGGAACTCTGGTTCTTGGGACCACGACTCTGAGCTTACATCATGCTGCCGCTTCGAGGGTCTCGGCGATGGTGGCTGGGGCGACGTTTGGGGCGAGATAGCATTCTGGAAGCGTTATCCGGAAGGACCGCGTAAGGATGCTGTATATGCTCCTAAGGTTACATTCCAGCAGGATGCAACAATCACTAAGGTGTGCAACTGGTGGGATCTCGACGAAAATGGAGCTCCAGTGGTAGAGGCATATCACCCAATGTTTGCCATCTACTCTGTAAACTGCGAGGAAGGCAACCCCGTAAAGGAGAAGTTAGCTCCCTACAACTACTTGGAGCCCAACTACACCAACATGACCAACGGTCGTCGTCATCGTCTGATTCGTTACGCCGAGGTGCTCCTTTGGTATGCCGAGAGTGCAGCTCGCTCTGGTGGCGACCTCAACAAGGCTAAGGACTGTCTGCGCGAGGTACGCAAGCGTGCCGTTAACGACGTTGAGAACGTAACTCTCAGCGATGGCACTACTGTTGCTATCGCAAACATGACTGCCGACCAGCTCGCCGAGGCTTGCTACATCGAGCACGGATGGGAGGTTGCAGGACAGTGGACTCAGATGGTTACACGCCGCGCCGACGAGCTTCGTATGAACGAACTCAAGAAGAACTTCGACTATCGCGTTGCCAACAAGCCTATTGTTGTGCATACCGATGCCGACGGCAAGGAATACACAGCCAAGGAGAGCGTTCCAGTTGTTAAGTCAACATGGGCTGGCGACGAGTCAATCTATTGTCCTTATCCAACAACTGAGGTTGAGAAGAACCCGAACTTGAAGCGATAATGTAGTAGTTAATATATCACATAAGTTTTGTTAAAACAAGGCAAGGCGACTTGTCTTGTTTTGCAGAAACAATAAAATTGGTTAAGAGACAGCGGAGACAATGCTATGGTGTTGGCTCTGTTGTCTCTTTTGTTTTGCAGCCAATTTTCACCTTGCCTTTTTATCGTTATCTGGGAATCGTGTTACCATTACTCGAAACCTCTCCTCCCAGAATCTGGTACCTCTCCTCCCAAAATCTGGTACCTCCCTTCCCTGAATCTGGTACTGTTTTGATAGAATTATGTGTTATGTTAAACCTATCATTAATTTAACATAATTTATTTAAAGAATTGATATTAATCAATTTATTATTACTAATTTTGCAACTGGTAAATAAGCCGACAATATCTACTTATAGATTTATTTAATATTAATCGAAACAACAAAGCAAAAATCAAATCATACTTTATGCACTTTAATTTTTAAATTGTGTATGACGGGTTCTTATGTGTGGTGCTTAGTAGCATGACATATAATCCCAATTTTGAATACAATTGAGTAATTGGAATTAGATTAATGTTCATAAGAACATGTCGCGAGACGTCTTCTTATGAGGAGG
Organism: uncultured Prevotella sp.; assembly: GCA_934203355.1. GTDB lineage: Bacteria > Bacteroidota > Bacteroidia > Bacteroidales > Bacteroidaceae > Prevotella. Next base: position 8,263 of record CAKPZC010000054.1, on the reverse strand, counting down.
AAAAATAGTTTTGAAATAGATAATTGAATGCAGCGCACTGTTTTGAAGTACGCTGCATTTTTTAGTAAATATAATACATATGGACAAACTTATGAACAAACAAATGAGACAACGACTGATTGTCTTCTCGCTTTTCCTGCTGTCGGTTATCACGGCAGGTGCTGCCGAGAAGGTCATCAATGTAAGTAAGAACGGCAATGACGCCAATGCCATTCGCGCAGCATTGCAAAAGGCAGCCGCGATGAAAGGAAGCCCAGTGACGCTGAAGCTCGACCTTGGCGTGTGGTATATCCCACGTGAGGAATCTACTGTGCGCAAGTATTATGTGTCGAACACCACTTCGGAGACAGAGTGTGCCGACCCTTCAAAGCATATCGCCTTGCTTCTGAGGGGGCTGCGTAATGTCACTATCGACGGCTGTGGTTCCACCATGATGCTCGACGGCGAGATGTCGGCATTTGTCATCGACAGCTGCCAGAACATCACCCTGCGCAACCTCACCATCGACAACGCACACCCCACACAGACCGAGATGACTGTTGAGGCTGACGGCAAGGACTATATGATTTGCCGCACTCACGCCACGTCGCAGTATCGCATCAAGAACGGCAAGGTGGAATGGTATGGTCGCGGTTGGGCTTTCACCAATGGCATTGCACAGTGGTACGACCCCGTGCGCGACATCACCTGGCGCGACTGGAGTCCAATGGACGATGTGGTTGATGCGCGTGAGATGGAGCCTGGCTTGCTCTACATAAAATATAGCAAGAAGCCCGCCGTGCCAGTAGGCACTGTGTTCCAGATGCGCGATGCCATACGCCGTGAGGTATGCGGACTTATATGGCAGTCGAAGAATGTGCGCTTGGACAATGTGCGCATCTATTTTCTTAGCAACTTCGGTGTAGTGGGTCAGGTGTCGGAGAATATTACAGTCAACCGTTGCTGGTTTGCTCCCGAGGAAGGCAGTGGCAGAACAAACGCCGGATTTGCCGATTTCATACAGATGTCGGGATGCCGTGGTCTTATCGACATCACCGACACAAAGTTTGCAGGAGCTCACGACGACCCTATCAACGTGCATGGCACTCATTTGCAGATAGTTCGTGCCACAGCAGCCAACCGTCTGCTCCTGCGCTATATGCACCATCAGACCTATGGCTTCCAGTCGTTCCACAGTGGCGACGACATAGAGATTGTTAACCCCCAGACTCTTCTTGCCGAAGGCTCGTTCAAGGTGAGCAAGGCGCGCATGGTTTCGCCGCGTGAGATAGAGATAACCCTCACGAAGCCAGTGCCTGCCGACTTGCTGAAGAATGGCAACCGAGTGGTTGAGAACGTCACATGGACACCGCGCGTGCATATAGCTCGCTGCCACTTCAGTCGCATTCCTACCCGCGGCATTCTTATCACCACACGCCAACCGTCGGTAATCGAGGACAACTATTTCTATGGCATGCAGATGAGTGCTATCCTTGTTGCCGACGATGCTCGCAGTTGGTTTGAGTCGGGTCCGGTGCACAACCTCGTCATTCGCAACAACGTGTTCAACCGTTGCGTGGGCAACAACATATGGATTAACCCAGAGAATAACGAAAAGGCTGGGGCTGTTCACCGCAACATCACTATCGAGAACAATGTGTTCACATTGGCTTCGAAGGACCACAAACCTCTTGTCTATCACTCGGTAGACAATCTGAAGGTAAACAACAATCTTGTCATCTCACCTGATGGTGAGACAACTGTATTGAATAAATGTCAGTAGACAGATGTTAGTTTGCAACCCATAGTCACCCTTTAATTCTATATAGATGAATAATTCTCATTAAGTTTTCAATTTAATGTAAAGAATTGTGGGATTACATAAGAATTAGAAGGAATTTGCCTACCTTTGTAAGGTAAACTTTTGAAACTTATCATGATAAAGAAACAAGGAACGATACTTATTGTTGACGACAACCGCAACATTCTCACTACGGTGAGGATGTTGCTCGACTCTATATTCGCCAATATCATCACCATAGCCAATCCTAACTCCATACCAGCCAAACTAAGAGAGGAACACCCCGACGTGGTATTGCTCGACATGAACTTTTCGAGTGGCATCAATTCGGGGAATGAAGGACTCTTTTGGCTCAGAGAGATAAAGAGCCTTAGCCCCAAGACCGAGGTGGTGCTCTTTACTGCATACGCCGACATCCAGCTTGCCGTTATGGGCATCAAGGAAGGAGCAGCCGACTTCATCGTCAAGCCTTTTGACAACGAGAAGATGATCAGCACATTGTTGGAGGCAAGGGACAAGAACAAGGCTGCTGACAAAGCCACGGGCAAGCATGGTGGAAAAGCCGTACAAAGCGTGATGTATTGGGGAGATAGCGAGGTGATGACCAATTTGCGACACGTAGTAGAGAAGGTTGCTGCCACCGATGCCAACATCCTTATCACGGGCGAGAACGGAACGGGCAAGGAGGTATTGGCTAACGAGATTCATCGGCTGTCGGCTCGTAGCTGTAAGAAGATGCTGCCGGTGGACATGGGAGCCATTTCGGAAACCTTGTTCGAAAGCGAACTCTTCGGTCATGTTAAGGGAGCATTTACGGATGCCAAGGTGGACAAACCGGGCAAGTTTGAACTTGCCGATGGTAGCACAATATTTCTTGATGAGATAGGCAACCTCTCGTATAGCCTTCAGGCAAAGCTCCTCACTGCCCTGCAACGTAGAAGCATAGTAAGAGTGGGTGGCTCGACACAGATTCCTATAAATGTCCGACTGGTATGTGCCACCAACCGCAATCTGCAGCAGATGGTTAACGATGGCGAATTCAGAGAGGATTTGCTCTATCGCATCAACACCATCCACCTTGAACTGCCTGCCCTCAGACAGCGAAAGGCTGACATCGTTCCACTCGCCAACAGGTTCCTTCGTCAATATGGCGACATGTATAATAAGACAAACTTACGCTTTTCGGATGAGGCAGAGAGAAAACTTATCAGTCTGCCTTGGTATGGCAATATCCGAGAGCTTCAGCACGCCATTGAGAAAGCCGTGATATTGTCGGATGGTGGAATGATTTCGGCTGAGGATATCGACGGTGGCAACCAAATGAGAAGGGAGAAACCATTGGAAGAGGTGCAGACGCTCGACGAGATGGAAAGTCGCATGATAGAGAAGACCATCAAGGAATGCGAGGGCAATCTGTCGGTGGTGGCAGCAAGACTGGGCATATCCCGACAGACGCTTTATAATAAGATTAAGAGATACGGAATCTAAAGGGAAAAGGGAAGAACGAAGAGTGAAGAATCCTATAGCTTTTTAGGGTATGGATATTAATAAGGTTATAATAATTGTGCTTTTGCTCGTGGCTGTAGTGGGATATATTCGCCTCTACCGCCACTATCGTCGCAACATCAAGAAGGTGAGTTTCCTTTTTGATGCCATCGACAATGGCGACTTCTCCTTCTACTTCCCCACAGAAAAGAGGAATAAGGAGGACAAGATTCTGCACCAATCTCTCAACCGCATCAAGCTATTCCTGCAGCATACACGGGAAGAGCAGATGGAGCGGGAGAAATATTACGAGCAGATATTGAATGCTGTGGACACTGGCATAATGGTGGTAGACAGCCACGACAATATCTTGCAGCACAACCAAGCTGCCCTCCGATTGCTCGACACCGATGTGCTCACACACATGAACCAAGTAAAAGGAAAACTAAAGGATGAACATCTGGCTAAGCATGAGACGCAAGCCATGCTAAAGGACAAGCATGTGCGCATCATCGCCCTGAGCGACGTAAGTCATGAACTTAGCAACCAAGAGGTTGACTCATGGATTAAGTTGATTCGTGTGCTCACTCATGAAATCATGAACACTATCACACCCGTCACTTCACTCAGCGAGACCCTACTGAAAGAATTGGGTAGCCAAGAACTGCCTTCTGCAGATAGTGCGTCCGCAGATTTCCATTCTCCAAACAACTTTTCTGTAGAATTGCTGTCAGCAGAGCAAGCAAAATTGAAGCAAGGCTTGGAAACCATACATAAAACCGGAACCGAACTCTTGGCATTCGTCAACAACTATCGCCGTTTTACTCATGTGCCCCAGCCTCAACCTGCCCTCTTCTATGTGGAGCCGTTCCTCGAACGTATGGCAATGCTTTGCAATCATGAAGTGGAAATAGAAGTAACACCAAAGGACTTGTTGGCTTATGCCGACGAGAGCCTTATCTCGCACGTAGTGACAAATCTTTTGAAGAATGCCGTAGAGGCATTCAATGACTTGCACTCCATCCCGACCACCAAACCATTCATCCGCCTCCACGCTTACACCAACGAGCAGGAATCCGTCGTCATCGACGTAAGCAACAACGCCGGTCTAATCCCCGATGATGTAGCCTCCCACATCTTCATTCCTTTCTTCACCACAAAGCCCGAAGGAAGCGGCATCGGTCTCTCCCTATCCCGCCAAATCATGCGAGTAAGCGGAGGCAGCCTTTCGCTACATCAGGACAAAGCGCAAGGCATCACCACGTTCCGCATCATCATTCCTTAAATGATACAATTGCCTTATCCAAAGTAAGCATCAATGCCAACCAATGGTATGTTCTCCATCCATTCTTGGTCAACATATCCTTTCATCGAAATACGAAGACCCTTCAATCCACTGTTGTCTTTCACAAACTGAGATAATGAACGAGCACGAACATTCTCTTCTGCTTTTACTTCGATAGGAATAACTCTATTATCATTCTGAATGACAAAATCTATTTCTGAAGGAGTCTTGCTATTGCTCCAATAATAAGGAGTAAAGCCAATGACCTTGAGCTGCTGCATCACATATTGTTCCGTGAACATTCCCTTGAACTCCGTAAACACATTGTCGCCTACAAGCATCTGGTCAATCGGGGCATCCGACATACACGCCAAAAGCCCACAATCCAACAAAAATAGCTTAAAAGCATCAAAGTCCTCATAAAACTTAAGTGGCATCTTTGGTTCCCTGATACGGTTTACCTTATATATAATACCTGCATCCAAAAGCCATTGAATGGCAAGCTCAAAGTCCTTCGCCCTACTTCCCTTACGGATAGCGCCATATATAAACTTCTTATTTTCCTTTGCCAACTGAGCAGGAAGAGAGCTTAACAACTGACGGATTCTTACAGATTCACTCTCCGAAGTATGCTTGGAAATATCACGCCCATAAGCATCCAATATCTCTCGCTGCAAAGTGCGAACTTGTTGAAGGTCTGCATTTCTCACAAAGTTGCTCACTACACCTGGCATACCTCCCACAAAGTAGTATTGGCGCAACAATTCCACCATCTTTGGCATCATCATATCTATCAATGGCCAATCCTTGGAATGCAAGATATCTATCCAACCCTCATTGCCTGTAGCTTCAAGAAACTCCTCGTAATCCATAGGAAATATATTAAGCATATCAACCTTACCCACGGGGAAAGACTCCCCCTTACCCAATGTTACACCAAGCAAAGAGCCAGCCACCATCACATGATACTCAGGTGCTTTTTCACAGAAATATTTCAGACTGTGAAGTCCTCTTGGAATCTCTTGTATCTCATCCAAGATAATCAAAGTATCGCCAGGAGTAACCTTGACACCTGTTATCGCCTGCAAAGTCATCAATATTCGATTAATGTCGTAGTCTAAATCAAAGAGTTGTTTCATTCTCGACTCATCATCACAGTTGACGTATGCGACCTTATTATACTCTCGTTCACCAAAATGTTGCATAATCCAAGTCTTGCCAACTTGTCTTGCACCAAGCAGCATCAAGGGCTTTCTATCCTTGTTTTCCTTCCACTTTAGAAGCTGTTGATATATTTTTCTTTTCATAAAAGTCTAACATTTAATAACTTACACTGCAAAGATACACTTTTTCGATGATAAAAACTAATAAGAACAACACTTTTTCGATGATAAAAACCAACAAAAACAACACTTTTTCGAGGATAAAAACCAAGGAAAGCAACACTTTTTCGAGGATAAGCCTTAAAAAAGCGCAAGAATCTCCCAAGTACAGCATGACTTAGGAGATTCATTATGACTGATTTTCGAGGATTAAAATCAAAGAAAGCCACGCTTTTTCGAGGATAGTTTCCAATTTTCCCAAAAAAAGTTTTGTGCTTTCGTTTTTTTACCATATCTTTACCATCATAAAAGATTAAGCTTATGTCAACAGACGATAAGACCATATTAAAGATAAAAGATATAGCTAAATCTGCTATTCCAGCAGGTAGCAAAGCTATATTGTATGGATCAAGAGCGAGAGGTGACGCTCGCAACGATTCAGACTGGGACATCCTTATCCTTTTAGACAAAGACAAACTGGAACAAACAGACTATGACAGAGTAAGTTACCCGTTTGTCTTGTTAGGTTGCGACCTCGGCACAGAAATCAATCCTATTCTTTACACAAAGAAAGAATGGGAATCGTATAATTTTACTCCTTTTTACGAAAATGTAAATCGAGACGGCATTAGTTTAATATAAATTTTATGGATCAAGTTAACAAAGACACATTAATCAGTCTGCAAGTTGAAAAAGCCAAGCGCTTTTTAACTCAAGCAGATGAAATGGTTGAACTAAAACATTGGGATTTAGCTGCCAACCGCTATTATTACGCCTGTTTCCATGTCGTACAAGCTCTATTCATAGCAAAAGGTGTCAACGCCCACACTCATGCCGGCATTAACACCCAATTTAGTTTACACTTCGTAAGGACTGGTATCGTAGATATTTCTTATGGCAGTTTCCTCGCCCGTATGTTCCAGTTAAGGCAAAAAGCCGATTACAACTGCGCCTACGAAATTTCCGAAAATGACATTCTGGAAATTATTGGCTTATCACACGATTTTATAAAAACCATATTAGGCTTAGTCAAATAATTACTGATTGCCCTCCGCCTCCACAATCTGTCCATCAAACAGTCGGATGATGCGATGGGCAATCTTGGCATCGTGCTCATTATGCGTTACCATGACGATGGTGGTGCCTTCGTGGTTCAGTTCGGTAAGCAGACGCATCACTTCGGCTCCATTCTTTGAGTCAAGATTACCAGTTGGCTCATCGGCAAGGATGAGCTTAGGTCCGAATACCACGGCACGGGCAATGGCTACTCGCTGCTGCTGACCTCCAGAGAGCTGATGAGGGAAGTGTTTGGCACGATGACTGATGGCCATGCGTTTCATAATGGCTTGCACCTTTGCCTTACGCTCCGCCTTCGGAATGTTGAGGTAAGTAAGAGGAAGCTCTATGTTCTCCTCCACAGTCAATTCGTCAATGAGGTTGAAGCTCTGGAATACAAAACCAATCTCGCCCTTGCGCACATCCGTGCGTTCGTTTTCCTTCAGGTTCGCCACCTCATAATTGCCCAAGAAATATTTTCCCGATGTAGGGTTGTCGAGCAAACCAAGGATGTTGAGCAAGGTGGATTTGCCGCAACCAGATGGTCCCATGATGGCGACAAACTCGCCGTCTTCTACTGTGAAAGATACGTTATTTAAAGCTATAGTCTCCACATCTTCTGTGCGGAATGACTTGCAAAGATTCTCTATTTTAAGCATTTTAATATTGAATGTTAAGTGTGAAATGTTGAATGTTAAATTAGGGCATACGCCCTTAAATTTGTGGGAGACTTATTCATCCTTGAGATACTTCACCGGATTACTATTCGCCACTTTGTAGCAGTTGATGATTACTGATAGGGCGATGATGACGAGCAGCAGAATCGTAACACAGATAAAGAGTAAAGGTGTAATCGAAATCTTCTCGCTGAACGACATCAACCATTGTCTGGCTATGAGCCAAGCCACAATGTCGCCCACGATGATGCAAGGCAAAGCTATCTTCATGATGCCTTTAAGGAAGATGCGCAGAATATCCTTCACCTTCGCTCCGTTAACCTTCCTTATCGCTATCTCCTTGCGGCGGCGGTTCACCTCATCACTCGTATATCCCACCAATCCGAATAGGGCGATAATCATCGTTACGATACCAGCCACGAGGATGCCGTTGCGGAAATTGAGCTGGGAAGAATACTGGTTAGCCAGTTCAGAGGCATAACTCTTCACGATGACCTTATTGCTAGGATACATCGACTGCACATTCGATTGCAACTCCGCCAACGATTCGTCCTGCATATCCTTAAACTTTACAAGCATGTAATAAGCCGTCTTGGCAGCATAGAAATACAGTACAGGAAACTCCTTCATATCGTCGCCATCGGCCGACATGTCACCC
>CAKPZC010000053.1 GCA_934203355.1 uncultured Prevotella sp. | reverse complement strand
ACAAATTATACATATGTCCGCTAACTTCCGTTAACTTCGGGCGAAGCCCTAACTTCCTTTAACTCCTATTTTGACACCCCCTCATATACTTACGCCTAAAAACTATTCAACTATTCCGCCAAGCACCACAGTTTTCACTATTGGTGTTGTGTAGGCATAGGGGATGAAGTCGATGGACGGCAGTGGGGTAGTGATATAGAAGTTGGCAACCTTGCCTTTTGTAATGCTTCCATAATCGGCACTCTCGCCCATGGCACAGGCACCGTTTAAAGTGGCTGCATTGAAAGCCTCGTTTGGTTGCAAGCGCAGTTTTATACAAGCCAGCGAAACCACAAATTTCATGTCGCCCGACGGTGTGGAACCAGGGTTATAGTCGCTGGCTACCGCCACGCTCAGTCCGGCATCAATCATCTTGCGTGCCTTGCCATAAGGCATGTTCAGGAAGAACGATGTGCCAGGCAACACGGTTGGCATGGTGTCGGTGTCGCGCAGGATGTTGATTTCTTCCTCGGTCATGCTCTCCAAATGGTCGACCGACAGTGCTCCGTGCTTCACGCCTATCTCCACTCCTCCCGACGAAGCCAGCTCGTCGGCATGAATCTTGGGGCGCATGCCCCAAGTGGCAGCGGCTTCGAGAATGCGCGCTGTCTCCTTGGGTGTGAAGAATCCACGGTCGCAGAACACGTCGACAAAGTCGGCAAGTCGTTGGCGTCCTACTTCGGGAATCATCTCGTTGATGATGAGTTTCACGTATTCGTCCTGCGACATTCCGCGTGCCACGGCATGTGCTCCGAGGAATGTAGATACAATCTTGGCATTGGTGTTTTGCTTCATGCGTTGTATTACGCGTAGCATCTTCAGTTCGTCGTCGAGATTCAGTCCGTAGCCGCTCTTTATCTCGATGCAGCCGGTGCCCTTGCTTATCACCTCGTTGAGTCGGCGCATGGCTTGGCGATAGAGTTCGTCTTCTGACGTGTTGTGCAGCAGGTCGGCAGAATTGAGAATGCCGCCACCACGTCGTGCAATCTCCTCGTAGCTAAGTCCGTTGATTTTGTCGACAAACTCGCGTTCGCGGCTTCCGGCAAAGACGATATGTGTATGCGAGTCGCACCACGACGGCATCACCATTCCGCCCTCAGCGTCGATGGTCTGGTCGATATCGTCGAGTGGTGGCATTGCGTCGGCTGTACTGCCGAACTGTGCGAACCGTCCGTTCTCGACAAGAAGCCATGCGTTGTCGATGGTGTTGAATGTAGCCATCTCCTTGCCTTTAAGTCGGAGTTTTGGCTCGTATTCAACACCAGCAAGACAGCGAATGTTTTTTACAAGTAGTTTCATAAGTATGGATTTTTATTATCCCCTCAAGAACTCGATAGAGTGGGCAATATGTGGATACATCACCTCGTCGTCAACGATGAACGGCACCACCTTTCGGTAGTTGTCGTGAACAGCCTCGACAGCTGGCGACGACTTCAGCGGACGGCGGAAGTCGAGTGCCTGTGCAGCGTTGAACAACTCAATGGCAAGCACGCGCTCGGTATTGAGCACCACTTTGTAGAGCTTGATGGCAGCGTTGGCGCCCATGCTCACGTGGTCTTCCTGGCCTTGGCTCGAAGGAATGCTGTCGACCGACGAAGGTGTGGCAAGACTCTTGTTGAGGCTCACAATCGAAGCAGCGGTGTATTGCGGAATCATAAAACCGCTGTTCACTCCCGGATTGGCAACGAGGAAACTCGGTAGTCCGCGAGTGCCGCTCACGAGTTTATAGATGCGGCGCTCCGAGATGTTAGCCAACTCGCACAATGCGATGGAGAGGAAGTCCATAGGCATGGCTATGGGTTCGCCATGGAAGTTGCCGGCAGAAATGATGAGGTCGTCGTCGGGGCATACTGTCGGGTTGTCGGTGGCTGAGTTCACCTCAACGTCTACCACCGAATCGACATATTCGATGGTGTCCTTCACCGTGCCGTGCACTTGAGGAATACATCTGAACGAATATGGGTCCTGCACGTAGGTCTTAGGTTCCTCTATGATTTCGCTGCCCTCAAGCAATTCTCTCATGCGTGCTGCCGTAACGATTTGTCCCTTGTGAGGACGCACCTGATGAACAGCGTCGGTGAATGGGGCTGTAAGTCCATAGTAAGCGTCGAGCGACATTGCGGCAATCTTATCCGCCCAGTCGCTCAGTCGGTGCGACTGCAACAGTGCCCAAACAGCGAAGGCTCCCATGTTTTGTGTGCCGTTGAGCAGGGCGAGACCCTCTTTCGATGCAAGTCGGATGGGTTGCCAGTCGAACTTCTGTAGCATCTCGGCTCCCGGCATAACCTTGCCTTCGTATTCCACTTCGCCAAGACCAACGAGCGGCAGTGTGAGATGAGCCAATGGCACCAAGTCGCCCGATGCGCCAAGCGAGCCTTGCATATATACTATAGGATAAACGTCGTTGTTGAAGAAGTCGATGAGTCGCTTTACGGTCACGAGCTGGCATCCGGAGAATCCATAGCTCAGCGATTGTATCTTGAGCAGCAACATAATCTTCACGATGTCGTTGGGCACACGGTCGCCAGTGCCGCAGGCGTGCGACATCATAAGGTTGATTTGGAGCTGAGCCAAATAGTCGGAACCGATGCTCACGTTGCAGAGCGAGCCGAATCCCGTAGTAACTCCATAAATTGGAGCTGTCGATTCTTCGATTTTGCGGTCGAGATACTCTCGGCATTCCACTATGCGACGCTGAGCGTCGTCGCTCAATTCTATTTTGTAGCCACCATATACTATCTCACCTATACGCTCAATTGAAAGGTGTTCGGCTGAAATCTTGTGTATCTTCATAAAAAAGGGTTTTTAGTTATTTGATTAGTTGACAAGTAGACGAGTAGACAAGTTGACGAGGAGACGAGTTGACGAGGAGATTTGTTTATTTAAGTTTCGCAAGCTAAAGAAGTTTAGAAGTTTTCGCGCTCTACAGTCGCTAATGAATTTTTGTAAGCAAGTAGCGAAGCTATTATTTTCTTTTTAATTTATTGCCTCAAAAGCATTTGGCTTAACTCCTTAACTCCTTAACTTCTTAATTCCTTAACTCCTTAACTTCTGAATTCTATGTCACATTTCTCGTTTTTTGTGGCTATGTGACATGTATCTGCCATCAGTTAATCAGTTGAAAAACAGAATATTGCAGGGATTATGTCACATATGTCACTTTTTTTCGTAAAACTTTTTTTTCACATTTTCTCTCTTCATTTCATCTCTCTTATCTCTCTTCTCTCTCTTGCACATCTCCTCGTCAACTTGTTAACTTGTCACTATCAACTCGTCAACTTGTCACTATCAACTCGTCACTTGTTAACTCGTCAACTCGTCAACTTGTTAACTTGTCACTCGTCAACTTGTTAACTTGTCACTATCAACTCGTCAACTTGTTAACTCGTCAACTCGTCAACTTATATAAAATTAATAATCTCGTCGTCTACGATATTAGGCATAGTCACTTGCAAGCCATGCGATCGCATCATTTCGCGTTGGATGCTATGTATAGAGCCTTCGTTTCTGGCCCATGCTCGGCGTGCAATGCCGTTGTTCACGTCCCAGAATAGCATTTCGCGTATGTGGCGGTTGCTGTCCTCGCTGCCGTCAATCACCATGCCGAATCCGCCGTTTATCACTTCGCCCCAGCCTACACCGCCGCCATTGTGTAGCGACACCCATGTAGCTCCACGGAACGAGTCGCCTATGACATTCTGCACAGCCATGTCGGCACAGAACTGCGATCCGTCGTAGATGTTGCTTGTTTCGCGGAATGGCGAGTCGGTTCCCGACACGTCGTGGTGGTCGCGTCCAAGCACTACTGGGCGTTTAATCTCGCCACTCTTGATAGCCTCGTTGAAAGCCAGTGCAATTTTTGAGCGACCCTCGGCGTCGGCATATAAGATGCGTGCTTGCGAACCTACAACGAGGTTGTTGCGGCTTGCTTCGCAAATCCAGTGGATATTGTCAGCCATCTGTCCCTTGATTTCGTCGGGCGAGTTTTGCATGATTTCCTCCAACACATGAGCGGCAATCTCGTCGGTCTTGGCAAGGTCGGCAGGGTCGCCCGATGTGCAAACCCATCTGAATGGACCGAAACCATAGTCGAAGAACATCGGTCCCATGATGTCCTGCACGTACGACGGATAGCGGAATTTGCCGTCGGCAAGACAGATGTCTGCTCCGGCACGCTTAGATTGCAGCAGGAAAGCGTTGCCATAGTCGAAGAAGTACATGCCGTTGGCTGCAAGGCGGTTGATGGCAGCCACCTGACGTCGCAACGAAGCCTGTACGTGGTTGCGGAACTCGTCGGGGTTCTCAGCCATCATAGCCTTCGACTCCTCAAGTGTTAGATCGGCAGGATAATATCCGCCAGCCCACGGATTGTGGAGCGAGGTCTGGTCGCTACCTATATCAACATGTATGCCCTCGTCGGCGAGTCGCTCCCAGAGGTCTACCACGTTGCCCACATAGGCCATCGACACGGTGAGTTTCTCGTCTACGCTCTTGCGTATGGCGGGTATCAGTTCGTCGAGATTGTAGTGAAGTTCGTCGACCCATCCCTGGTCGTAGCGTTTCTTGGCTGCCAGGGGATTGATTTCAGCCACCACACTCACCACACCGGCAATGTTGCCAGCCTTGGGCTGTGCGCCCGACATGCCGCCGAGACCCGACGATACGAACAGCATACCATGTATGTCGTTAGGTCCGCCCTTCTCGCTGCGCTGCTTGCGGCAGGCGTTGAGCACAGTGATAGTGGTGCCGTGAACGATGCCCTGCGGTCCGATATACATATACGAGCCCGCCGTCATTTGTCCATACTGGCTGACACCGAGAGCATTCATGCGCTCCCAGTCGTCGGGCTTGGAATAGTTGGGAATCACCATTCCGTTGGTCACCACCACTCGCGGAGCGTTCGGGTGAGAGGGGAATAGTCCGAGTGGATGTCCCGAATACATCACGAGAGTCTGCTCGTCGGTCATCTCGCTCAGATATTTCATTGTCAGTCGGTATTGTGCCCAGTTTTGGAATATGGCACCGTTGCCGCCGTAGACGATAAGCTCGTGGGGATGTTGTGCCACCTCTGGATTGAGGTTGTTCTGAATCATCAGCATGATTGCGGCAGCCTGTTCCGAGCGGTGGGGATATTCGTCGATGGGGCGGGCGTACATCTCGTAGCTTGGACGATAGCGGTACATGTAGATGCGTCCATACTTATTTAATTCTTCGATAAACTCTGGTGCCAACTGTGCGTGCAGATGTTTCGGAAAATAGCGCAGAGCGTTGCGCAAGGCAAGCTGGCGCTCCTCGTGATTTAGAATCTCCTTGCGCTTGGGCGCATGATTGATATTATTGTCGTAGGGTTTCTGTTCGGGTAGGAAATCAGGAATGCCCTGTCTTATTTCATCAGAGAATGTTGCCATAGGATTTTCGTTTTTCAGTTTTTTAGTTTTCAGTTCTCTCTTTTTTTTACTCTATAGCTTTTCTTCCACCAGCTTGGTTATTTCCTCTTCCTCCTTATTGGCTCTTGCGATAAGCTCGTTGGCCTCGCCGATAAGAGCTTCAGCCTTGGCGCGGTCCTTCAGCGAGCCAGCATTAATCTTCACGTTCATGCCAGCACCGAGCACAGCGGCGCGTGCAGCCAATGCACCCACGCCAGCGTCCGACACGCTGTTGGGGTTGCCCTTTTCCACCATCTTGCGGCATACAGCAAACACGTCGAACGACGCTTTCATAGTTTCGAGTGGCACTTCCGTGGCAAACAACGTAGCCGTCTGAATGGCTTCCGAACGCGCAGCTTTCTCCTCGGGCGTGTTCTTCGGCATTCCGAAGGCAGCCATGATGTGGTTGAACGCCTCGGTGTCCTCGTCGACGAGGTGCAGCAGACGCTCTTGCAGAGCCATGCCTTCCTCGGCAACACTTGCAAACTCGCTCCATTGCTCGTCCCATCCGGGTTTGTGGCTTGAGAGGTTTGCCACCATCGTAGCCAACGAAGCACCCAAAGCACCCATATAAGCCGACACTGAGCCACCGCCAGGAGCTGGACTCTCGCGTGATGTCTCCTCGGCAAATCCCTTCACTGTGAGGTCGACCAGCAAGTTCTGCTTCTCGGCACCCTCAGCCATTACATATTCAATAATCTTCTCCTCGGGTTTGAACTCCTTGAGGTCGGACAGGCCCAACGACTTGATGGCAATGTTGAGAATGTCCTTCTTAGGAATGCCGGCAGAGCGTTGCTGCTTGGCGAGGAAGTAGCGTCCTGCCTCGATGAGTGTACGCTCGGGAACCAAGCCCACAATCTCCGTGCCCGTAACGCGCACGCCACGGTTCTGGGCGCAGCGACACACCTCGTCGAAAGCCTTGTGTAGCGGTGTCACGTTGATGTTGGTGATGTTCATCGACACCTGTGCGATGCCATATTCGTCGATATACCATCCAATGGCCTTGGTGCACTTCAGTGTGCCAGGCTTCATGATGGGCGTTCCGTCGGCATAGAGCAGTTTCTTTCCTACTATAGGATTGCCCTCGCGCATAGGGCGTCCCTTCTCTCTCACGTCGAACGCGATGGCGTTGGCGCGGCGAGTTGATGTAGTGTTGAGATTGAAGTTTACGGCGATGAGGAAGTCTCTTGCTCCAACCACGGTGCAACCAGTGCGAGCCACCTGTTCGTCGAATGGTCGGCGTCCAAAGTCGGGAGCCTCGTTGTCGTCGTCAATGCGCTCGGCTATACCCTCGTATTCGCCCTTGCGACAAACGGCAAGGTTTTGGCGCTCTGGCGTGAAAGCCGCAGCCTCGTAGCAATAGCAAGGGATATTGAGTTCGTCGGCAATGCGCTTGGCGAGCTGGCGCGAAATTTCGGCACACTCCTCAAGCGTTATTCCGCTCACAGGAACAATAGGCAACACATCAGTTGCGCCGATACGCGGATGCGCACCGTGCTGCTGACGCATATCGATAAGTTGTGCGGCTTTAGCCACTGCTCTAAAGGCAGCTTCCACCACGTCGTCGGGTTCGCCCACGAAGGTCACTACAGTGCGGTTGGTTGCCTCGCCGGGATCGACGTCGAGCAATTTCACGCCCTTCACACTTTCTACTTCATCCGTTATCTGGCGGATTACGTTCATGTCGCGGCCTTCGCTGAAATTAGGCACACATTCTACTATCTGCTTCATTTTTGCCATAGTGTAAGATCTAAAGTTAGTAGATATTAGTAATAATAAAAAAAGTATCGATTGACACGCTGCAAATTTAGCAAAAAAGAATATTTAATGCAAGAAAATAACTAAAAACAGGCGGCACTTTCTTTATAATATATGTTAACTAAAGTTTCGCATGTTGAAGGCATGCGAAACTCATATAAATAAATAATGTGTGGTTGGTGTTGGTTACGTTTGTTTGGGTATATAGTTTTTTAAAAAATTTCATTTATTGCCATTTCTGAATAAATATAAGAAAAGTTTTGGATTGTATATATTTATTCGTTAAATTTGCATCAATGATAATATAAGTAATAGTGCATAGTCGTTCGTTATGCTGATTGTGTACATTTTGTTAACTTAAAAAATTTCTTATGAAGAAAGTTTACACTGTGTTAGTGGCAGCTATGTTTGCTGCAACTTCTATTGCCCAGTCTCTCGTAAGAGAAAATGCCAACGGACCGTTTGCCAACAGTACGCTCAAGTATCAGCCCAAGATAGAGCGCCCCGCAGGCAAGCCAGTGAACTATGTAGTGCCAACAGCCAGCAACCGTGTTGACCTTCCGTCACATTTGCGCAAGGCTGCCAACGAGTCGGAGATAATCAGCGAGCAGCCGGCTGGCACGCTCCACGACAATCTCTACGGCAAGGGCTCAGGCTTCATGGTGTTCTTCGGTCAACTGTTTGAGGTTGAAATCGACGCTACCGTCAACCGCTATGTGGAGGGCAGCAATGGCGAGTTCTACATTCAGAATCCAGTGAGCACAATATCTCCAAACAACTGGATTAAGGGTCAAAGAATAGAGGGCGACACCATCAAATTCGATTTCCCGCAGAAGTATGTGGCTCAGGAGATGCTCGACGACTTTGGCAATCCTATTGGTTATACTGAATATTTCTGGCTCTATCGTGCCAATATGCAGGAGACGGAAAAGGGATTGGCCATGGTTCCGGATGAAAAGTCGCAGACTATCAAGTATGTGCTTCGCAACGACTCGCTCATACGCGTTGACAACCGCGACGACAACGTCTATCTCGCCCTCTTCAACGAGGATGAAGATTGGACGGGATATGCCGACTTCTATCAGACTTGGAACAAGATGAAAGAGGAGGCAAGTGTTCCGCCAGCATCTGCCACCAACGAGCAGTATCAAGTTGACTTCCTTAACCCAGACGGTCAGGAGGATGCTCGCATAATCAACGTGGCAATCGACGGTAACGACCTGTATCTTGGCGGTCTAACCGACTCGGCTCCCGAAAACTGGGTGAAGGGCAAGATCGACGGCAACAAGGTGGTGTTCGACGGTAAGATATATATGGGTCCTGACAAGGAGAAGGGCTACCATACATTCTTCAGTGCCCTCGGCAGTGAGAAGGTTTGGGATGAGGACTATCATCAGGAAGTCGACAGCATGTTCTTTGAGAAGCAGATAGTGTTCGACTACGACGCTACAGCCAAGACTCTTAAGTCGGGAGGCAAGTGTGGTGTGAATATGGGCAGCACAAACGTCAATACAATCTACACCTACGAGGAGCCGCAGATGAAACCATGGATTAATACCCCAGGCAATCCTAAGGACCCGGAGTTGCTGCAGTTTAGGTCGTATGACAGAAATTATGGCTACGGTGCATTGTTGATGTGGTTGGAGAAGATGTCGGTGGACAACAACTTGCTCTTGGAGAAGGACCTCTACTACAACCTCTATTTCGATGGCGAGCTGTTCACAGCAACCCCCGACGACTATGTGTTGTTCAAAGAGGATATGACCGACTTCCCGTATAATTTCAAGGATGGTTACGACTTCAATCACACTGGCAACGTCTACAACATGTTCTACTACATGTCGGGTTTCACAAAGGTTGGAATACAGGCATTATACAAGTGTGGTGACAAGGTATACAAGTCGAACCTCGTGGAGTATGAAGTCGACGACCAAGACAACTTCACTCCCATCGAGACATCCATCAAGGGTGCTGAAGTAGACACCAACAACAGCGTGACAAGCGTAAGCTTCAGCGATCTCAGTGGACGCCGTGTGAGCAACCTCACAAGTGGCGTATATCTCAAGACCACAAAGATGGCAGACGGCACACAGAAGACCGTGAAGGTTGTGAAGAAATAATGACGACAAAAACAGAAAGTTGTTTTATAGTGTAAATATTTAAAAATATGGCATTCGCTCCCTATATGTATCAAAACAGTATGGAGGTTGAATGCCATAATTTTGTGTATCAACGAAACAAACAAATTTATTTACTTAATACATAATGAATATCAAAAAGTCTTTACTTAAATCAATGCTGCTCGTTGCAGCTTTGGTTGGATTCAGTAGTCCAGTACATGCCGACAATGGCAAAATCGTTTTCACAGGCAACATGAGTAACTCGGAGTTGCAGTATTTTGGCACTCAGAAGAAGGAGAACTACGACGTGGCTGTGATGCTTGCCGACAAGAATCTAAAAGGCAAGAAAATCGAGGCAATACGTGCCCCGTTCAAGAGCAGTGAGAATATCAGCAAAGTGACGGTGTGGATAACCAAGAAACTCACTCTTGAGAACCGCAAGAACGTTGCCGACGTGATGACTGTTGACGCCGCATTCGACGGCAACACCGCATCTGCCACACTCGACACTCCATACACCATCGACAGCGACACTCTATACGTGGGCTACTCGTTCAGTGTGGATGCCATAACTCCAACAACCAAGACCCCTATAGCCCTGGTTGCCGACCAAAGTATGTCGGGATTCTTCCTGCACACGTCGCGCTCGTTTATGAAGTGGGTCGACAAGTCGCTCGTTGGTTCTTCGGCTCTTGAGGTAGACATTGCTGGGGTAGGTGCAAACGCAGCCAACATTGCTGAGCTCGGCACTATCTACGGACAGGTGAATACTGCAACCGACGTGACGCTCACAGTGAAGAATCTTGGCTATAATGGAGTGAAGTCGTTTGGCTATAGCTATAAGGCTGGCGACGTGGAAGGCTCGGGCAATGTGGAACTTGAGAAACCGCTGCCTGCTATCTACAACGCTTCGACCGAAGTAGACATCAAAGTAGACGCCATCGCAGCAAAGGGCACTTATCCGCTCATTGTCACCATCGACAAGGTGAATGGTGAGTCGAATTGCGAGGCTACAGCCAACGAGGGCAAGTTGGTGGTGTTCACCAGCATTCCCAAGCACAACCCAGTGCTGGAGGAGTATACTGGCACTTGGTGTGGATGGTGTCCACGTGGATATGTGGGATTGAAGCTTATGAACAAGTATCACCCCAACTTCATTGGTCTTGCCTACCACCAGGGCGACGCGATGGAGATAATGGACGGAAAAGATTTTCCTTCATGGGGTGGAGGATTCCCGTCGGCAGACATCGACCGATTGTATGATGGCAACCTCGACCCATATCTGGGTGTCGACAAAATGGAGTTCGGCATAGAGAAGATATGGAAAGAGGAAGCCAAGAAGCTTGCCCCTGCATCGGCTGCCGTCGAGGGAGCCTTCAACGCCGAGTGCGACAAGATTAATGCTAAAGCCACATTCGTGTTTGTGGAGAACCAGACCGATGCCGATAAGTATAAGGTGGAGTTTGTGCTTGTTGCCGACGACCTTCACGGCAAAGGTCAAGGATGGGACCAGAGCAATTACTACTCGGCTGACAATATTGGCACTATGCCTTCGCCCGAGGTAGACCCGTTTGCCACTGGCAAGAAGAGTGTTTCGGGACTTCATTTCGACGATATTGTTGTAGCCACTACACGCCTCAATGGTGGTCTTGTGCAGTTGCCTGCAACTATTGGCATGGACGAACCGGTAAGCGTCGAGGGCGAGTTTGAAGTTGACAAGGTGGTGAACACTTCAAAGCAGTCGCTCATCCAGGACAAAACAAAACTGCGTGTGGTGGCACTGCTCGTTGATGCCAACAACAAAATTGTGAACGCTGCCAAGGCTAATGTTACAGGTGGTACAGAATCGGGAATTGCTATCGTGGGCAACAACACCAATGGCTCAGACTATCCAGTGGCTATATACAACCTTCAGGGTCAGCGCCTCGACTCTATGCAGAAGGGCGTGAACGTGGTGAAATATGCGTCGGGCAAGACTGTGAAAGTTAACAAGTAGATTAGTTGACAAGTTGACGAGTTGACAAGTTGACAAGTTGATAGTTTTTAAGTGACAAGGAGATTTGTTTGTCCTTGATAATGCAAATGGCTATTATCAAGGACAAACAAATCTCCTTGTTCTTTTTTTTTACAAGAATGCAATGGTCAGACCTGCCATTCTTTCCTGCCATATCCTCCTACATTTAGTCAGCATAGATGCAGTCGTATTCATCCATATATACGTCTGAATTTCTGTAATCTTCATCCGATGCTTTTTTAATATAAGATCCAGCGAGTATAGCCTGTGTCTCCATTTTGAAGACCTTCATTTCGGGCTTTATATATTCTTTCTTTTTCATAGCGTTCTGAGTGTTTATTTGATTATAACTTTCATTGTCTTGCCTCCACGCTTCACGATGTTGATACCCTTTTGAGGCTCGTTGAGGCGCTTGCCCTGAAGGTCGTAGTATATGGCATTGTCGTCTGCAATAGTGTTGAGGCTGTCGATGGCTGTAGAGTTGCCACTTATGCCGATGCAGAACATCTTGGCGCCAGCATGAGCAGAAGAGTTGTCTACCATGTAAGCACGGAATGGCTTGCTTGCCACCTTTTGTACCTTTGTATTCTCCAACAGCTTGGCAGGGTTCATCAGCTTGTCGCCCTTTACGATGTAGCAGTTGTTGTCAGCATCCTTGTCGAACACCTTTTGGGTGTAGAGACCCTGTAGCTGATAGTTGCCGTCAGCAGTCTTTGAGGTCTGAACTTCTTTTGCTATTGCCTTGTTAGCTACAGAGAATTTGAGCTGTGTTTCACCATCCTTCATCTTGATGATAACAGGAGTACCAGCCTCGAAGCTTGTCTCTATCTCTTCGAGTTCTACAGTTCCTGTAGCATCATCAGCCGAAAGAAGCTTGAAGGCACGGAAGTTCTTACCATCGAGCGATACCTCGAAAGGCAAGCAGAGCGTAGCCCATGTAGTGTTAATAGTACGGCTATAAGATGCAGCCTTGGCTGCGAACGGCTCGTAAGCTACGAAGTCCTTGTTGTCGTCAAGAGTGAGATTGTTCGCTGCAAGAGGTTCCCCCGCTGCTCCTATCTTCTCCTCACCATTCTTGCCTACCAGCTTGCTGAAGTAGCCATCCACATAGTTGGCGTAATCGCCGCTTGTCTTAGTATCTTTATACTCTGGAAGAGCACCCTTGAGCGCTTTACAATCTGTAAACAAATTCTTTTTATAACTTTCATATTTTATTCCTGTCACAACAAAATTGTCACTGACATAGATACTTTGGAGAGTAGAGCAACCTTTGAACATTTCTTGCATACGCTCCACATTCGCTGTGTTGAAGTTAGTGAGGTCGAGAGAGGTGAGAGCGGAGCATCCATCGAACATATTGTACATATACGTCACATTCGTTGTGTTGAAGTTAGTGAGGTCGAGAGAGGTGAGAGCGGAGCAGAAAGAGAACATATTGCTCATATTCGTCACCTTCGTTGTGTTGAAGTTAGTGAGGTCGAGAGAGGTGAGGTCGGAGCATCCATCAAACATATTGTACATATCCGTCACCTTCTCGGTGTTGAAGTTTTTGAGGTCGAGAGAGGTGAGAGCGGAGCATCCAGAGAACATATAGTACATATGCTTCACCCTCGCTGTTTTGAAGTTTTTGAGGTCGAGAGAGGTGAGAGCGGAGCATTTAAGGAACATAAAGTTCATATCCCTCACATTCTCGGTGTTGAAGTTTTTGAGGTCGAGAGATTTGAGAGCGGAGCATCCAGAGAACATAGAGTTCATATCCGTCACATTCGCTGTATTCAAATTTTCAAGACCTGAAATTGTTTCCAATGCTTTGCAGTTTTTAAAGAATTCTCTCAACGATGTAGGAGCGTAAGTCTTGAAACTCTCATCGAAAATGATATTCTTGATACTGCTATAATTATTAGTGCACATATCTTTCATCGTCTGTCCGTCATTTACTATAGCCATACGGCTTAAATCAAGACCTTCCAATTTGTCAGAAGTGATTTTTTTGAAAGTCAATGTAGAGTTCGTAGCATCGTAGTCTGCAACATATTCAGAATAAGTGGTTGCTGTTTTCAGATCGTATATGCATGTGCGGTCGGCATTTTTATATCCTGAGCCGTTTTTTGTGTAAGACAACTTCAAAGAATGCTTGCCAACAGATAATAATGCTTTATTCTCTATTTGCTTCATTCCGCTAATCTTCCGAGACTCTTTGTCATCTAAAGTAATAGTGGCATTATCACAAAGCTGTTCAGAAGAAACGAGAAACTTGAATGTCAATAACATAGGCTTTTCTACTGTGAAATTGACTACAGTCTCTGAAGTGCTTCTATCCATATTATAATTACTTGACATCAGTCCTGTGCTTTTTGGGGGGATTTTAAAGCCAAGATTCTCCATTCCTTTGGCATTCAAGTTCAGCATCTGCCAAGGATAACTGCTATTGTCAGTAATGGTAACATCGCTTATACCATCCAAGCCATTGAATAAAGCACAGCGAGGGTCTTCTGTTGTGTTCTGCGCCACCATGCTGGTAGGCAGAAGCAACAACGTGAGTAACATCAACCAAAGCATAGAGAGCTTGCGGCTTTTGACAGCAAGAGTTGAGAAAAGGTCTGTTGTGTTAGACCATTGTTTAGAAATAGTAGATTTTTTCATACTTATTTATTGTTGATAATTAATTGAAAAGGCAATAGACATATATAGAGATGCCCACATATCTGTGCAAAATTACCAATAATAATCATATCTGCTTAATTTTAGGCAGACGCAAAATGACGCAAAAACATAAAAAAGAGACGCAAAAGACGCAAAATGAAATGAAAATACCCCATGACATGAGTGCCATGAGGTATTTTGTTTGAATATCCATTCAATGCTTTAGACAGCTGATGGGAACTATGTATATGCCATCTTCTCGTTTGTAGGCAAGGTTGCCTACAGCTGTTAGAATCATTTTGAATGATGGGGCTTTCATCTTTTCTGTATCTATGGTCGATGCAAATTTGCCATCATATCTGCCCTTATACCAGCTATGACCTTTGCTATGCTGCTCCGAGCATGAAAATACCAAATCGAAAACAAGGCTTTTCCGTAATTTGTGGATTTAAATTCCGTAATTTGTGGATTTAAATTCCGTGAAATATAGATTTAAATTCCGTGGTTTGTGGATTATGAGAGGAGACAACAAATACCGACAATCAACGACAATACTTTGCTTAACATTACGGCATATAATAAAATCAATTAGGGCTGCAAACGGTATTGGCGCCGTTTGCAACCCTAACTTATGTATAGTCTTAAGCTAATACATCCCCAATAAGTCTAATTACTCCCCTCCCTTTTGGGGAGAGTTGGGGGTGAGGCTTCTTAGTCAGCAAAGATGTTGCCGCCCCATTCTGTAATCTTGTCTATATTCTCGTCGCTATAATCTTCTTCCTTTGCTCTCTCGATATAAGATCCAGCGAGTATAGCCTGTGTCTCCATTTTGAAGACCTTCATTTCGGGCTTTATATATTCTTTCTTTTTCATAGTGTTCTGAGTGTTTATTTGATAGGGTGTTCAGTTAGATGTTCCGAAAAACAGATGCTGAAATCACCCGTTAAATTATTAATATAACGCTC
>CAKPZC010000052.1 GCA_934203355.1 uncultured Prevotella sp. | reverse complement strand
CATGTACAGGGAAACAGAAAGTTTTTTTTAAAAATCACACGCTGCCTTTAGCGATACATATTCGCTGAATAGTTACGCGGATTTTCTTTTTAGTTAAACTTTGTATTTCTTTTAACGCCTGTTGCAAGCACCTCAGCAACTTCTATTCCGTATGACGAGATAAAAAGTGCTGTTCACGAAGAAATGGATAGTTACTTTAACGCCATGTCTGATTCAGCAGAACTTCTATCGGATAATACCCTCAAACGCCTGGGGACTATCTTCATTGAACTGTATGTTGAAGAAATTGATAAATACTTGGAAAAAGACGAAAAGGAAAGGAAGTGCAAACGCAACGTGTATTTGCAAAAGGGAAAAGCGCAAGGCTTAATGACCATTGAGCAAGTAGCAGAATGGGTTCCACAATATTCTCTTGAGATTCAACGGACAATCCGTTACATCGGCATGAAAATCATTGATGAGAATGAATCTGTAGAAAAAGCACATGCGATTTTGAAGATATGGGGCGATGCTCTGCAAACCATCACAAGTCCCAAGTCTGCTCCACCTCCAACCTTGAAAGTATTGTGGCTACATAAGTGGCAACGTTTCAAGGCAAGCACCGACATGTGGGGCATGTTACAATGGTACTTGATAATTCTTGGTCTTTCCGCATGTAATCTCTTTTCAACCTTATATCAAGATTCCGTCATGAAGCGTGATAGGCTCAATCGTGTGTTCTATCGGTATGTCATTAAGGAAGAGAGTGCAAAGAAAGACTATTTGGAATTAGATTCTTTGATGAATATTCGTTGGTACTAAAGAAAATGGAGAGCGTAAATAGATTTATGTTACTACTTTTATTGTAGCTTGACATAGTTCTATTAACACTCTCGAATGTACCCCAGTTCGGGTTCAATAGGGGTGCAAGTGTGTGATATATGCCGAACTTGACAAAGTTAAGCGAAGTCTGTAAATGCACTATTCTCTGAATGTTGTTACATTCATGATTGAGTGTAACTACATTTTTATACTTTGTCAATATCGTCAAAAGGCAAGGAGTTGAATTTGTCAAAGTCAGAACTAAACAGTTTATCTTGTATCACACGATATTTTTCAAATTCTGATTCTGCGAAATTCTTGGCAAACTCTGCCGATATTTTTCCTGCATCTTGCAATACGGCATCACCACTTGCTTCAAGTATTATGTCGATGCGTTTTGCCCAGTCTTCCATTGTCATAGGCATATGTCGGTTTGCCATTCTTTCTGTAAAGTCAAGAACGCCATTGACTAGTCTGCCCATAGATAGGTACACCATTGCCGAAACTGAATAGCACGGATAGAGTTAACACGATAACCCACAGAAATGATAGCATCAAGGTTATAGAACTTTGTCATGTAGTTCTTGCCGTCCGCAGCAGTTACCGAGTTTTTCTCGGTAACTGAGTTTTCATCCAATTCGCCACATTTGAAGATTTTTTTCAAATGTAGTCCAATGTTATCTGTAGAGCAGTCGAAAAGCATAGCCATTGCTTTCTGTGATGCCCATATATTCTCGTCTTTGTAGAGAACCTGTATTCCATGTTCCTCTCCCTCTGTTATAAAAGTCATGAATTATGCTGTGCTATTTCTTATTACTTTCAGATTTGCCATATATACTTATTTTTGCTTTAAATAGAATCGTACCATCCGTATCTTTTCCAATCGTAGAAGCATATAAGTCTTCTCATGTGGGTTGAATAGTTGCTTCTTTTAATTAGATATTTATTAAAAAATAATTTTATAAAATCCCTTAAGGAATCCATTTCTTCTTCTTGAATATTTAAATAAGGAATTAGAGCGATTGCTTTTCACTCATGTTCCTTATATTTTTTTATTGCTTCATCCAAACTTAATTGTTTGTCTTTAATAGAGAAATTCCCTCTAATTCTTTCTTTGGCACTATCATTTGGTAGTCCATAAGAATATTCTTATTCATCGTTATCTTCTACATTAGGCAGATAATCACTGGCTTTAGCCTGTGTTATCACCCCATGTCCCAACTTCGACTCCAACTGGGTACGTGCTGCTTTCGCAACGCTACCACCATCCTTAGCCACCTGCTTCTGCTGATGGAATCCGTGAGGATTGCGCTGTTTGGACAGCTCCGTGGCAGATGCCTCGGCAAGCATATTGAGGGCTATCTCCATGTTGGTCATGTTGTCACGCAGGCTTTCCTTCTTCAAGCCTTTGAAACTCTTGTACTGTTTGGTTGTCATTCCACTCCACTCTCGGGTAATGATGTCGGTAAGAGAAGCATATTGCAAGCCTTGCTGCCCCCCCGTGCGTGCCCATTCATCGGTAAGTTCTTTCCTGATTTCTATAGACTTGATGCGCTGGTTTATCCAAGCATCAGAATATCCCAAACGCTTGTAGTCAACGATGGCCTGGTCTATGCTCTTTTCAGGATCCTGCATCTGTTCCAAACGAGAGCTTGCCACCTGTGCCATCCAAACCTTAAAAGGTTCTGCCTTTGGTGAAGGAATCGACTGGATAATGCGGAAGAGTTGCTCAGTGTCGGCAACGTCAGTCATGCGCAATTTGCCGTCTGAGGCGCGAAGCTTCAACCCGTGACAATTTGTCACGGTTTCATTACCTTCTTTTTTGAGTCTCTGCTTCAGCTTTCTCCAATAAGCATTGGCATCTTTGCTATCAGTCAGCACACCGCACACATCCACAATGGAGAAATACCACTTCTCCTCTTTATCGTCCCATACGGTGCGCACCTTCTTTTCTTCAAACAGTTGAAGAGATTCCTTCTTCGTCATATTGTTCTTTATCTATTTCATTATCTTATTGTCAATCAATATTATCCTCTCTAAGAAGATCTGTAACCTCCACTTCAAGCAGTTTTGCTGTTTTCATTAGGCTGCCCAAGTCTGGCTGACAGGTATTCGTGCACCATTTTGATATGGTGGTCTTGTCCTTCCCCAGTTGTTCGCCAAGCCATTTATTGGTTTTCTTCTTTTCTGCAAGGACCACTTTTAGCCTGTTCAATTCTCTATTTGCCATATTCAATATATATGTTTTGCTTACAAAGGTAGCTATAAAACACGACAATCGTGAAGAAATTATATAATATTTTATGATTATTCACCAACTTGGTGAGAAAATTTCACTGTAAGGTAAGACGCTTCTGGTTTATCAAAAGAAGCAATAACGATGTTGAATAGAAGAGTAAGAAGATGATAAACCGATTCTCTATTTGTCTATCCTTCCCAACTTTTGATAGCCTTAAGATGTGCAGCTCAGCCCCAATGTGAAATCTATCGTAAGGGACAAAAGGGAGTCAAATAGCTCCATTATTGGAAATACAAGTGCTACAGGACTGAGCGAGGAGGAGATAAGCTTACTGTGAACATGCTGTAAGAATATCTCCAGAAAAAAATGTTTTGGTGAAAAAATGTGCCATATCTGACATGAACGCTGCAACTGGCTTAAAATCAATTGTTTAACGGATGTCAGATTCATGGTACATTTTGAATTTAAAGGTGGAATCTGCCAGCCAAAAGTAAGCGTATACGCGATGTTATAGCCAAAACAAGAATCGGGTCATAGTACTATGCGTTTTGGCACTCATTGTTTTGAGTTCTGGTACTTATTGTTTTGAATTCTGGTACTGTGTGTTTTGAGTTTTGGTACTGTGTGTTTTGAGTTTTGGTACTGTGTGTGTTGAGTTCTGATAAAGTGTTTTTCGGTGGTTTTGGTAATTTTTAGGCTGGCACTTTGACTGTATTTTTCTTAAATGTGACATGTATCTGACATACGTTAACTTGTTGTGTGTCAGATTATTGTGCGGTTTATGTCAGATATGTCACATTTTTTTACAAAAACATTTTTTTTGGAGAAATTGCACTACCATTGTAGCAGTTGAGTGTGTGTTTGCTTATCGTTGCTTATAGTTCATATTTGCAGCACCTTCAACTTGTTTGTGTAGTAGTTTGTAACTAACGTATTCATTGGCTTATGAATACGTTATCATTGGCCGATGAATACGTTATCGTTTTTTCCCTCGTTGCATAATGAAGTATTTACATTGCTAAGGAGTTTGAATGTAATTATGGCAGAAGTCTAAGATGGCAAAATCTTGGGCATATGGCTTTACATTTTTGCCAAATCCTTTGTTTATGGGCATTTGAGGGGTGATATGTCCGTTTTGTTTTGCCATTTGTCCAATTTGTGACGCTCGAATATTGCAAACAAGAGTAATTTTGCAACCGAACCAAAAACCTAACCGTTTCAAGTCTTCAATAGATATCGAAAAAGATTAAGCAGGATTAAGCGAAATTGGATAATAAT
The DNA here is from genome assembly GCA_934203355.1 of uncultured Prevotella sp. Lineage (GTDB taxonomy): Bacteria > Bacteroidota > Bacteroidia > Bacteroidales > Bacteroidaceae > Prevotella. The sequence continues at coordinate 11,622 of CAKPZC010000052.1, read as the reverse complement.
AAATAATAAAATATTTACCTAACCGTTTTCAACATGAACCAAACAAAAGGAAACAAAAACGCAGGGCGTTTCTCGCTGCTGCTAGCCGGTCTGCTTGCCACGTCGAGCCTCTCGGCACAGGCACAAGACCGCATCGTAAAAGGTAGCGTTGTAGATGCCAACAATCATGAACCTCTTATGGGTGCCACCATTATGCTTGACGGTGGCAAGACGGGAGCCGTGACCGACATCGACGGCAATTTCTCGCTTTCTGTTCCCGAAGGAACAAAACAAATCTCAGTATCATATATAGGATATGTTGCCAAGACTGTGCAGCTCAAGAACGGAGTGATGACCATACAGCTCGACTCCAACGACCGCCAGATTGGTGAGGTAGTGGTTGTGGGTTACGGTACAACACGCAAGAGCGACCTCACTGGTTCTGTGTCGACAGTCAAGGCAAAGGACTTCAACAAGGGAGCCATCTCTTCGCCCGAACAGCTTATTAATGGTAAGGTGTCGGGAGTTCAGATTATGTCGAATTCGGGCTCTGCTACATCTGGCAGTACTATTCGCGTGCGTGGTGGTGCTTCATTGAATGCCTCAAACGACCCGTTGATAGTTGTCGACGGTGTGCCTTTGGAACTTGGTGGCATCTCGGGAGCCGACAACTTCCTTAGCATGATTAATCCGCAGGACATCGAGTCGATGACCGTATTGAAGGATGCTGCCTCAACAGCCATTTATGGTTCGCGTGCATCTAATGGCGTTATCCTTATCACCACAAAGAAGGGTAGCGATTCGAAGCTCAACATTCAGTTCTCGTCGACCAACACTATGCAGACCCGCGCTCAGATGGTGGACATATTGAGTGCCGACGAGTTTCGCTCGGTAATCAACGCCCAAGGCACCGACGCTCAGAAGGCTCTACTTGGCAAAGCCTCTACCGATTGGTATGACGAGGTCTATCGCACATCATTCTCAACAGACAATAATCTTTCGCTCTCTGGCAATATTGTGAAAGGTTTGCCTTTCCGTGCTTCGGTGGGTTATGCCAACCAGAATGGTATCATTCGCGGCGATAAGTCGGAGCGTTTCACTGGTAGTATTGTGCTCAATCCGAGTTTCTTCAACGACCACCTCAAGCTCACGCTCAACGCCAAAGGGTCGCTCACCAAGAATTCATTCTATAACGGCAACGCCATTTGGGCAGCTGCTACATTCAACCCCACATTGCCCGTCTATTCTGGTTCGTCGGTTCTTGGCGGCTACACCGAGTCACTCGATGCGAGTGGCAATCCTATCAACACTTCGGCAGGACAGCGCAACCCACGTGGACTTGTCGACATGTATGACGCAGGCAGCGACGTGAAGCGATTCATCGGCAACTTCGACGTTGACTACAAGCTCCACTTCTTCCCCGATGTGAAGCTCCATGCAACAGTAGGCACCGACGTGGCTGAAGGCAAGGGCCACACCCGCATCCCCGACTATGCAGCATCCAACTACTTCGATGGCGGCTACGATTATAACTATGGTCCGCAGAAGAAGATGAACAATCTGCTCACCGTTTACGCCAACTATGGCCACTACTTCGAGGACGCGAAGAGCAATGTCGACGCAACCATCGGCTACGACTACCAGTACTGGAAGTCGACTTCGCCCGAAACCATTGAATATAATGTGGCTGGCTCGCAGCTAAAGACCCACAAGGCAGAGGACTATCGCCACACGTTGCTCTCTTACTACGGTCGTGTAAACTATTCGTTCGACGGACGTTATCTCCTCACAGCCACTATGCGTCGCGATGGCAGCTCGCGCTTCGGCAGCGACTATCGCTGGGGCACATTCCCTTCGGTAGGCTTGGGTTGGACAATAAGCAACGAGTCGTTCCTCAAGGACAACAAGGTGCTCAGCAACCTCAAGCTCCGTGCTTCTTACGGTGTGACGGGTCAGCAGGAGGTTGGCGGCAACTACAATTATCTGCCAGTCTACACCTACAGCGCAACTGGTGCCGAGGCTTATGTCAACGGCACATGGATTAAGACTTATCGTCCGGAGGCTTACGTGTCGAACCTGAAATGGGAGACAACCGACTCATGGAACGTAGGTTTCGACTTCGGATTTCTGAAGAACCGCATCTCAGGCTCGTTCGACTTCTACACTCGCAAGACCAAGGACCTTATCGCAACTGTTCCAGCTGCCGCTGGCACACAGTTTGGCAAGACCATTACAACCAATGTGGGCAATGTTGACAGCCACGGTATTGAGGTGACGCTCAGCGCAACACCGGTGCAGACAAAGGACTGGGAATGGAACCTCTCATACAACTTCACATGGCAGAAGATGACGGTGAAGAACCTCTCGCTCGTGAAGAGCGACAGCGAGACCAACATGATTGTTGGCCCTACGGTGAAGGACCAGAACCAAATTCAGGTGCTTACCGAGGGTTACACTCCCAACATGTTCTACGTTTACCACCAGCTCTACGACCGCAACGGAAAGCCTATCGAAGGAGCCTATGCCGACATCAACAAGGATGGAGTAATTAACGAGTCGGACCGTTACCGCTACCACTCGCCGATGCCCGACTATATTATGGGTCTCTCAACTTCGCTTCGCTACAAGCAGCTCACACTCGGCATGAGTTTCCGCGCAAACATCGGCAACTATGTCTACAACGCTACGGCTATGAACACTGGTGCTTGGGAACTTGAGACATGGGCAGACGGTCTACAGCTGAACAATCTAAATCGCAGCTACATGAAGACGGGATTCCAGACACGCCAGTATCTCTCGGACTATTATGTTGAGAATGCTTCGTTCCTGAAGCTCGACAACATCAACCTGAGCTACAACTTCGGAAAAGTGTCGAAGTGGTGCTCGCTGTCGCTTTCGGCTATGGTACAGAATGTGTTCTGCATAAGCAACTATTCGGGTGCTGACCCAGAAGTGCCAAACGGTGTTGACAGCAGCTTCTATCCACGCCCTAGAACCTACTCGCTGAGCTTGGGACTGACGTTCTAAGGGAAAAGTGAAAAGTGAAAAGGGAAAAGTGAAAAATCCTAATGCTTTAAACAAATACTAAAAAGAAACATAATGAAACTAAAGAATATATTATATGGTGTGATGATGGGAACATCGCTGCTGACACTTAACACAGCTTGCACCGACGACCTCAACCAATATCCTCACAACGAAACCACCTCTGAGCAGGTGTACACCAACGTGCAGAACTATGAGGCTGTGCTTGGAAAGATTTATGCCTCGATGACAGCCACAGGCCAGGAAAGCTCTGGCGTGGACTATTCATCCAATCATGGCGAGAACTACATGCGCACCTTCCTCAACCTTCAGGAAGGACCAACTGATGAGATGGCCTACTCGTGGCTTACGGGCGACGACATGACCAACATTTCGTTTATGAAGTGGGATGCCAACGACACTTGGGTGTCGGATATGTACTACCGTATTTATTACAACATCACACTCTGCAACGAGTTCCTGCGCAACTGTTCCGACTCTAAGATTTCCTCTTTCTCGGATACCGACCAGCAGAAGTTGCGCCGTTATCAGGCTGAGGCACGTTTCATGCGTGCTCTGTTCTATTATCATGCTCTCGACCTCTTCCGCAACATCCCGTTCGTGACCGAGAACGACCCTATTGGCTCTTACGTTCCGCCACGTTACACTCCGCAGGAGACATTTGCCTATATTGAGTCTGAACTGAAGGACTGTGTGGCCAATCTTGCCTCGAAGGCTGATTGCCCTTACGGCGAGGCTTCGAAGGGAGCTGCCTACACATTGCTGGTTAAGCTCTATCTCAATGCCGAGGTTTACACTGGCACAGCGAAGTATACTGAGTGCATCGAGGCTTGCAATAATGCTATTGCCCAGGGCTACTCGCTCAACAACGACTATGCCCAGCTCTTCAATGCCGACAACGACAAGCGCACCAACGAGATTATCTTCGCCCTGCCGCAGGACCCCGACCATCTGCTCACATACGGTTCTACCACCTATCTTATATGTGGCTCGGCAAGCAGCACATCTACAGCGCAGAACTCTGCCGACCTTGGCGTGGCTTCGCCTTGGGGCAACTTCCGTTCGCGTGGCAACCTTACAGCTAAGTTTGCCGATGGCGACAAGGACCACCGCTACATGTTCTTCACCGACGGACAGCAGCAGTATATCACTGACTTCACTAACCAGCAGGATGGCTATCTCTTCATGAAGTGGACCAACCTCAAGGACAATGGCGAGACGGCATCCAACACCGCTTCTTATGGTGCAGCCACCGATTTCCCTCTCTTCCGCTTGGCTGATGTCTATCTGATGTATGCCGAGGCCGTGGTACGTGGAGGCAACGGTGGAAGCCGCGAGCAGGCTCTTCAGTATATCAACGAGCTTCGCAAACGTGCCTATGGCGACGAGAGTGGCAACATAAAGGAGAGTCAGCTCAACAAGGAGTTCATCATCGACGAGCGTGCCCGCGAACTCTATATGGAGGGTTATCGACGCACCGACCTCATTCGCTTCGGCGAGTTCACCACATCTTCTTATGTGTGGGAATGGAAGGGCGGCACAAAGGATGGTATGGCTGTTGACAACAAATACAACTACTATCCGATCCCGTCGACCGACCTTACGGCAAACCCGAATTTGAAGAATGAGGAGTATTGAGGGAGTTTACGAGTTGACAAGTTAACAGATTGATAAGTTGATAAATTGACGAGTTGACAAGTTGATAGGTTGATAAGTTGACGAGTTGATGAGGAATTTTATATAGATGTAAACGTTTATATGCATTTTTAATATTCATTAAATTATGAACAAGATATTTAATCATATATTTTTGTATCTTTGTGTAGTGTTGTTCTTTGCAAGCTGCAATAACGACGGCGACACAATCTACGTTGACGGCATGGCGCCGTCGGAACTCATAAGCACAACATCCGAGGTGAAGCTCGATATCAGTCAGCGTGCTAAGGTGGTGATGCAGCTCGCATGGAAGAACCCGACGCTGCTCTCAAGCGACGAGAACAACCCCGTGCCCAGTAATTTACTAAAAACCTATGTTGAGGCTTCTGCCTCGGAGAACTTCTCAGGGGCAACATCCACCGCCGTGACCTCGCTCTCGAAAGCCTATACAGGCACCGAACTTAACACGCTCGCCAAAGCTCTTGGTTTGCAGGTGAACGTGGCAGGACAACTTTACTTCCGCATCAAGTCGATGGAGGGCGACAACATGGAGCCACATTATAGTAATGTGTGCCGTGTGTCTGTCACACCCTACTTCGTTGATATGACTAAACTTGCTGTGCTTGCTTCCAACAAGACCGATACTATTGCCTATCTGCACTCGCCCGAGGCTGACGGAGTATATACAGGCTACATGAACGCAACGGCTTGGCTCAACTGTTGGTTCTATGAATATTCTGGCGACACCTGGGGCAACTATGCTGTTGATGGTCATGCTTTCGAGATTTCAAACGCAAGCGATGCTTGGAACTGCTGGTTTGCTGATGGCAGTGGTGCTTGGTTTGTGAAGGTTGACACCAAGGAGATGGAATGGACAGCAACTCTGCTCTCGCAGATTCGTGCCAACGGCAACGACATGACCTACTATTCTAAGCGTCAGCAGTGGGGCTACTACATCACTACCACAGCCGACAACGAGAAAGTGACCATAGATGCCGACGGCAAGGAGTACAACAAGACAACACGCACCGACTATGCCGAGGAGAAAACTCTGCATTTTGCCGCAGCTGACGGAAAACTCTCGCAGGCTTCTGCCTCTACTGGCATCAACATCGCCAAGGCTGGCACATATACTGTAATTGTGGCTGCCGATGGCAGCGGATACCTGACTTACTCAGTGGTTGAGGGTAAGGTTGACTTCACAGCTACCGATAAGCCAGAGACAAAATATCCTGCTGAGCTCTTCATGGTGAACACTGACGACGTATCTATCGACCTCGCACATCTCGCAAAGACAGGCGACACAACCTACAGCGGAACATATACTCTGACTGCCGACTGGGAGAACTTCAAAATTGTCGACCGCGAGAACTCTGTAGTATATGGTTCTGATCCGAGCGACCTCTTCACTCTGTCTTCTGATGCTGGAGCATGGAACATTTGGTTTGATGATGGAGTAAAGGCGGGCGAGACCGTGACAGTTACAGTCGACCTGAAGACTTTGAAATGGAGCTACAGCGTGGTGAAATAATAACTTCAATAAAATCAACAGTTTCAACCGTAATAACCTACCTGATTTATGAATACGTTATCATCTGCCAATGAATACGTTATCGTTGGGCAATGAATACGTTATCGTTGGCTTATGAATACGTTATCGTTTTTCATCAAGTAAAGTACGGTGGACAAGCTCTGAATAATAATAAAAAAAAGAAAAAACAAAACGACAAAAAACGCTCATTACTTCATTCCCTCTCTGTAAGGGGGAGGGGTGGAGTGGGGCTTATACCTTATGAATTATGAAGAAATCATTCCTTAAACCGCTTCTCTTCGCTGCTCTCGCGTTTTTCACGTTCTCTTCGTGCAGCGACGACAACGATACTATTCCACAGACAGAACCAACCTACGACATGACTGGTTTTGCCAAGGGTGCCGATGTGAGCTGGCTCACTCAGATGGAGGCTTCTGGCAAGAAGATCTACAATGCCAAGGGTTCGGAGCAAGACTGCATGACGCTGTTGCGCGACCTCGGTGTCAACTCTATCCGCCTTCGTGTTTGGGTTGACCCTGCCGACGGATGGTGCAACAAGAAGGATGTGCTTGCTAAGGCATGGCGTGCGAAGAACCTTGGTGAGCGTGTCATGATAGACTTCCACTACTCCGACTCTTGGGCTGACCCAGGTCAGCAGACAATTCCTGCCGCTTGGAACGACTATAAGGACGACCTTGAGAAGATGAAGACAGCCGTGGCTGACCATACTAAGGATGTGCTCAAGTATCTTAAGGACAATGGTATCGACGTGGAGTGGATTCAGATAGGCAACGAGACACGTGTGGGTATGCTTTGGCCGCTCGGTCTTGTAAGCAACGATAAGTTTGACAATTATGCTGCCCTCAACAATGCCGGCTATGATGCAGCCAAGTCGGTTTACCCCGAAGCTCAGTGCATCATCCACATCGACAAGGGCAATGAGCTTGGCGCTTACACCTGGATGTTCGACGGATTGAAGGCTGCTGGAGCCAAGTGGGATGTGATAGGAATGTCGCTCTATCCAGAGGACAACGATTGGCAGAAGGTGACCGACGATTGCCTTGCCAATATCTCTACTCTCGCCTCACGCTATAATACTAAGGTGATGATTTGCGAGATTGGTATGTCTTGGGACTCAGATAATGCTAATGCAATGATGCAGAAAATGGTGGACGGATGCAAGGCTAAGACAGAGTGTCTTGGCATCTTCTACTGGGAACCGGAATGCTACGGAGGATGGAACGGCTACAACAAGGGAGCGTTCGACTCTAACGGCAAACCTACTTCAGTATTGAACGCGTTCGGCAGCAATGAAAAGAAATAGAAGGAAATATTAGTTACTATTGGTGGCTGCGACAGTGATGCCGTGGCCGCCTACATATTATTTAAATAAATAAAGCAATGAAGTTTATTCTCTCATTTTTACTCCTATTGTCATTCTCGACAACTAATGCCCAGACTCGTCTGCTTGGCGGCGACATCTCCCTTCTTCCAACTTACGAAAAGGCAGGGACAAAATTCATTGACGCTAACGGCAAAGTCCGTCCAATGCTTAAGATAGCAAAAGACAATAAATGGAATGCGGCTCGTGTGCGCCTCTTTGTGAATCCCGCAGACGCTCCGACAGAAAATAAGGACGAGGGTGTTTGTCAAGACCTCAACTATATCACTCCGCTCTGCAAGCAGATTAAGAAAGCAGGCATGAATCTTATGCTCGACTTTCACTATTCCGACACTTGGGCCGACCCTGGCAAGCAGTTCACTCCAAAAGCGTGGATGAAATGCTCACCAGTACAACTCTGTGATTCTGTTTATGAGCATACAGCATGTGCCCTGAGACATCTGAAGAAGAATGGTTGTGCTCCCGACTTGATACAAGTGGGCAATGAGATTACTTTCGGAATGCTTTGGCCTACAGCCAAGACCGACCCCTTTGACGAAAAGAACTGGGATGTGCTGACCGATTTGCTGAAGAGTGGTGTGCGTGCGTGTCGTGAGGTGTGCCCAAATGCACGCATCATCATACACACAGAACATGCGGGCGATTGGGATGCAACAAAGAACTACTATATGCGCTTGCGCAACCATAATGTCGACTACGACATCATAGGTCTGTCCTACTATCCTATGTGGCACAAGGACATACCCAACCTCTCACGAACACTCGACTCTCTCGCTGTTGATTTTCCTAAGAAGGATATTATGATTGTAGAGACTGCGTTCTATTACTCTCACGACAACGACAGATGGGCAAAGTCAAAGGACGAACACTCCGACCTGTATCCTATATCGGAAGATGGTCAGGCGCAATTCACTAAGGAACTTGTGGATATGCTCAAGAAGCATCCTAAAGTGACGGGACTCTACTGGTGGTTTCCTGAAGAAAACGAAAGTGGAAAGAAAGTAATAGGTAGTTGGATAAATCGTGGTCTATTCAACAACCACACTGGAAAGGTAGTGAAGGCAATGAAAAACTTCGCCGACTATCGAAGCGATAACAATTATTAATGTGATAAACAACAATCTGAATATGAACAAATTAGCATTACTAACCCTTGCGCTTGCCACATCGGCTCTTACAGCCTCGGCTCAGCGCAGCACAGTGAATCTGAAATCATGGCAGTTCTCGCGCGACAGCCTAAACTATAAACCGGTGACCGTTCCCCACGACTGGGCTATCAACGGACCCTTCGACAAGAAATGGGACTTGCAGTTTGTTGCCATCGAGCAGAATGGTGAGACCGAGAAGACCGAGAAGTCGGGACGCTCGGGTGCTCTGCCATGGATAGGACGTGGTTTTTATAAGACTACGGTTGACTTGAAGAAGTTGCCTAAGACTGCCGTTCTTGAGTTCGACGGTGCCATGGCCGATCCTCATGTGTATATCAACGGTAAGCTTGCTGGACATTGGGCTTATGGCTACAATGCCTTCCGAGTGGATGCTGCACCTTACCTGAAGAAAGGAAAGAACGAGATAAGCGTAAGCCTTAACAACCGCGAGGAGAGCTCTCGATGGTATCCAGGCGGTGGTCTCTACCGTCCGGTGCAGCTTGTCACCAATGCCGATGCTGCAACAATCAATCCTTGGGGCTGCTATTTCCGCACCGAGTCGATAGGCGATGGCAAGGCTGAGGTGAGTATCTGTACTAATATAAATAATGTAGACAAGACGCTTTCGATAGAAAACCAACTTGTTGATGCCGCTGACAAGGTAGTGGCACAGTTTAAGTATGGCGACTTCGACGCTCAGGGAAATGTAGTGAAGAAGCTTACTGTGGACAATGCGCAGCTTTGGTCGCCAGAGACACCTTATTTATATAAGCTCGTAACACGTCTGTATCGAAATAACAAGCTTATAGACCAGACACAGCAGAAGGTGGGCATACGCACAGTGCGTGTGGCTCAGTATGATGGTTTTCAGTTGAATGGAGTTTCACGCAAGATTAAGGGTGTTTGTCTGCATCATGATCTCGGTCCGCTTGGTGCTGCAGTAAACAAGGCTGCGCTCATCCGTCAGATTCGCACAATGAAGGATATGGGTTGCGATGCCATTCGCACGGCTCACAACATGCCTTCAACTTGGCAGATGGAGGTGTGCGACTCTATGGGTATGATGGTGATGGCAGAGAGCTTCGACATGTGGATTTATCCTAAATGCAAGAATGGCTATGCGCTTAACTTCAAGGAGTGGGCGGATAAGGATATCGAGAATCTTGTGCTCAACCACCGCAACCATCCATCAATCGTGATGTGGAGTATCGGCAACGAGATTCCTGAGCAGTGGAGCAAGGAGGGCAGAGACATCTCGAAGCATTTGCAGGACCTTTGCCATAAGTTCGACCCTACACGCCCCGTGACACAGGGTATGGATCGTGCCGAGGATGCCTTGAAGTCGGGTTTTGCTCAGGTGATGGATGTTCCGGGCTTCAACTATCGTGTGCATAAGTACGACAAAAATATCAAGCAGTTGCCCAAGGGATTCCTTCTTGGTTCGGAGACAGCCTCTACTGTAAGCTCGCGTGGCGTGTATAAGTTCCCCGTTGAGACTTCCGACTCAAAGACCTATGCCGACGGACAGTGCTCAAGCTATGATGTGGAATATTGTCCGTGGAGCAACCTGCCCGATGATGATTGGTGTATGCAGGACGACCGCGACTACACCATTGGCGAGTTTGTATGGACTGGCTACGACTATCTTGGTGAGCCTTCGCCCTATGATGAGTATTGGCCTTCGCGTTCAAGCTATTTCGGCATCTGCGACCTTGCTGGATTGCCCAAGGACCGCTACTACTTATATCGTTCTCATTGGCGCAAGGACGATGCAACGCTTCATGTCTTGCCCCATTGGACATTCCCGGGCAGAGAGGGAGAGACAACTCCAGTTTACTGCTACACCTCATGGCCGTCGGCAGAGCTGTTTGTTAATGGCAAGAGTCAGGGTAGGATAGTGAAGAATCCCGCTACCCGTCTCGATCGCTACCGCTTGCGTTGGAACAATGTGAAGTATGAGCCAGGTGAGATAAAGGTTGTGGCTTACGACTACGATGGCACTCCTAAGGGCGAGAAGATAATACGCACGGCAGGTGCTCCTGCTCGCATTGTGCTTAAAGCCGACCGCAGCAATATCTCGTCGAAGGGTGAGGACCTCTCGTTTGTCACAGTTTCGGTAGTCGACAAGGACGGCAATCCGTGTCCTACGGCAACCAACAATATGAAGTTCAATGTGTCGGGAGCAGCTAAGTTCCGTGCCGCCTGCAATGGCGATGCCACATCGCTTGTGGCGTTCAACTCTACCGAGATGCCTCTCTTCAGCGGCGAACTCGTTGTTGTTGTTGAGGCTCTGCGCCGTGGCAACGCAACACTTACCGTTTCTGCCGACGGCTTGCCCGATGCTACATTGCCGATAACTGTGGAGTAGGAAAGTTGGATTTATTTAGAAAACACAAGATTTATGTATGTTTTTTGTTACAAAATAGGTAAAAAAACGTTCTTTTTCGTCTTGTGATACAAAAGTGTCATTAATTGAACGAATAGTGTCATACGACATGTCGGAATGTTTGTAACTTTGCAATGTAATAAGAAACGAATATTAGTTAGAAGGTTAATAATGATTATAGATTTGTTTTTAGTAGATTAGTTTAGTTTGTTTTAGTAGATTTAGTAAGTAGTAATAGGTTTGTTGTTTAGGTTAACAATAGGTTAATAATTGAGTTAGTTAATATCTGGATTACACACATGACGAGGGGCAGGAAGTGATTCCGGTTCCTCGTCTTCGTTTTGTATATGTCTATAAATCGATATTGGTAAGAAGATGATACCAGGATAACACAACGGGAGGGTGTGTCAAAATTGGAGTTAGTGGAAGTTAAGAAGAAGTTAATCCATCTACGATGGATGGAAGTTAACGGACA
>CAKPZC010000051.1 GCA_934203355.1 uncultured Prevotella sp. | reverse complement strand
CATGTACAGGGAAACAGAAAGTTTTTAAAAAAAATCACACGCTGCCATTAGCGATACATATTCGCTGAATAGTTACAAAGTAAAGATGTCCATCTTCTCCACTAAGTACATTATCACTTAAATTAGACACATCTGTTACTGAAAAATAATCATTACCATAGAAATAATTATCCTCTTTCTTTAACCCCAACACTTTATTCAAGTAATTATCTATAGCTTTTTGTGAAGGAATATCAAAAACACTAGAAACGTTCTTTTGCCTCAATACAATCCTTATACCTTTTATATCTTCTGAAATTCCAATAAAATGATAACTGGTGTCAGGAAATAATAAATTATGTATAAGGTGTTCATATATTATATCTTTTGGACTAATATTTTTTATTGCGGATTTAGCAAATGGTGATTTAAATTTTGTGAAAGTTATCCATCATTACTTAGATATACAATACTCTCACCTGTTGGAGTTCTTCTTCTACTTCCAAAACCATCCCAATCTGATTTATTAATATATAGTCCATTTTCTTTGGCAATGTTTATCAGCCTTAAACTCTCCTCATTCTCAACAGCTCTCGTGCTTTGCCTGATATCTCCATATCGTTGAGAGGATATCCCAGTCTCAAACACTCGAATATCGCTTCTGTCGCTATCTGCCTGTACTTTGCTTGGAGCTTCATAATGTACTGTAGTGCTGTTTGCCCATTTACCAAGAATATATTTGATAACTTTTCTTCCATAATTCATGAGATTAATATTTTATTAGGCAAACTTACAAATAAAATCCCTAAGAGCCAAATATTTAGACAAATAAAAAATAGGAGACAATGACAATTGCGCCACTGCCTCCTATATAAGGGATTATTCTAAAACAATTAGATTATGCTGTTCTTCTTTGTCCACTCAACAATCTCGGATATATAACCGAATGCGAGACCAGTGACTGTGTCGGCGCAACCGTAGTAAACGGCAATGCGACCTGTCTCTGGGTCGTGAACCTCGGCACATGGGAAGCAAACGTTAGGCACGTCGCCCATGCACTCGTAAGGAGTCTGCGGAGAGATGAGGTAAGGACCTGAGCGGTGTGTTGCCTTCCAAGGCTGCTCAAGATCTAGAAGTGCTGAACCGAAGGCGTAAACATAACCGTTGCAAGAACGGAGAACACCATGGTAGAACAACAACCAGCCTTCTGATGTCTTAACAGGCACAGGACCTGCACCAATCTTCATGCACTGCCATGCTGAAAGCTCAAATGCAGCAGGAGCCATTACATGACGATGGCGTCCCCAGAACTCCATATCAGGAGACTCGCTATAGAAGATGTCGCCAAACGGAGTGTGACCTGTGTCGCTCGGACGAGAAAGCATTGCGAAATTGCCATTGATCTTCTCGGGGAAGAGCACACCGTTGCGGTTGTAAGGCAAGAAAGCGTTCTCAAGCTGATGGAAGGTCTTGAAGTCCTTTGTCCATGCGATGCCGATGGTTGGTCCGTGATAGCCGTTGCACCATGTAACATAATAGCGGTCCTCGATGAAGCAAACGCGTGGGTCGTAGCCATATACCCACTCACCAATCTCCTTGTTGTCGCACTCGAAGCGGAGCGGCTCCTCATTGATGTTCCAGTTTACGCCGTCCTTAGAGAAACCTACATGAAGCACCATGCGGCGGTTGGTGTCGTCGCAACGGAACACTCCGGCAAAGCCCTCACCGAAAGGCACTACGGCACTATTGAATATACTATTGCTTGTAGGAAGCAAGTCGCGCGGAATGATAGGATTCTTTGAACAACGCCAAAGCGGTGTACGCTGTCCCTCGGGACGATCTTCCCAAGGCATGTTTGGCAAAGGATTGCCAGAAATGATAAGTTTGCTCATTTTTTAAATTATTAATGATTAGTTATTAATGACTGAAGTTTCGCAAGTTTTCAACTTGCTGTCAGTAAACGAGTCGACAAGTAGACAAGCTGCTACCCATACTTATCAAAGTTGTTATAAAGAGTTTGAGTTGTAAAAGCAAACAGCTCGTTAACTCGTCAACTTGTTAACTATCAGCATGCCAAAGGCATGCAAAACTTAAATTAATGACTGAAGTTTCGCAAGTTTTTTTACTTCTTCTTGTCAGGATATGTGAACGGCACAAACCATGTGATGAGGAATGCTGGGATGGTGCACACGAGCACAAAGATGAAGAAGTGGCGATAGCCGAGCCAGTCGCTCACGTATCCGCTGAGCATACCAGGAAGCATAACACCAAGGTTCATAATGCCCGATGCGAAGGCATAATGTGCCATCTGATGCTTGCCAGGAGCTATCTGCTGCATCATGAAGAGCGTGAGTCCCACGAAGCCGAAACCATAGCCAAAGTACTCAAGCACTATACCGCCGCCAATGAGCACAAGACTCTCGGGCTGATAGATGGCAAGAAGTGTGTAGGCCACAAACGGAAGGTTGAACACGCAGCACAGAGAGAAAAGCGACTTCTGCAAACCGCGATGTGCCACATAGTAGCCTGCAAGAATACTACCTATGACGAAGGCTGCCGCTCCAAACGTGCCATAGCACAAACCTATCTCCTTCTCGGAGAGTCCAAGTCCCTGGTTGGCACGGTCGGCCTTGAGGAACAACGGCACTATCTTCATCACAAAACCCTCGGCAAAGCGATAGAGCACAATGAAGAAGATATAGTAAACGATATGGCGCTTGCGGAAAAGGTCGACAAACACATTGCCAAGCTCCACCATTGTCTCCTTGAATCCTGGACGCTCCTCGGCATTCTTCTTTGCCTCAGACGGCACAAACTTGGCATTGTAGAATCCAAGAAGCACCATGATAATGCCTATCACAGCCATTATTATAGTCCATGCCATTACTGTGCCCTGATGCTTGGCAGCAGAGGCAGCGGCAGCATCCATACCTGTAGTGTCGCCTGTATAAGTCTCGATGAGCATACCAGCAAGATAGACAAGTCCGCCTGTTGCAGCAATCTTGGCTATATTATAGAATGCTCCCTGCCATCCAATGTAGCGAGCCTGATCGTCCTTCGAGAGCGATGCCATGTAAACACCGTCGGCTGCCACATCGTGAGTGGCTCCACTGAAGGCTATTATGGCAAGTAGGGCTATACACACGGCAAAGAAGTTGGGCAAGTGCAGGGCCAATGCCACCAGTCCGAAAATACAACCTGTGGCTATCTGCGTGAATATCACGAAGAATTTCTTTGTCTTGTAGATTTCGAGCAATGGACTCCAAAGTGGCTTCAATGTCCATGGGAACATGATTATTGAAGTCCAGAATGCAATCTGGGCATCGCTCACATCGAGTCCTTTAAACATAAGTGTACACACCATGTTGAGCACCACAAAGGGCATACCCATGGCAAAATAAAGTGTTGGCACCCACGAGATGGGGCTTCTTTGGCTGGTCTTATTAGGTTCCATTTAATTTGTTTTTGATAATTTTTTTGATTAGTTTAATGCAAAGGTAGTGTAATTCTCAGAAAACACAAAACGATTTTATTCATTTTTGCGCGTTATTGTTTCATTTATTGTTCAATGCCTTCCTTGCGCACAAGCTCGTCGTAAGTGCGGTCCATCTCGGCAGTCATCACCGTGAAGTTATGGTCGTTGAGACACACAAGATGAAACATTTGGGCAAGGTCCTCGTCGCAACTGCCGAAGTCGGCTGCCTCCTCAAGCAACAGCACGTTCATGGCATCGAGCAACAGGCGGAACAATGTTGTCTGACGAAGCGATTGTTTGGTCTGCTTTGCCGACTGGCGCAAGCCACGTGCATAGGCATACATCACAACACGCACAACAAGTTCTATGGCACGGTCGGAGTCGACACCCTTTAGCGTCTCGCCCGACTGGCGTGTGTAATTGTTAAGATGGTCGGCCACTGCTGCACAACGTCCACCAAGAAGCGACGTGAAGTTGCGCTTGTATTCTGCCACCATAGCGTCGTAGAGTTGCTGCGAGGCACAAGCCGTCTTGACAAGTGACATCATGTCGTCGCCGCGCTGTTGCGACTCACGCACCACACGCTCTATATCCTCATACTCGAAATTCATGGCTGCAAGTGGGAAGAACATTGTATCGAAAAAAACTGGAGCGATGTGCTCGTAATGCTCAAGCATCGACTGCTTGACGTTTTTAGGCAATCGGCGCTCGGCATCCTGCACCTCACTATTATCGACAATTCCCGACGAGAAGGCGTCGAAGAACGAACGCACAAGGGCTGCGAGAAGTTTGTATTTGTCTATTTTCATTTTGTTTGGGGATAATATTTAATACTATCATTGTTTACTCGGCTACACTTGCGGCAAGAATCTCCATCACGTACACGTCGTGAAGCCCACCTTTGTCGCCATACCACTGCTCTATCGACTTATCGAGCATCTCTTCGGGGCGAATCTTTGTCTTATACAGCTTGCGACACTCGAGTGTGAGTCGTGCCTCGGCAAAAGTGATGCAGCCATTTTCGGTCTCAACTGGTGTAAGGTTGCACTCAGCAGCCTTGTCGAAGTCGCGTCCCGACTTTGAGCCACAGAATGCGTAAGCCTTGCGCGCCTGCTCTGTATTGCCAAGAAAAACAAGACCCACATTGTCGTGTTGCTCCACAAACTCATGGGTATAACGTTCAGGACGCACAAACATCACTGCAACAGGCTTGTTCCATAGCCATCCAAGACATCCCCACGACGCTGTCATCATGTTGAAACTCTGCTTGTTGCCGGCTGTTATGAGCATCCACTCCTTGCCTATTGTTGTAAACACATTGTCATTTAACTCTGATACTTCAATTTTTCTCATTATTTCTTTGGTTTTAAAAAATTCAATACAAAATTACAGAAAATCCGTTTAATATCAAAGTTTATGGCATAAAAAAAAGGACAAGACTCGTTAAAGTCATGTCCTTAATCGAAATTTTGAGCCTCTTGTCGGATTCGAACCAACGACCCCGAGATTACAAATCACGTGCTCTGGCCAACTGAGCTAAAGAGGCGGGTGGGCAAGCTACTCATATCGCGCCGCTACAACCAACTACCTTTGCTACGTTCCCGTCCTGGAGGATTCGAAGGGAGCTGGCCGTATAAGACTTGTCCATGTCTTTTTCTAAAGCGAGTGCAAAGGTATAGGTTTTTTCTGAAACCACAAAACTTTAAGCAGAAAAATTTCAGATATTAACATTTATTCATAATCTATCCATTCTCAGCAAACGCCATTGACACAAAAAAGTTGAAAAAACGTAATATTTAAGCCATACCTTCAAGAATCCCAAAAAAAAGTAGTAAGTTTGCACTTGTTTTATAAAACATACACATTATTTAATGATAAGAATAGAGAATTTTATCCAACTTAAGGCATTTGCACGACAGGACGCTATAATATTGTCGCTATTATGGACTGCAAGTTTTGCGTGTATAACATTAGTCCCGGCAGGAGCATTTGGCAATATTCTTGCCATCGCCACACCTTTTATAATAGCATGGCGACTGACCAAGTTCCGCGACCTGACACTTGGCGGCTACATATCGTTCAGACGAGCCTTCGCCTATGGCGTGTACAGTTTCTTCTACGCCTCGCTGGTGTTCGCACTCGTACAGTTTTCCTATTTCCGCTTTCTCGACCACGGCACTTTCGCACGCTTGATAACCGAAAGCATGACAATGCTTATGCCATTATACGAGCAGAACGGCATTCCAAAGGAAGAACTAAAGCAAAACATCGACATGGTGACAATGCTCACACCCATACAATGGGCATTTATTTTCATGATGCAGAATATTATCATTGGGGTGGTGACAAGTCTTCCTATTGCAGCGGTGTGCATGAGAAAAATTAAACAATAGAACTTTATTAATTTTGAAAACAAGCTAAAACATATGGATATAACAGTCATTGTTCCTCTTTTCAACGAAGAGGAGTCTATACCAGAGCTTTACGCATGGATTGAACGAGTGATGAAAGCCAACAACTTCACATTCGAGGTGATTTTCGTCAACGACGGCTCAACCGACCACTCATGGGACGTTATCGAAGGTCTCGCACAAAAGTCACCATACGTCAAGGGCATAAAGTTCCGTCGCAACTACGGCAAGAGCCCTGCACTGTATTGCGGATTCAAAGAGGCTCAGGGCGATGTAGTGATAACCATGGACGCCGACCTACAGGACTCTCCCGACGAGATTCCGGCTCTCTACCACATGATTGTCGACGACGGATACGACCTCGTGAGCGGATACAAACAAAACCGCAAGCAGGGCGACCCACTATCAAAGACTATACCAACAAAACTGTTTAATGCCACTGCACGCAAGGTGAGCGGCATACACAACCTACACGACTTCAACTGCGGACTAAAGTCCTATCGCCGCGACGTAGTGAAAAATATTGAAGTCTACGGTGAGATGCACCGCTATATCCCCTACCTCGCCAAAAACGCAGGATTCGACAAGATTGGAGAAAAACCCGTGCATCATCAGGCGCGCAAGTATGGATCGTCGAAATTCATGGGATGGAACCGATTCTTCAACGGATATCTCGACCTCATCACTCTGTGGTTTCTGTCGAGCTTCGGCAAGAAACCCATGCACGTATTCGGATTCCTCGGCACTCTGATGTTCTTCATTGGCTTCGTCTCGGCATTCGCATTGGGCATCGACAAACTGTGGTGTCTGTCGCAGGGCATTCCGCAGCGACTCATCACCGACTCGCCCTACTTCTACATATCTCTGACTATGATGATGATAGGCACTCAGTTCTTCCTCGCTGGATTTATTGGCGACCTCGTAAGCCGTTCGTCACAAAACCGCAACGACTATCAGATTGAGAAGACACTGAAGTGCGACATCGCTAATATCAAGGCATGATGAACAATCAGACAAACAATAAGGCAAAGACTTTGGTACTGGCTTCTGTAGCGATGGCGGCACTGTCGGCATGCTCCACATTCGACTGTCCACTGAGCAACAGAGTGCACGCATCGTTTAGCCTAAAGGGAGAAGTGAAAACGCTTAGCGACTCGCTGACTGTGAGCACACCGCGCGACATCAACAATCCCGAGGAAGACACGGTGCTCATCAATCGCATCACTGATACCGACAGCCTGCAACTGCCATTGAGCTATCAACGCAAGGAGGACGTGTTCTACTTCACTCTTGCAAAGAAAGACACCACACTGATAGTCAACGACACAGTGTGGATTGAAAAGGAGAACCTGCCACACTTCGAGTCGATAGACTGCAACCCGGCAATATTCCACATTATTAATGGCGTGAGGTTCACTACTAACGCCATCGATAGCATAGTTGTTAATTATAATAAGGTAACATACAATGACGCAAAAGCGCATTTCCTCATCTATTTCAAGGGCGGCACTGATTAGCATTGTGCTCCTATACATGATGCCTGCCATGGTTTTCGCACAAAAGAAACCTATAGCCAAGACCCCTACCGAAAAGGCAGACACCATCGCCCTATTCCGCAATATCGCTGTTTCGGCTGATGTGGTGGGACTGGCTCAGTTGGCTTTCAGCGACTATGGACAATACGAGGCTGCAATGCGACTGAACCTACGCGACAAGTACTTCCCCGTTGTGGAAATAGGCTATGGCAAAGCGAATGCCGAGGATGTTGCCACAAAGCTGTCTTACAAGACAGCTGCACCATACGGACGCATCGGACTCGACTTCAACATAGCCAAAAACAAACACGACGACTATAGAATTTACGGAGGATTCAGATATGCGCTGACCTACTACAAGTTCGACATCTTAGGCCACGACCTGACCGACCCCGTATGGGGCGACAAGGTGGACTTCGAGGCTCACGACGTGAAGGCCAACTACCACTGGATTGAAGGCGTGTTCGGAGTGGATGCCAAGATAGCCGGGCCTTTACGTCTGGGATGGAGCTTCCGCTATCGTCGACATCTATTTGGCAACAATGGCACAATGGGCAACACATGGTATGTGCCTGGCTACGGCAAACAGGGCGGAACACGCATGGGAGGCACATTCAACGTGACTTTTGAACTTTAACCTTCACCACAATGAATAAGAAAATATACTGGCAACTGCCGTTTCTCTTGTTCCTCATAGCGGGAACCATCTTTATTGTGCGCCAACAGCGCGGCACTCCTTATCAGAAAGACGAGGGAAAGGTGTTTGGCACCTTCTACCACATCACCTACCAGAACGACACAAGCCTCAACACACAAATCCTTGCCGAACTCGCCAAGGTCGACTCAGCCCTGTCTATGTTCAACAAGGAATCGATAATCTCACGCGTCAACCGCAACGAAAGGGTGCGGGTGAACAACATGTTTAGCACTGTGTTCAATCTGGCGCAAGAGATTTCGGACAATACCAACGGAGCATTCGACATCACCGTGGCACCACTTGTCAACGAATGGGGATTCGGATTCAAGACGGGAACACCTCCCACAAAACACACTATCGACTCGCTGCGCTCTATCGTGGGATACAAGGGTGTGACATTGAACGACGGATACATCATCAAGAAAGACAAGCGCACAATGCTCGACTGTAGCGCAATAGCCAAAGGCTATGGTTGCGACGTGGTGGCTGCCCTACTCCGCCGACATGGCATCGAAAACTATATGGTGGAGATTGGTGGCGAGGTAGTGGCGCATGGCATTTCCGAGAAACGAGTGCCGTGGAAGATTGGCGTGACAAAACCATCAGACGACTCGCTTGCCGTGGACAAGGAACTACAGACTGTGCTCAACGTGAAAGATATGGCTATGGCTACAAGTGGCAACTACCGCAACTTTTATTATAAGAATGGTAAGAAATATGCACATACCATCGACCCCATGACTGGCTACCCCGTGCAACACAACATTCTATCAGCTACGGTGCTTGCCAAACGATGTGCCGAGGCCGATGCCTACGCCACATCGTTCATGGTGATGGGACTGGACAAGGCACAAGCGGTGCTCGAAAAGCACCCCGAGCTAATGGCTTATCTTATCTATGCCGACAAGAATGGCAACATGCAGGTGTGGTATTCACCAAGCATGAAGAACAAGATTCTAAAAAACTAAAAGCATAAAGCATTATGAACTTCTACGACAAACTTGTGGCAACTCCCCTTTTCCAGGGATTGAGCAACAGCGAACTAATGCAGATTATCGGTCAGACTAAATTCGCATTCTGCAAGTTTGCTCCAGAAAAAAACATACGCAACGAAGGAGAGCCATGCAAGAGCATGGCTTTTCTTTTAGATGGCAAGGCTAAGGTTGTGGCTTTTGCCGACGACCACGGCTACTCGTTCGAGGAGACTGTTGTGGCTCCTTATATCCTGCAACCCGAAAGGCTATTCGGACTCACCCAACGCTATTCATTCACATTCATTGCCGACACCTGTTGCGACATTATGGAACTCTACAAGAACGACATAATGCGCCTTTCCGACGAGTTTATCATCTTTCGCCTAAACTTGATAAACATTATATCCACTCTTTCACAAAAAGCCTCACGCCACGCATGGCAACCATGCCCCAACAACGACCGGGCAAGAATAATAAGGTTTATAAAGAGCCATTGCTCAATACCCACAGGACCAAAGACCATACGTATAAAAATGACACGACTCGCACAGGAATCAGGACTCGGGCGACTCGCCGTGTCGAAAGTGCTCAACAATTTAAGAACAGAGGGACTGCTCGACTTCAGTCGAGGTATCATAACAATTGAGGCACTGGAGAAATTATAAGTCTAAGAGGGTGTGTCAAAATAGGAGTTAACGGAATTCCGTTAACTCCTATTTTGACACACCCTCTTTTTTCTATATTATCGCTATAAACGATTATTATTTCATATCAAACTCCGACAAGTCGACAAACTTGCCACGAGCCTTGCGGTCGGCAATTGCCTTTTCCAAACGCTTGTGGCGCGACGAGGCTATCCACTGACGAACGAACACGTTAGGGATTGCCACTCCAAGAGAAATACACATAATGGTGATGGCAGACGCCATGCCGAACTTCACGGCATTTGTAAGCTCACCCACAACACCGTTCATCTCGATCATTGCCACAAGCGCACGATACATAAGTACACCGGGAATCATAGGAATGACACTCGGGATAGAGAGCACGTGGTGGGGCACATGGAACTTGTGAACAGCCTTCACACACACAAGCGACACCAATGTACTGCCAGCCAAAGAACCAATGGCAAGACCCATATCAAGACCTATATTATTGTTAGACGGACCGAGGTTTACAAAGTTGCGCGTACATACCGCAATGATACCACCAATGGCTACAACCCACAACAGGCGGCGCTGGATGTTGAAAATCATCGAGAATCCCATAGCCGATATGGCTGCCGCGGCAGCATAACTGATATAACTATTGTGGGGAATCATCGGGATAGAATAGAATTGAGTCAAGTCGAAATGCGAAATCTTCAGGAAGAAAGCAATACCAAACGACATGGCAACAATCATAAGGAACGTGTTGATGGCTCGCGTCAGTCCCACCTGTATGTAGTTATCGAGCATGTCGTCGACAAAGTTGATGAGTGGCACGCCCGGCACAATAAACAGCGCACAAGCCAACAGCGGATGAAGCGGCGTGGAAGTCCACGACGACGGCAGCCACATAGTGAGGAACGCTATGAATGTTGATATGAATGCAGCAACGGCAATGCCCATATAGTTGTTGAATCCCTTGCGCAAGAGCCATCCGCGCAGATACATACCTATAGCTGCAGCAAACGAGGCGTAGAAGAAAGCCGTCCAGTCGCAACCAAACTGAATACAGAATCCACCGCACGCAAAGCCCGTTCCTATTGCCACCTGCAAAGGAGTGTAGTTGCGCTTGCGATGCTCAATCTTATCAAGTTCCTCGGCATACTTATCAATGGTGTAGTCTTCGGATATAGCCTGCCACGAAAGGCGCGAAATAAGCGAAAGACGTGTCATGTCGATACCGTGCTTAGTGCAACGCTGGAACTTGGTGAACGAGTGCTCGCCGTCGCTAAGGTTCACCATGAGCATATTGAACTGAACATAGATGTGCAGGTGCTCCTCTGGCAATCCGAGAAATGCCGCAACGCGGTTCATGTTGCGCAAGATGCGGTTGGTGTCGGCCGCACTCTCTACCAGTAACTTTCCTGTCTTCAAAAGCAAGTCAAGCTTACGTCTCAATAACTTTTCGTACTCGATTTTTTGGATTTGATCCATACTTTCTCTCTTTGTTGTTATTTGACTAAATAAATAAAATTAGTGATTATGCTATAAAAACGCTGCAAAGGTACTGTTTTTTTATGATATAGTGAAATATAACTTTTTAAATATGCAAAGTATGTCACTGAAAAATAGTATCTTTGCATACATCAAAGCAAAAAGTAACTAAAAAAAGTATACAATGAAAGATTTCTTCAAGTATGTCCTTGCCACAGTAGTTGGCATAGTGGTGTTTCTCGTTATTGCTGGAATATTCGGCGTGATGAGCATAGTTGGCATGGTGGCTTCGACACAAGCCACACAGAACGTGGAAAAGAATACAGTGCTCGTGCTCAACCTCAACAACGGCATCGATGAGCAGGGGCAAGACGACTTCATGGGTATGCTGACCGGCAACTATAACCCATCAACAGGACTCAACGACATTCTATCAGCCATTAAGAAGGCTAAAGACAACGACAATGTGAAGGGTATATATATCGAGGCAGGCGAACTGAACGCCGGACTCGCCACATTGCAAGAGATAAGAAACACCCTTGTGGATTTCCGCAAGAGCGGCAAATGGATAGTGGCTTATGGCGACAGCTACTCGCAGGGTGCCTACTATCTGGCTTCTGTAGCCAACAAGATTTATATCAACCCACAAGGAATGGTCGACTGGCACGGACTTGGTGCCCAGCCTATGTTCTACAAGGACCTCATGGCAAAGTTTGGCATCAAGTATCAGGTGGTGAAGGTGGGAACATTCAAAAGTGCCACCGAGACATTCACCGAAGACCAGATGAGCGAAGCTAATCGCCTACAAACCAAACGCTATATTGACGGCGCATGGAAGAACGTGTGCTCGGCAGTGGCAAAAAGCCGCAACATAAGCGTCGACTCGCTCAACAAGTACGCCGACGAGTACACACTATTCCAGTCGGCAGAGATGATGAAGAAGCGCAAGATGGTCGACGAACTCATGTATGCCGACAACGTGAAGAAGGTTGTGAAGAAGATGCTCAAGATTGACGACGACGACATTGTTCCGCAACTCGGAGTGAGCGATATGCTCAACGTGAAGGAGACAAAGGCCGACGGCGACAACATTGCCATCTACTATGCCTATGGCGACGTGGTGCAGAGCGACGCATCGTCGATAATGCAAAGTAAAAACCACTGCATTGCCGCATCGACAGTGTGCAAGGACCTTGAGGACCTTATGAACGATGACAATGTGAAGGCGGTTGTCATACGCGTCAACTCGGGAGGTGGCGACGCTTATGCCTCCGAACAGATATGGCATCAGGTAAGCATGCTCAAGGCTAAGAAGCCGGTCGTAGTGTCGATGGGCGACTATGCTGCTTCGGGAGCCTACTATCTTTCGGCTCCTGCATCGTGGATTGTGGCTCAGCCCAACACACTTACTGGTAGCATTGGCATCTTTGCCATATTCCCCGACTTGAGTGGACTCGTCACACAAAAGCTCGGAGTGAAATTCGATGAAGTGAAAACCAACCGCAACTCTACATTTGGAAATCTCATGGCGCGCCCATTCAACGCCGAAGAGACTGCTATGCTTCAGGCTTATGTAAACCGTGGATATGCCCTGTTCCGCAAGCGTGTAGCCGATGGACGACGACTGCCTGTGGAGAGTGTAGAGAAAATAGCACAAGGACGTGTGTGGATTGGAGCCGATGCTCTCAACATAAAACTTGTAGACCAACTCGGAGGACTCGACGACGCTGTGAAGAAAGCTGCACAACTGGCTAAGATTAAGGACTACTACACCACCGAATACCCAGCTCCTGCTTCATGGACCGACCAACTGTTTGAGACAGCAAATAGCAGCAACTATCTCGACGAGCAACTGCGCATGACTCTCGGCGACCTATACGAGCCTTTCTGCATGATGCGCACACTTAACGAGCAGAGTGCACTTCAAACGCGACTGCCATATATAATGAACGTGAAATAATAACCAATGAGCTGTGGCATATGAGAACAGAAGGCGATTTCATCAAAATCAACGAGTGGCTACTGCCACTAAGCTGGCTCTATGGCATCGGAGTGCGCATACGCAACTGGATGTTCAACATCGGAGTGCTCAAGAGCCAAAGCTACGACATACCCATCATTGCTGTCGGCAACATCACTGTGGGAGGGTCGGGAAAGACTCCCCACGTGGAATATCTCATCAATCTGCTTCACGAAAAGCTTAAGGTGGGTGTGTTGTCGAGAGGATATAAGCGCAAAAGCCATGGCTACGTGCTTGCCGACAACGACACGACAATGCCGGAAATCGGAGACGAGCCCTACCAAATGAAGCACAAGTTCAACGACATTTATGTAGCTGTCGACAAACACCGCCGCGAGGGTATAAGGCGACTTACTAACGACAGTGCCACTAAGGATGTCGACGTCATTCTGCTCGACGATGCCTACCAGCACCGCTACGTAAAACCGGGTATCAACATCCTGCTTGTCGACTACCACCGACTCATCATCTACGACAAGTTGTTACCAGCCGGACGTATGCGCGAACCTAAGGAAGGAAAGTCGAGGGCCGACATCGTGATTGTCACAAAATGCCCTAAGGACCTAAAACCAATGGAGTTTAGGGTGCTCAAACGCGCCATGGACCTCTACCCTTATCAAGAACTGTATTTCACCACACTGCAATACGAAAGTCTGAAACCTGTGTTCGGTGGCGAACGACTCCCCATCGACTCATTACCACGGGGAGTAAACATACTGTTGCTCACAGGCATTGCATCGCCCCAACAGATGATTGTCGACCTGCAACCTGTGTCGCGCAATATCACTCCTATGACATTCAGCGACCACCACCAGTTCACAGCATCTGACATTGAGCGCATCAACTCTACTTTCGCAGCTATGCCGTCGCCAAAGACTATCATCACTACCGAAAAGGACGCAACACGTCTTACTCATATCGACGGTATATCGGAGGAGGTGAAGAAGAATATCTACGCACTGCCTATCAGAATTAGATTCATGCTGGACAGTGAGGAAGAGTTTAACAATAAAATCATAAGCTATGTACGAAAAAATTCAAGAAACAGCATCCTGGCTAAAAGAAAGGATGACAACAAGTCCTAACACTGCCATCATTCTCGGCACCGGACTCGGACAGCTTGCGACAGAAATAACCGACAGCTACGAATTTGCCTATAAAGACATACCCAACTTCCCAGTGTCGACGGTTGAGGGACACGCCGGAAAACTTATATTCGGCAAACTCGGAGGCAAAGACATCATGGCTATGGAGGGACGATTCCACTACTACGAGGGCTACTCCATGAAGGAGGTGACATTCCCCATACGTGTCATGTATGAACTGGGAATTAAAACGCTATTCGTGAGCAACGCGTCGGGAGGTATGAATCCCAACTTCAAGATTGGCGACTTGATGATTATCACCGACCATATAAACCTGTTTCCCGAACATCCGCTGCGTGGCAAAAACTTCCCTACTGGTCCACGCTTCCCCGACATGCACGAGGCTTACGACCACTCACTCATTGACAAGGCAGACAGCATAGCCAAGGAAAAAGGCATACGTGTGGTTCATGGTGTTTATGTGGGAGTACAGGGACCAACATTCGAGACTCCTGCCGAATACAAGATGTATCACCGCATGGGAGGCGACGCCGTGGGAATGAGCACTGTTCCCGAAGTAATAGTGGCACACCATTGCGGCATACGCACATTCGGAATAAGCATCATCACCGACCTCGGACTTGAAGACACTCCCGTAGAGGTGTCGCACGAGGAAGTGCAAATTGCTGCAAATGCTGCACAACCACTGATGACCGAGATTATGCGCGAAATGATTCGCAGAGCTTAACATTATTATATTATATGACAGACATTTCAAAACTCGGAGAGTTTGGACTCATCCGACATCTTACAGAAAACATAAAACTCAAAAACGAGTCTACTATCAAGGGCGTGGGCGACGACTGTGCCGTGCTGCACTATCCCGACTCTGAGGTGCTCGTCACTACCGACATGCTTATGGAGGGAGTGCATTTCGACCTCACTTATATCGACCTGCAACACCTCGGATATAAGTCGGCTATGGTGAACATCAGCGACATATTTGCCATGAACGGCACTCCACGACAAATGACAGTGAGCCTTGCGCTGAGCAAACGCTTCAAGGTGGAGGACATGGACGCTTTCTATAGCGGATTAAGAATGGCTTGCGATAAGTGGGGAGTCGACATCGTTGGAGGCGACACTACTTCGTCTTACACTGGACTTGCCATTAGCATCACTTGCATTGGCGAGGCTCGACGCGAGGACATCGTCTACCGCAATGGTGCTAAGGACACCGACCTTATTTGCGTCACTGGCGACCTTGGAGCTGCTTATATGGGACTGCAACTGCTCGAACGCGAAAAGAGTGTCTACTATCAGCAGGTGGACGAAGCACGCAAGAAGAACGACAAAAGAGCTCTTGAGGCTCTTAAGGATTTCCAACCCGACTTTGCAGGAAAGGAATATCTGCTGCAACGACAACTACAAACTGAGGCACGTGGCGACATCATTGCTCGTTTCAGAGAACTTAACATACACCCCACTGCCATGATGGACATAAGCGACGGACTCTCAAGCGAACTGATGCACATCTGCAAGGAGTCAAACTGCGGTTGCAGAGTCTACGAGAAAAATATTCCAATCGACTACCAGACGGCTGTCATGGCTGAGGAACTGAACATGAACGTAACGACATGTGCTCTCAACGGTGGCGAGGACTATGAACTGCTCTTCACTGTGCCTATAGGCGACCACGAAAAAGTGAAGGATATGGAAGGGGTGAAACTAATCGGACATATCACCCGACCGGAACTGGGACAGATGCTCGTCACACGCGACAATCAGGAGTTTGAGCTTAAAGCACAAGGTTGGAACCCACTGAGCAAGGAGTAAAATCCCCATAAAAACAACATAGGGGACAATATGAGCTATATGACATCAAAAATTTATCAACTAAAATTTGGTGATTCAATAAATTATGCGTACCTTTGCACCCGAAAAACAAAACGCAGTTGGTGCCATAGCTCAGTTGGTAGAGCAAAGGACTGAAAATCCTTGTGTCCCCGGTTCGATTCCTGGTGGTACC
>CAKPZC010000050.1 GCA_934203355.1 uncultured Prevotella sp. | reverse complement strand
CACTACACAATGGGTGGTATCTGGGTAGACTACGAGCTCCAGACTTCAATCACTGGTCTGTTCGCTATCGGTGAGTGTAACTTCTCTGACCACGGTGCCAACCGTCTTGGTGCTTCTGCCCTTATGCAGGGCTTGGCCGACGGTTACTTCGTATTGCCTTACACCATCCAGAACTACCTCGCCGACCAGGCTATCTGGCCGCACCTCTCTACCGATCTGCCAGAGTTTGCAGAGGCTGAGAAGGGTGTTCAGGCTGAAATCGACCGCCTCATGAACATCAAGGGTAAGCGTTCGGTTGACTCTATCCACAAGGAGCTTGGCCACATCATGTGGGAGCACGTAGGTATGGGTCGTACAAAGGAGGGTCTTGAGCAGGGTATCGAGCTCATCAAGAAGCTCCGCAAGGAGTTCAACACCAACCTCTTCATCCCTGGATCGAAGGAAGGCTTGAACGTAGAGCTCGACAAGGCTATCCACCTCCGCGACTTCATCCTCATGGGTGAGCTTATCGCACACGACGCCCTCTCACGTGAGGAGTCTTGCGGTGGTCACTTCCGCGAGGAGCACCAGACTCCAGAGGGCGAGGCACAGCGCGACGACGAGAACTTCTTCTATGTAGGTTGCTGGGAGTACAAGAACAACGACGAGACAGCTCCTGAGCTCATCAAGGAGCCGCTCGAGTACGAGGCAATCAAGGTACAGACACGTAACTATAAGAATTAGTTCTTTAGAAGTAGACAAGGGACGAGTCGACAAGTAGACGAGGAGATATGTTTTTCTTCTTAGTATTCTTTTCCACTCGTCACTGATACAAACAATAATTATTTAATCCGTTGACAAGACGGAAGACGTGCAAAATGAAGAGTCATAAGGACTTGATAGTATGGCAGAAGAGCATGTTGCTTGTGAAAAGGCTCTACGAAGTGACCAGAACATTTCCTAAAGAAGAATTGTTTGGTATTACTTCACAGATGCGCCGAGCTGCGGTTTCTATACCCTCTAATATTGCCGAAGGCTATGGACGCTTATACGATAAGGACACCGTAAGGTTTCTTAGTACAGCGTTAGGTTCGGCAGCAGAGTTAGAAACACAATTGCTTATAAGTGAACAGATAGGTCTTTTAGCACAGTCCGAACTCGACGAATTGCTAACGTTGAATATGGAGATAATACGTATGCTTACTGCGTTGTCGAAGAAAATCGGCAATTTAAATTAAGTAATACAAATCTCCTTGTCTACTCGTCTCCTTGTTACTTGTCAACTCAAATTAAACAAAAATGGCAAATATATCATTCACACTGAAATATTGGCGTCAGAATGGTCCTCAGGATCAGGGCCACTTTGACACACGCGAGATGAAGGATATCCCTACGGATACCTCATTCCTTGAGATGCTCGACATCCTTAACGAGCAGCTCATCGAGGAAGGCAACGAGCCTTTCGTATTCGACCACGACTGCCGCGAGGGTATCTGCGGTATGTGCTCACTCTACATCAATGGTCATCCCCACGGACCTAACCAGGGTGCCACAACCTGCCAGCTCTACATGCGTAAGTTCAACGACGGCGACGTTATCACCGTTGAGCCTTGGCGTTCGGCTGCATTCCCAGTTATCAAGGACTGCATGGTAGACCGTTCTGCATTCGACAAGATCATGCAGGCAGGTGGTTACGTAAGCGTTCGCACTGGTCAGCCTCAGGATGCTAACGCCATCCTCATCCCGAAGGAAGACGCCGACGAGGCAATGGACTGCGCTACATGTATCGGTTGCGGTTGCTGCGTAGCTGCATGTAAGAACGGTTCTGCAATGCTCTTCGTAAGCTCTAAGGTCAGCCAGCTCGCTCTCCTTCCCCAGGGTCGTCCTGAGGCAGCTAAGCGTGCTAAAGCAATGATCGCCAAGATGGAGGAGCTCGGTTTCGGTAACTGCACCAACACCCGCGCTTGCGAGGCTGAGTGCCCGAAGAACGAGTCTATCGCCAACATCGCTCGCCTCAACCGCGAGTTCATCAAGGCAAAGCTCGCTGACTAAGGAGTAGACGAGTATATTAGTTGACAAGTAGACAAGCTGTTGGCTTTCTACGTTTATAAGATAAGGAACTATGTAAATAGCTTGTAAACTTGTCAACTAATAACTCATCAACTAAAGAATAAAAAATGATAGGCGGATGTGACGGCACGCAAAGTGTCTCACATCCGCTTTTTATAAAACATTTACCGTTAAAGCTAATGAAAAAAATATTTCTTGTATGTTTCTGTCTTTTATCCTTATTCTTAAGGATGACAGCTCAGACGGATAGCGTTTTTTTTCAGGAGCGTGTATTCATAGCACCCACAAACACTTGTTTTAATAAAGGAGATGTCGTGCAGGTTATCGGACAAGTGCTCTCTTCTGAAAAAAACGCTTTTCGTCCATATAGCCAATATGTTTATGTAGAAATGTTCGATACTAAAAACCGTATAGTCAAGCGGCAGAAGGTACGTTGCAGTGCGGAGGGAAAGATATATGCGACATTGCCTATAGCAGATGACATAATAGACGGGACATATTATATACGCGGTTACACACAGTTTATGCGTAACCTTAATAAAAACTCTTATCCAAATATTCAGGTATACATAGGCCGTGAGCATGAAGCAGAACGTAAAGACACGGCAGTATGTGCTATGTTTTTTCCGGAGGGAGGACATCTTGTGCGTGGCAAATTGCAAAATCTGTGCATATACATGTTTAATGCCACGATGAATCCGTTGCAAACAGATTATTGTGTGGTAAAAAACGAGAATGACACTATAGTCTATGGCTCAACCAATAATTTTGGACTCTCTTCTTTTTCCTTCATTCCTGAAAGTGGCTCACAATATAATCTTTGTTTGAAGGGAGGCTTGACATTCTCTTTACCGTCGGCAGGGCAGAAGCCTACATTAAATATCTCTGTCAACAAGAAAAGACTGCTATGCAATATTCTATATCCAGACGGCTTGGAAAGTGAAGGAAAGTTTAGGCTGTTTGCGTTTCATCATAGTATCGGTTTAAAAGAATTCTCCATATATGACAATTATGCTGTTGTAGATCTTGCAGAGTGTCCTCCAGGTCTTATTACAATATGGCTTGTTGATAAGAATGGGGACGAAGTTGCGCAACGTGTAGTGTGTATAGGTAACGATAATGTGGAGCATATTGATGAGAACATTCTTGTCAATTCAACTTATATGGCAGGCGACTCTTTAACCGTGACTTTTCCCGAGAAATATAAAAAAAGCAATGTATTTGTCCACTTTACTCCGGTGACATACAAGGAAAACACTTCGGCGCAATTTATACTTGGTTTTGGAAATGAACTTTTTTCTCCAGTTCCATTCCCGTCATTTGCAGGTCATAATGGACAAATGACTCTACTGAACTCCGATCTGAATTTATGGCTAATGTCAGCAAGGCAGACAATGACAATGCGTGTCAAGAATATAATTTCAAAAGGCAAATTATCATATCCATATCCTATAGAAAGAGGATTTTGTATTTCAGGCAATGTAGCTGCCGATAACGGACCAATTAAGAATGCCAGCGTGCAGATCCTGAATACATCAACCGGATTTGCAGCAACGACATCAACAGACTCGTGCGGTTGCTTTGCCGTACCAGTTGCCGACTATGATGACGGTACCCGTTTTTTTTTACAGGCATATAACCAAGCTGGAAAGGCAGGGCAATATTATTACAGCATAGATGAATACGATTGGCCAGACATACCTAATTTAAATTCGGATATCTCTCGGAGTAATACATCCTATCCGCTTGAACATGCAGTTGTAACAGACACATTTGCAGATGAGACAACTCATAACATTGACGAGGTTGTAGTGAAAGCCAAGGCTGTCAATAAGAAAATATACAACTGGGCAAAGGTCAAGAGTGCGGATTTCTTTGACAGAGACTATCTCAATTCTCACTCAGGTTGGCAGACCATACGTGATGCTATTGTGTTTACAAACAAGATAGGTGTAACCAATGACAACAGTTATGTGTATTGGAAAAGTGGCAGGTATAACAGACTCTTCTCGAAATATGAAATGCCGAGCGATAGGGTGTCACAAATAGGATTTGCAGTCAACGGCTTTTACATAGACCGTGATGTGTCGGACATTTTAGACATACAGTTGTCGGATGTAGAGTCTATTGAACTTGTTTATCCAATAGACAGCCGCTCGCGATGGCATGGAGCCAGTAACGGATTTTTTGACATCAAGCTGCGCTCTTTGACACCGGCAAAATTTCTGCGGTCAAATGGTGTCATCATACAGCCTCTCGGCCTGTCTGTTCCCACCATTCCATACGAATGCAGAATGCCGGAGAAGAGTGGCAACTATCGTATGGTTATTGATGTAATCTCGCCAGACGGACATGTCGACTCGTATGTAAAGGATATTATTGTGCATTGAAGACGGATGTGATGGCATACCCGATTTCAGCAATATCGCTCGCCTCAACCGCGAGTTCATCAAGGCAAAGCTCGCTGACTAATTAATCAACAACAAATAATCCAAGCGGATGCGAAGCACTCTCAAGAGTGCGGCGCATCCGCTTTTTTCGTATCCCTAAACGTCTCGTTCCGCCTTATTTTATGTCCTAATAGAGGAAATTAGAGGAGAATTTCCCCTAATTTGCTTCTCTTTTATTATCTTAAGTAACAGTTCAGAATTATTTTTACATATATAGGAGGAGAGTGCGTCAAAACTCATATAATGCGGGCTGAAAGTCCAATGACCTCCATAGCCCAAGGCACCGCCTTGGGTAAACGGATACAAAACCGAACAACGCGCCCTGTAAGGGCAGCCCTATTGTGCCACAGATAGTTGCCCTTACAGGGCGCGTTATTAATTGAATGCTATATACCCAGGGCGTTGCCCTGGGCTGTGGAAATATTGGGCTTTCAGCCCGCTTTGTTTGGGATTTGACAACCATCACAGTTTGCCGCTCATATATAAAGATAAATATGAACACATACTTACGTATATATTAATATGTACGCTTGTTCCTACTTTATGCGTAAAAACTTCGCTTTTGCAACATAGTTGCATTGCTTATTCCTTATCTTTGCAACTGTCTTTTTTTTAGCTTAATAATAAACACTTAATATAATATGCTTAAACGAATCACTTATTACTTATTATCAGTAGTCTTCGTGGCGGGAATGGTCGCTTGCGGAGGCAAGTCGCATGACCATCTCGACCACGACCATGACCATGAGCATGCCGAGGAAACCGAGCATCACGACCACGATTCCGAAGAGGAAGGTCATGAGGCTAAGGAAGCTCACACCGACGAGATAATCCTCTCGCCCGAGAAGGCTCGCGCCGCTGGAGTGAAGGTGGAGGAAGTGAAGCCTGGCATGTTTCATGGTGTCATCCATACCAGTGGCAAGGTGATGTCGGCATCGTGCGACGAGACTGCCGTTGTAGCCACTATCAGCGGTCGTGTGCAGTATAAGAACCACGTTAGCGAGGGACTGAAGGTTGCCTCTGGAACAACGCTCTTCTCCATCACTTCTGCTGGTATGCAGATGGCCGATGGCGACCCAGTGCAGCGTGCACGTATCGACTACGAGCGTGCCGAGCGCGACTACACACGTGCTAAGACCCTAATCAAGGACAAGATAATAAGCGAGAAGGACCTTGCTGTGGCTAAAGCCGAGTATGAGGCTGCCAAGCTCACCTACACCAGTATGCAGCGCACACGCAGCGCGGGTGGAGTAGCGGTGACTGCTCCTCGTGGTGGCTATATTAAGCAATGTATGGTCAATGGCGGCGACTATGTGGAGGCAGGACAGCCTCTTGCTGTAATCACTCAGAACAAGCATCTCTATCTGCGTGCCGAGATAGCCGAGCGCCATTTTGGCGAGCTCAATAAGATACGTTGCGCCAAGTTCCGCACCAGCTACAGCAATCGTCTCTACGACATCACCGATATGGGTGGACACATACAGTCTTACGGTCGTTCGGCTGAGGTGAACAACTCTTATATCCCAGTTATTTTCGAGTTCAACAACACTGGCGACGTAGTACAGGGGTCTTATGCCGAGATTTATCTCATCACCCAGGACCGTCCCAATGTCATCACGCTGCCCCTTACAGCTCTCACCGAGGAGCAGGGCATCCACTTTGTATACATTCAGGTGGACGCCGAGGGCTATCGCAAGCAAGAGGTTACGCTTGGCGAGAGCGACGGCGAGCGTGTGGAGATACTCACCGGAGTGAAGCAGGGCGACCGCGTCGTGACTAAGGGTGCCATGCAAGTAAAGTTGGCTTCGGCTGCCAACGCCATCCCAGCGCATAACCATAATCATTGATGTATAAGTTGACGAGTAGACAAGTTGACAAGTTGACAAGCTATTTGTCTATATAAGGTTGATGGAAGTAGTTATAAAGCAAACAGCTCGTCAACTTGTCAACTCGTCAACTATAAATCAACTCGTCAACTATAAGAATAAAAATCTATGCTGAATAAGATAATACGCTTCTCGCTTGAGAACAGAATCCTTGTGTTGGTGGCGTCGGTGTTGCTTGTCATTGCCGGATTGTACTCCACCAGCAAGACCGATGTCGACGTGTTTCCTGACCTCAACGCACCCACTGTGGTCATTATGACCGAAGCCGGTGGCATGGCCACCGAGGAAGTGGAGCAGCTCGTCACATTCCCTATTGAGACCGCCGTCAATGGCAGTACCGGTGTGCGTCGTGTCCGTTCTCAGTCCACCAATGGTTTCTCTGTAGTGTGGGTGGAGTTCGATTGGGGCACCGACATATATCTCGATCGCCAGATAGTAAGTGAGAAACTTGCCGCTATTGGCGATCAGATGCCTGCCGGTGTAAGCGCTCCGGTGCTCGGTCCGCAGTCGTCCATCCTTGGCGAGGTGCTCATCGTGAGCCTCACCAGCAAGCACACTTCGCAGCAAGACCTTCGCACTTATGCCGACTGGGTGATACGTCCTCGATTGCTTTCCACCGGTGGCGTGGCTCAGGTCAGCGTGCATGGTGGCGACATCAAGGAGTTTCAGATACTCGTCAGTCCGGGCAAGATGAAGCACTTTGGTGTCTCGCTCTCCGACATCATGGCTTCCACCCGTGGCATGAACGTCAACACCAACGGTGGCGTGCGCTACAAGTACGGCAATGAGTATATAATCCGTGGCATCACTTCTACCAACGATGTAGAGAAGTTGGGCACATGTATCGTCAAGAAGAACGGCGAGAGCGTCATTACTCTTGCCGATGTTGCCGACATAAAGATAGGCAACCAGTCGCCCAAGCTCGGTGTAGGCAGCGAGCGAGCCCAGTCAGCTGTGCTTCTCACCGTCACCAAGCAGCCCAACACCAGCACCATTGACCTCACAAAGCACCTCGACCTTGCCCTCGACGACCTTCAGAAGTCGCTGCCCGAGGATGTGCATATCTCAACCGACATTTTCCGTCAGGCCGATTTCATCGAGAGCAGTATCGACAACGTGCAGAAGTCGCTCATTGAGGGTGCCATCTTCGTTGTGATAATCCTTATGCTCTTCCTCGCCAACGTGCGCACCACGGTCATCTCGCTCGTCACCATACCACTCTCGTTCCTCGTGGCTATGATAGTGCTCAACGCCCTTGGCATAAGCATCAACACAATGACCCTTGGCGGTCTTGCCATTGCCATCGGTTCGCTTGTCGACGACGCCATAGTCGATGTGGAGAACGTGTACAAGCATATACGCCAGAATCGCGAATTGCCCGAGGCAGAGCGAGTGCCAATCATCGAACTTGTGTTCAACGCTTCGCGCGAAGTGCGTATGCCGATACTCAATTCCACGCTCATCATTGTGGTAAGCTTCGCCCCGCTCTTCTTCCTCAGCGGCATGGAAGGACGTATGCTCATACCCCTCGGCATAGCCTTCGTAACAGCCCTCTTCGCCTCAACCCTCGTAGCCCTCACGCTCACCCCCGTGCTCTGTAGCTACCTGCTCGGCAAGAGCAAGGGCGAGATGCCCAAGGAAGCCTTCCTTGCAGTATGGCTGAAGAAGTATTACGAGCGCGCATTGCTGTGGGTTCTCGCCAACACACGCAAGGTCATTGTAGGCACCGCTACGCTGTTTGTAGTGGCTGTAGGCGTGTTCTTCTGCCTTGGCAGTAGCTTCCTGCCCAAGTTCAACGAAGGCTCTTTCACCATAAACATATCCTCGCTGCCCGGCATCTCGCTCGAAGAGAGCGACTCGATAGGTGCGCGTGCCGAGCGACTGCTGCTTCAGGTGCCCGAGATTAAGACCGTGGCTCGCAAGACCGGACGTGCCGAGCTCGATGAGCATGCCCTTGGCGTAAACGTGAGCGAGATAGAAGCCCCCTTCACACTGAAAGACCGCAGTCACGAGGAAGTGCTCAACGACGTGCGTAAGCGTCTCTCAGTGCTTGCAGGAGCCAACATCGAGATTGGTCAGCCCATCTCTCACCGCATCGATGCCATGCTCTCGGGTACTCAGGCGAGCATCGCCATCAAGCTGTTCGGTACCGACCTCAATCGTATGTTCACCATAGGCAATCAGATAAAGAGCGCCTGCCAGGACATCGACGGCATTGCCGACCTCAACGTAGAGCAGCAGATAGAGCGCCCCGAGCTTAAGATAGTGCCGCGTCGTGAGTTGCTCGTGCGCAACGGCATCACCCTGCCAGAGTTCAACGAGTTCCTTGCCGTCAACCTCGCTGGCGAGACCGTGTCGCAGGTGTACGAAGCCGGACGCGCCTTCAATCTTGTTGTGAAAGCCGATAAGTATGACGACATAAACGACCTCATCATCGACACGCAAGACGGACGCAAGGTGCCGCTGAGCGACGTAGCCGACATCATATCGAGCGCCGGACCAAACACCATCAACCGTGAGAACGTGCAGCGCAAGATAGTTATCTCAGCCAACACCAGCGGCCGTGCATTGAGCGACGTCGTGGCAGACATCAAGGAAGCCGTAGGCGAGAAAGTGCAGTTGCCCGAGGGTTATCACATCGAGTACGGCGGACAGTTTGAGAGCCAGGAGAGCGCCAGCCGCGTGCTCTATCTCACCTGCATCCTCGCCATCGTCGTCATCTTCTGCCTCCTCTTCATGCAGTTCCGCAACGCCATGGAGGCAGGAGTTATACTTCTCAATCTGCCCTTGGCTCTCATTGGTGGCATCTTCGCCATCGTGCTGACCACGGGCGAGGTGAGCATACCAGCCGTCATCGGATTCATTTCGCTCTTCGGCATCGCCACGCGCAACGGAATGCTGCTCATCACCGAGTACAAGCGTCTGCGCACCGAGGAGCACAAGAGCGTACGCGACGCCATCATCGAAGGCTCGCTCTCGCGTCTTAATCCAATCCTCATGACCGCTCTCACCTCAGCCCTCGCCCTCGTGCCGTTGGCACTTGGTGGCGACCTGCCCGGCAACGAGATACAGTCGCCCATGGCAAAGGTGATACTCGGCGGACTAATTAGTTCTACATTACTCAACGCATTCATCGTACCTATTATATATGAAAAGATATCTAATCGCCACAATCGTGGCATTCAGCACGTGTAGCGTAGCCCTCGCCGACACTGTCGGCGACGTGCTCAAGCAGGTAGCAGCCAACAACCTCACCCTGCAGGCTCTCGCACACGACAATCAGGCCGATGTGCTCGACATCAAGGCGTTAAACACGCTCGGCGGACCGTCTGTAGAGTACAGCCCGTTCTTCACCAAAGGCTACTCCGGCGTTGCCGAGAGCGAGCTTGTAGTGAGCCAGGAGATTGACTTCCCAACCAAGTATGCCGCACGCAGCAAGCAAGCCAAGATGCAGCAAAGCGTAGGCGAACAGCTCCTCGCAAAGCAGCGTCGCGACATACTCCTGCAGGCGCAGCTCCTCTGCATCGACATTATCCGTGCCAACCAGACCCTCGCCATGCTGCGCGAGCGTCTTGCCAACAGCGAGACTCTTCTGCAGATGTACAACAAGCGTATGGAGGCAGGCGACGCCAATGCCCTTGAACTTAACAAGGTGAAGCTCGACTGTATGGAGGTGCGCACCCTCGTCAGCGAGGCGCAGGGTGAGCGTACAGCCCTTCTGCAGCAGCTCCAGCAACTCAACGGAGGCAAGCCTGTCGACGTTACCGACACCGTGCTGCCCGAATATCAGCCCATAGCCGACTACGAGTCCTACCGTGCCTTGGCTCTCGCATCGGATGTCGACGTGGCAGTGGCTCAGACCTCGCTCCGTGCAGCCGACCTGAATCTGAAGGTGCAGAAGAACGAGTGGTTGCCCAACATCTCCTTCGGCTATCGTCGCAACACCGAGCATGGCGAAGGCATCAACGGCTTCCTCGTGGGCGTAAGCTTCCCCCTCTACAGCAACAGCAGCAATCTTAAGGCAGCACGCCAGCGTCGCGAGAGTGCCGAGTTGCAAGTG
Source organism: uncultured Prevotella sp. (assembly GCA_934203355.1). Classification (GTDB taxonomy): domain Bacteria; phylum Bacteroidota; class Bacteroidia; order Bacteroidales; family Bacteroidaceae; genus Prevotella. Next base: position 5,935 of record CAKPZC010000050.1, on the reverse strand, counting down.
TCGCAAGCAAAGCACGATGCCGAAGCCTCAATGCGCACCAACTACGAGCAGTTGCAGGGTCTTCAGCAGGTCATCGACCACAGCGATGTAAAACTTCTGCAGGAGTCGCTCACGCTCTTCAATAAGGCTCTGCAGCAAGGCGAAATCACTGCCCTCGTCTATTACGTAGAGATAAACAGCATCTACGAGAAGCTCCTGCGCCACATCGACCTGCATTGTCAGAGCGTGAAGCTGTTGGCAGAACTGCACAAGGCAGAGCTGTGATTGGTTATACCTATAAGTAGCGGAGGTCTCCAGCCTCCGCTAAGTAACTATTAAGAATTATCTTTACATATCGTAGGAGGATGGCGTGTCAAAACTCATACAAAGCGGGCTGAAAGCCCAATATCTCCATAGCCCAGGGCAACGCCCTGGGTGAAAAGGTTTATAGAATCTAACGCCCTGCTAAGGGCAACTCTATTGTGCCACATATAGTTGCCCTTAGCAGGGCGCGTTGTTATTTGAATGCTATATACCCAGGGCGTTGCCCTGGGCTGTGGAGATATTGGGCTTTCAGCCCGCTTTTGTATGAGTTTTGATACACACTCCGCTAAACCGGCTGAACAATCATGGCAGAGTGGGTATGGCAGGGATGCCATACCCTCCTACAGATTGCCGCTTGTATATAAATATGAGCTATACTTAATATGGTATCATAAAAACAAAGTTCGGTCGGAAAAATGTAGTTTTGTCTTTAAAGTTCGGTCGGAAAAATGTTGTTTTCCTTGAAAGTTCGGTCGGAAAAGTGTATCTTTGCATTGGAAACCACTTAATATCAATGGATTATGTATAGGAATATCATTACTCAATTAAAACAATGGAAAAACAAGGAGAATCGTAAACCTCTTGTTTTGGCTGGTGCTCGTCAAGTTGGCAAGACGTTTATGTTAACCGAGTTTGGCAAACAAGAATTTGAGAATGTAGCTTACATAAATTGTGACGACAATGATATGGCAAAAGACCTATTCCTGCAAGACTATGATATGCAGCGTATTCTTCTTGCCATAGGTGCCATTACACGCCAAAACATCGTACCAGGCAAAACCCTTATTATTCTTGATGAGATACAAGAATTGAGAAGAGGTCTGACTGCTCTTAAGTATTTCTGTGAGAAAGCCCCACAGTATCATGTTGCAGTGGCAGGCTCTTTATTGGGTATAACCATGCATCAAGGAGAGTCTTTCCCGGTTGGTAAAGTTGACATACTCAATATATACCCAATGACATTTGATGAATTTATGTTGGCAAAGGGTAGGGAACAGATGGTTGAAATTTTGAAAAGTAAGGATTGGAATACCATTAAACTGCTTCGATCGGAATATATAAAGCTTCTCCGAGAATATTATTTTGTTGGTGGTATGCCCGAAGCAGTAAAAACTTTTATAGCGACTAACGATTCTTTGAAGGTAAGAGAGGTACAGAAGAATATTCTCTATACATATCAGAAGGATATATCTAAGCACGTTCCTACTTCAGAGGCCAATCGAATCAATATGGTTTGGCAGTCAATGCCTTCTCAGTTGGTAAAAGAGAATAAGAAGTTTATTTATGGTGTAGCCAAGCCTGGAGGCAGAGCCAAAGATTTTGAAACTGCTATACAATGGCTAATGGATGCTGGATTGGTTTATAAAGCAGAGAGGGTGACAGAGCCTAAAATGCCATTAAAATTTTATGTGGATATCAGTAGTTTCAAGCTTTTTCTGCTTGATTGTGGTTTGCTTGGAGCCATGAGCGAAATTCCTGCCGAAAAACTATTGGTTGCAGATAATGGTATGGAAGAATCGAAAGGTGCATTTACTGAGAATTATCTTATGAGTCAATTGGTTGCTACTAATGATACCTCCGTTTTCTACTATAGCAATGATGCTAAGCTGGAGATTGACTTTTTAATTCAACATGGATGTGACATTGTGCCAATCGAGGCGAAGGCTGAAGAGAACCTGCGCTCAAAGTCTCTGTCAACGTTTGTTGCCAGTCACCCACAGCTACATGGTGTGCGCTTTTCGATGTCTGACTATAGAGAACAAGATTGGTTGACTAATATTCCGCTATATGCTGCTTCAGTGTATTTTTAGAAACGTCATACTGCCTCAACTCTACAACTCTGGGCTTTGCCCCGATACAATATTTGCATTTCTAACCGCTCAAAACTGCGAGTTGAACGCGTCAAAGATTTCCTTGTGCGTTCAACTCATAGTTTTGAGCAGTTCTCGTTATATTGCTCATACACAATAGGTTACATGGATTACGGCACTGTTGTATAACTTTTCACGATGAAAGAACGCTCCCTTTTGTTTCAAAAGGATAACTTTAGCGTTGCAACTGTATTCCCTTTACCCTTCAAAAGGATTACAGTTGCATAGCAAAAGCATTCCATCTGGAGTGCAATAAAGCCTTACTTGGAGAATCAGCAGGTCATTGTCACCTCAAAACCCTATAAAAACCCCTTCCGAAATCTCTAGAATCGATTTTTTATTTGTAACACTTTTTTACTGCATGTACGATATTTGCATCGTAAAAAATTGATTAGAAATGTGCTCAATTCGACTTTTTTGTCTAAATTTGCAGAAAACAGAATAGCTTATGCAGGATTATCAGTTGGACTTTATAACATATTGTGTTGGCAACCTTGCCGACCGACTAAAGATGAGTGCAAGCAAAGTATACAAGATGTTGCGCTCGACGGGTATATTGGATGGATATATAGTGCCGTGCTATGATGTGTTGCATACATTCAGCAAGGATTATATCATGGACGACTTGATTGGACTGTTGAAAAAGAAAGGAGCCTTGTCATGAAACTGTTCCACGCCTCCAATTGTATTGTCGACAATCCGGATATCCTACATTCACGCGATTTTCTTGATTTCGGAAAGGGCTTTTATACATCCTAATCATCAGATATGTATCCTAAATCAGGAAGTTATAAACCAACATTTGCAATTTGTTAAAGTAGAAGATATTAAATTTTGAAAAAGATGGAAGCAAACAAGACTATTCTTCAGATGAAATATGCTCGCGTAGTAAAACTTTTTGCAGAGTTGTCGGGAGCTTCTTTGGAAGATTCGTTGGGATTTTTCTACGACTCCTATCTCTATAAAATGATGAGCGAAGGCATTGCAGATATGCATTGCCGTAGCGACAATTATCTGGCAGGCTTGCTTATGGATGAACGAAAATAAATATAGGGTGTGTCATTGAATTGCTAAATAAAAAAATGCTAACTATAGGATGTATTCAGAGTCATACTTCTTATAGTTAAGTAACAGTTCAGAATTATCTTTACATATATGATTGTGTGTCAAAACTCAAACAAAAGCGGGCTGAAAGCCCAATATCTCCACAGCCCAGGGCAACGCCCTGGGTAACGGATAAACACAACCCATACGCCCTGTAAGGGCAACTGTAAAAAACGAATGGAATTTTAAAGCTGCCCTTACAGGGCGCGTTGCCAATAAATGCCTCATACCCAGGGCGTTGCCCTGGGCTATGGAGATATTGGGCTTTCAGCCCGCATTGTTTGGGTTTTGACATACCCTCACAGATTGCCACTTATATATAAAGATAAATATGACCACATACTTAGCATTATTTTATTGTCAATAAAATAACTGTTTGTTAATTTTTATGTTTGTAACGAGCAGGAAAACCGTAAACAGTAACGCGTAATACCTTTTTGCCTTTCTTCAGATGAGTGAATTGAGGGTTGAAGAGTGCTGCACAGTTGTTCTTCATAAGTGCTTCGGTAAGAGCGAGGTCTTCAGCCTGTCGCAGACTAAGTTTATGGAGTTTCGCCTTGCCGTCAGGAGTAGAGATATCTATTGTATATGTGATAGCATCTGGAGCAAGATCCATTGTAAGCTCATTGTAGCTTATGTTCTTTGCGCGTACTGTGTTCGATGCGTTGCGAGTTGTAGAGCCAGCGATGGTGCGGCATGAAGTAATCGTCATTATTGCGGCTGCGGCTATGACGAAAGAAAAAAGTTTGTGTTTCATATCGTAGAATATCAATATTGTTGGTTTAGAAGTTGAAGTTCATACCGACCCCCAATGCCTTTCTATTTGTCATGTTGTCGTTGAGCATGTTAAAGTTGGCATAGATGGCAGACTTCTTTGATTGACTGAGATTAAACTGCATGAGTGGGGTTGAGGTGTTGGCAGAATATAAAGCCTTTTTCTTTAAATTATTTGATGCCATTAGGAATGATGTTGTCCAAACTGCACCTGCGCCAATTGATGCATAACCGATTGTACAATCGTCTACACAAAAGGGATATTCTGATAATAAATTAAGTACAACTCCTGCTGCTACAAATGTAGCTCCGCCAATCCATCCTATCTTTTTATATCGTTTAGCTTTTTTATTAAGAGAATCGTTGCCTATACTCTTAAGCAATTCAGCGTCTGACATCTGACTGTTATTCGTTTGCTGCAATGCAAAATTGTTTTGGGTATTATATGTCTCTTCTCTGTTTGGTGTAACATTAGACGTTTTGCCAAAGTTCTCCCTTTCTCCATTCTCATAGTTGATGTAATTCACATCCGTCTTATTGATAGTATAGGTAGGACCTTTTAGATTGGAATACTTCTTGTACTTGATTTCTGTGCCAGTAATTTCCATCACTTTAGAAGTAATGGTTGAGCCATCGTTCTTGACGATAACATCCTGGGCATTAGCAACGAGTGAGCACATGATGGCTGCCGTTAACATAAAGAGCCTTAGAGTTTTCATTTTGTTTATTTGTTTTTGTTGTGCAGACAGGCTCCATTGTCAGCACAGGTTTAGTTAATGTGTTGTGGTACGTATACAAAAAGGCGTGGAGCCAGACTGTCACTCGTTCCACGATTCGTAGGCCTTCGCATTGCCCTGTCTGTCGAAACGAGCAACGCTGAAAGCCCCACGTAGATGTAAGTATATAGTACGACAATTGCATCACAAGCAAGAAGCATGTGATGACATAAGTGCATAGATACAATACACCCCTTGGGGCGTTCCCGTTGCTTTGTTCTTGACAGACATTTGGGAAGTTGCGAAGTTCACGAATCGTCAAAACCAAAGCGTCAGTAACGCCTTTATGTATATATGTTTTCCTCTACCTTCGCGCCTTATTGGCACGTATGGCGAATCAACATGTGCAAAGTTAGTGCTTTTCTTTCGAAACAGCAATTATTTATATTCATATTTTGTAACTACCTATAGTTTTTTCTGCTTTCAAAAACTATAATAATTGACAAAGTAGAACCCCCTAATCCCAAAATTGCATATGATTTTTGGGATTATAATCCCAAAAGTTAGTATGAATTTTGGGATTAGACTATTTTTTTCTTATCTTTGCCTCGACAAACAATCCATACATCTATGATAGAACGACAGTTACAGCAAAAGATAGAGTCGCGTATGTTTGCAGGCAAGGCAATCATCGTTATAGGAGCGCGGCAGGTGGGCAAAAGTACGCTTTTTAGAATGATTCTTGAAAAGCAGAATTGCAAGACTTTACAGCTGAATTGTGACGAGCCAGAAGTAAAGGATATGCTCACCAATACTCAGTTTCCATCATCATTCCTTAATGCGTATGACGTTAAGCAGACAGCTGTCATTACTCCAGACAATTGGATGGAGTGGGTGGTTTGATGTGTACTGAAAGTCCTTCTCTTTGCCCCTTGCTTTGGATTTGATACTGGTTTTTCTGCTGGTTGGTTTGGATTTGACACGAAAATCAGCGAAAGTTGGTTTGGATTTGCTCGGATTTTCATTGATTTTTGGTTTGGATTTGAAAATATTGTGTATCTTTGTCATTGACTTATAACCATTTAGATATGTTCAAACGAATAGCACTCAATTATCTTCGCGACTGGGCACGTAAGGACGAACGTAAGCCCTTGGTTTTGCGTGGTG
>CAKPZC010000049.1 GCA_934203355.1 uncultured Prevotella sp. | reverse complement strand
GTCTGATGGTATGAGAAGAGAATTCACGTATCTGTCTTCACATGCAACTAATCGCTATTTTATCCCGAATTGGGGTATTCAATAAAGAAATGAATACGGATTGTGCTGATTATGCTGATAGTGGCGAATAAAAAATCAGTTAAATCAGATGAATCCGTATTCAGAAAGAAATGAATACGGATTGTACTGATTATGCTGATAGTGACGAATAAAAAATCAGTTAAATCAGATAAATCCGTATTCAGAAAGAAATGAATACGGATTGTGCTGATTATGCTGATTTTGGTGAATAAAAAATCAGCTAAATCAGATAAATCCGTATTCAATTAAGGAAGAAATACAGATTGTGCTGATTTTGCTGATGGTGGCGAATGGAATTTCAGCTAAATCAGATAAATCCGTATTCAATTAAGGAAGAAATACAGATTGTGCTGATTATGCTGATGTTGGCGATGGGAATATCAGCTAAATCAGATAAATCTGTATTCAGAAAGAAATGAATACTGATTGTGCTGATTTTGCTGATGTTGGCTATGTTAGCGAATGAAAATCAGGTATAATTATGACGTTTATGTAGTTTTGCAATAATCTCTATTTGCAAAAAGCTTTTGGGATGAGACGGAAATTATGTTTTTATTAAAAAAAGTGACATAAGTGACATAATCATTGCAATCGACTGATATTAAGCCGGTTAACGGATGGCAGATACATGGCACTTTCTGAAAAATGCCTGCCTATCTGCCATAAATGCCTGCCTATCAGCCAGCCGAGCCGGCTATATACGTTCAATTTCTTCTTTCGGAATTCCTGTAGCCTTAGAAATATCTTCTATCGACATTCCCATACGCAACAAGTTGCGTGCAACCTCTGCACGTCCTGCAGCGCGCCCTTCCTCCATACTTCGTCTATTTGAATCAACAAGCAGCAAGCGTTCAGCACCAAGTTTGTCCCAGAAGTCGTCGTAGGCAAGGAGTTCGTCTTTCGTCATAGCCGATTCCTCCACTGTATTTAGTGCCTTTAAGGTTTCCGGATTGTCCAACAGTTCTTGAGGCACCACCTTTGTATGCTCGTCAATCTCTGTAAGGAATCTAAGCCACAACACAGCCATTTTCTTTTCTTTGATGGAGTGGGGTTGGAATTTAGGAAGCTCGACGAAAGTGAAATGCAGTCCGTCGATAATCTCGTCGCTATGCAACTCGTGCACCACATTATAGTTATGAATAAACTCATCAGGAAATTCCTTCATGAAAGTCTCGTTGACAAGATTGAGCGAGTAGACTGGTTGCAAAATTTCATACTTGCGTTTCTTGTCAAGCTGGCGCACAAAAGCCTTGGAAGCGTTGAACAGCACCCGCTGCTTGAACGCCTCGGTCCACAGCATCTGCATCTCCACAATAAACTGACGGTTCTTCACGTCGCGACATCTCACATCTACAATACTGTTCTTGCCCACATAAGTGTCGGGCACAAGTTCGGGCGAAAGATACTCCACACTCTCTATCTGCTCGTCGTCAGCCAATGGCAACAGGGCATTGAGTAGACTGATGAGCAAGTCCTTATGCTCACCAAATATCTTCTTGAATGTAAGGTCGGCTTTGGGGTCAAGATATCTCATAATGGAAACGTTTTTACGGGTTGACAAAAACGACCCGCACATTTGAGCATCGTTGAGAGGCTTGGCAGGTTCTCGTATTGCAAAGGTAAGAATAATCATTAACAACACAAACTTTTCTGCAAAAAATGATTACTTTTGCAACCTGTAACCTATTATATATACAAAATATGAACAACCACGAATACACAAAGAATGTGTTCAGAGCGTTGAACATTTTTAAGCGAAATGTGTTCAGAGCGTTGAACACATTTTTACTAAATTTGTTTTGCGGTCTGAACAAACAGTCGTATCTTTGCACCATTAATCATAAAAAATAAGATATGGAAGCTCTATTCAACCAATGCAGACGACTACTGAGGACGACATCCTTAAACTATACCAGGCCTATCATCCATCAAATACATTGGAATCAAAGACTGATTTCAATCCGAGGGGCACGTGGTGTAGGGAAAACCACTTTGCTCCTACAATACATAAAGCAAACATACGGAGACGCTCCAAAGGAAGCCATCTATGTAAGCTTGGACAACCTATATTTCAGCCGCCACACATTTCTCGACTTTGTGGATGAGTTCTATAAGATGGGCGGCAAGCATATCTTTGCTGATGAAGTGCATAAATATGAGGGATGGAGCCAAGAACTGAAGAATGCATACGATGCCTATCCCGACATGCACTTTGTCATTACAGGCTCATCCGTGCTTAACATCTTGAATTCCGATGCCGACCTCTCTCGCCGCTGTATCAACTATAACATGCAAGGACTTTCATTCCGGGAGTATCTGCTCCTCTGCGAGGGAATTGCTTTTGACCCTGTGGATTTACCAAGCCTCTTGCTATCACCTGATATGCTTTGCACCGCAGTCAACGAGAAATGCCGTCCCTTGGCTTATTTTGACAAATATCTCAAGACAGGGTATTATCCATTTGTGCTGGAAGGAGAAGAGGATTATTATGAGCGCATCTCAAACGTGGCAAACCTCATCTTGGAAATTGAGTTACCCCAATTATGTGGTGTAGATATATCAAACATCAGAAAGTTGAAGAGTCTCTTGGCGGTTTTAGCCTCAGAATATCCTATGCAGATAGACATGAAGAAGCTATCTGCCATGGCAGGCATGTCACGTACCACCCTACTTGCCTATCTACAATATCTACAGCGAGCCAAGCTCATCAACCTGCTTTATTCTGGTGATGTTTCTCTGAAGAAGATGCAACGTCCCGACAAAATCTATATGGAGAACAGCAACTTGATGCAAGCCTTGTCGCTAAACGGTGTGAACGAAGGTACACAGCGAGAAACCTTCTTCGTCAACCAGCTCACTTATCAGCATCGCATAGAATATGCTTCCTCCCAAGCAGACTTTTTAGTGGATGGGAAATACACGTTTGAGGTGGGTGGCAAGTCAAAGGATGGCAAGCAGATTGCCCAAGTAAGCAATTCCTATATCGCAGCAGACAGCATAGAGCATCCCTTTGGTAACAAGATTCCATTGTGGTGCTTCGGATTCTTGTATTAGACGGAAATTATGTTTTTATAAAAAAAAGTGCCATATCTGCCATGTAACCTTTTTTTAATATCATTACCAGAACCCAAAACACACATTACCAAAACCAAAAACACTCGCTACCAAAACTCAAAACACACGCTACCAGAACTCAACACAGGCACTACCAAAACCTAATATCTGTATTTTCAGAGTCCCCCCAAAAAACGGGGTTGCATCCTACGTTTCGAGTGTTTCGGCTGGCAGGTATTTGCCTTTGGATGGCAGATAGCCCCCTCCAAAGCCTCTATCTGCCATAATCTGCCAGCCGTTAAACGACTGATAATAAGCACATTGCAGCAATAATGGCAGATATGTCACTTTTTTTCACCAAAACATTTTTTTAGAGCAGTCGTTTATGGCGCAGTATTATCCACGACAGAGCCGAAATCACTACTGATATCAACAGCGCTATGACAAATCCGAAGCGGCTGTTCTCCATACCATTGATGAGGTTCATGCCGAAGAACGACGAAATGAGCGTAGGCAACATCATGATGATAGACACCGAAGTGAGCGTACGCATCACGGTGTTCATATTGTTGTTGATGATGCTCGAATAGGTGTCCATCGTCGACTCAAGAATGTCGGAGTAGATATTGGTGGTCTCGCGAGCCTGCGACATCTCGATGTTCACGTCCTCGATGAGGTCGGCATCGAGCTCGTCGACCTGAAGCTTGAACTTCAGCTTAGCCAGCAACGTCTCGTTGCCACGGATAGAGGTGACGAAATAAGTGAGCGAGTCCTGAAGCCTCGACAGGGCAATGAGCGACTCGTTGTTCACGTTGTGGTCGAGATTGTGCTTTGCCTTCTCTATGAGCGAGTTAATCTGCTTCAATCGCTTCAGATACCACACGGCAGAAGAGAGGAAAAGACGGAAAATCATGTCGACATAGTCGGTGAAGCCCTCACCACGCTTCTGGTGATAGCTCACGAAGTCGATCATCATGTTAGTCTCGTAGTAGCACACAGTGATTGTCACGTCGCGCTTGTGGATGATGCCGAGTGGCACAGTGGTGTATGGCGTGCGCGAGCGAATCTCCTTGACATATGGAATACGCAGGATGATGAGCATCCAGCCGTCGTCGTATTCATAGCGCGCACGTTCGTCGGCATCGCTGATGTCGGATAGGAAATAGTCGGGTATGTTGAATTTGTCTTCCAGAAATTCCTGGTCTTCTTCAGTAGGACACGTAACCTGTATCCAGCAGTTGGGCTGCCATTCATCAATGGTCTTGAGGGTAGAATTAGTATTCCAAAATGTTCTCATAAAGTTAATCTCCAAGGGTTAAAACAATGTCGGGGAGACCAACCTTAAGCACGGCAGTCCTCCCACACTACAAATTCATATTTTCCGCGTGATAATCGTCCATAAAATCGTTATGTTTTGATTTTTGCGCTGCAAAGTTAATTAAATTTCATCGAATATGCTTAACTTTGCCATGTATTTTATTTTCTCCGACCGTTATTTAACGATTTTGCAACATTCCATTAACAACAAAACAACTATGAGCATCAAGAATTTTTCAGGAAAAGGCAAACGTATCCTCAATTGGTTGGCAGGCATATTGGCAGTGTGCCTTGTCGTCGTTGGCGGCGGCTCGGTGTATCTCGTCGACTATGCGCTCGCCAGCGATCCCGACAGCCGACCCACCCACTTCGAAAAGATGACGATGAACTACCCCGAGCTGCGCCCTTGGCTCGACTCGCTCAATGCGCACAACTCCCTGCGCCACACCTTCCTCGTCATGCCCGACACCAAGCTGCGCTCCCACTGCATCTACATACCGGCACCCCACCCCACCGCCAACACAGCCATGCTGATACACGGCTACACCAACAACGCCACCGACATGCTCCACATTGCTCGCCTATATAATGTGTATATGGGCTACAACGTGATAATGCCTGGACTCCACGGCCACGGACTGAGCGACGGCGACGACATACAGATGGGATGGAAAGACCGCCTCGACATACTACAATGGATTAAGTCGACACCACTGATTCTCAACATTCCACGCGACTCCATGCGCATGGTGGTGCACGGAGTGTCGATGGGGGCCGCCACAACGATGTGTGTCAGCGGCGAGAAAACACCCGAAAGTGTGCGCTGCTTTGTGGAGGACTGTGGCTACACAAGTGCATGGGATGAGTTTGAGCACGAGCTGAAGGGCCGCTTCTCGCTGCCCGCCTTCCCACTGCTCTACACCTCGTCGTGGCTTACAAAACTGAAGTATGGATGGTCGTTCAAGGAGGCGTCGCCACTGAAGCAGGTGGCAAAGTGCCACAAACCCATGCTCTTCATCCACGGCTCCAACGACACCTTTGTGCCAACATGGATGGTGTATCCGCTCTACAAGGCAAAACCCGGAGTGAAAGAACTGTGGATAGCACCAGGCAGCGCACACGCCATGTCATACCACGACCATAAAAAGGAATACACACAAAAAGTTACGAAGTTTGTGGGCAAACACATGGCAAAATAATGCCATGGCTTATTTTATATAAGAAGGTGCTACCTATACCTATTTATTTAGTGCGCTCATACAACTCTGCTGCTTCTTTGAGTTTCTCCTTCATATAACACATTGCATACCGAGGATAGATAACCTTAACTCCTGGACCATAGGACATAAAAACAGAATACATTTCAAAATTAACAACCACTTCAATCTCAAAGATACAACTCCCATCTTCGGGGTTTTCTTTTATCAACTTCTGGGAACGATGTATTGGTTTTGTTTTGATATACTTGCTTTGTTCTGGAGAGACCCAAAACTTAATCCTTCGTGGAACATTATCAATGTCTTTACTCACACCAATAACATCATCAAAGAAATGGTCTGTATCAAAATCTGGATTCTCTTGATAAGGAATATCATTAATAGGCTCAACGCTTTCGATTCTATCAAGAGGCAAATTAAAGAGCATCATATCGCTAGACCTTGATCCAAACAGAAACCACCTGTTGCGAAATTCCTTCAATAAATATGGAAACAGAATATACTCTGTGGACTGTGTGGCATTAAAAGATTGATACATTATGCGGAGAGTCTGCTTATGTGCGATATAATTATATAAAGGATTCAGTAATCTTAATCCTTTCAAATCTGGAACACTATCAAAATGTATTATCGGCTTTCTATTGCTTTTGGAAATCGACAACCTATCTTGCAAACGACTAACCACATCAGACATCTCTGCAAACTGCTCAAAATCTTCCAACTGCCTAAGCATATTAACAGCCTCTTGCATAACCTCCAAGTCATTCTGCGACATTGGCATCTCTGTAATCGAATAATCGTCATCTGAATAACGATAATACTTATGGTCGTACACTTCAATAGGCGCATTATACCCAAGCTTATCAGATCTCATCATTTGGATATCACCCTGAACCGTACGTACAGATACACCTTTGTTGATACCTTCCATGTCGTAGAGAGCATCACAACAAGCGTCTACCAAATCTTCTAATGTCCAACGGCGATACCTATTTCGCAAACAGTTGTCTATTGTCTTGTATCTGATTAGTGCATTCTTATTTGCTGGCATAATAATGATTTTTAAGCTTCAACTTTTCTATAAATTCCTCATTTATAACGCTGCAAAGATACACTTTTTTCTATGCAACACATTTCTATAGTCGATAAAATATTACTTTTTTCATCAATTTCAATCACTTTTTTTTAATTACGCAGAAAGATTGCGTAGTAGAATAATAACTTTGCAATCAGAAACAAAGAAGAAGGACAAAATACTTCTTACTCCTAAGCATAACGCACGAACACCATATGGTGGAGGTACGTGCCATAAAGGTGTAGCAATAGAATTATAATTTCCTTCTTAAATGCGGCGGTTTAATAGCATCATAATTGCCACAAGGCTCAAAAAGTTGCTTACACCCATGGATTTCGCAGGTTCGAATCCTGTCCGCCGCTCAACTAAAAAAAGAAAGACGGTCAAGTAAATCTTACTTCTCTAAATACATCTAATAATGTTAGGTAAATAGATTTGCAATTATCGTCTAACTTCGGTCCGGTAGCTCAGATGGTAGAGTAAATAAATTGTGTCAACATTTCCTCTATTGTTACAGGTCAATTAACACATACTACTTATTGTGTCGTCGGTTCGACTCCGACCCGGACCTCATATAAAAAAGGTATAAGAGAAACTTACTTCAAAAATATACTTACGGGTAGCTTTCGTGCTATGCCGAGACGTCTAACAGTTTCTCAATTACCATTTTAAAATATTACTATTATGAACAATACATTAACAACAATTGCATTGCGTTATCGCGCTATCTACCTCGACATCAATCGCGAGGATATCAACAACGACTCAGAATCTACAGCTCCAGTAATGGCATTCATAGCTCGATTAAAAAATAATGGATTCTGCGTAAGCGAGGAATTGCTCCATGCACTTAATGCCGTTTCTGTTAACACTCTTGCAGAAATAACAGAGTGTATAAACAAAGTGATGGGCGTAGAACTCAACTGGGCACCGCTCGTCAAGGGGTGGAATGTACCTACAGGCGAAACATTCACCGACCATTTACTAACATGGTTCACTAATATTATTGGCGAAAAGCAGGCTGGATTCAAGGGTACAACACTTCAATGTGGGCACTTCATACCCGAAGGCACTTTCCCATTAGAGCGATACAATGGATGCCCATTCTGTGGTACTCCATTCCATACTTCAGACTTTGTATACAAAGGACAAGGAAGCAAGCTCAAAGAACTCCGCTTGTTTACTGACAAAGATATGCAAAATGTCTTCGCGTCTCTCTTGTCATCTGCTACACCATTAGATGCAACTCAGAAGGATTCGCTCGAATTGTTACTTCAGGTATACAACCTACCAGATAATGCAGAAATAGCGATGAAGGAAACTGCTATGCTCGTCATCAAAACCTTGATTAACCAAGACAAGGCAAACGAAGCTACGACCTTACTAAATACTCCAGCCGACATCTTGCGCTATCTTTGGTATGAGAAGACTGGCTTTGTTCAGATTATCGAGCCAAAGACGCTTGTTGCTCATGCCAGGAAGATGTACTACCACATGTTCGGTCCATTAGACAAAGGTGCAGATGCTGCCAAAGACATGAAACAGAAGCTAATGTTGAAATATGACCGCAAGACATGCTCGCGTGTTGCCCTTTGGATGAACTCGCTACCAATGACAGCAAAGCAGGCTGCCGAAAACATGAACCCAAAACGAGGCATGTGGGTGCGCATGATTCGTGCTCTTCGTATGGGTGAATACTCTCGCAAGAAAGGAATGGAACATCTTGCCGAAATCCTCGACGTATTCTATAATCACGACTATGCTACATGGCAAGGACGTGTGGACAAAGCTCGGTCTAAAAACGATGACAACCAGACCCTCTCTTTGCTAAAAGAGCGTCCAGGACTCTTTGCTCGCAGTCTGTTTGCAACGATGCTTCATTTTGACAGCGACAAAGTACTGGAAGCATTCAATGAGATTGCCGACAAACTCCCAGCCCGATTATTGCTATCGTTGGTCAATGCCGCAGACGACTACTTCAATCCAACCCAATGTCGTTTGGCTCGACCAATTACAGGCGGAGCAGTAAGCGTTAAACCCAATAAACTCATTGCACTCTATGATAAAGCAACAAGACAACAGATGGTAAAAGGTGTTATGGATATTTACAATTCATCCATGACTCGCCGATTTGCAGCTCAGAATACAGACTCTAAGAGCATCTACATAGATCCTGCACTCTACAACATCCCTGTAAATGTAGGAGATAGAGCAACTACAATACAAGATACATCGTGTGCCTTGATGGGAACACGCTTCCCCGTAGAAGGCGATAATATACGTCTGTTCCTACAATGGGGCAAAGGCTTACATAAACAACACCTTGACATGGATTTGAGTTGTCGCATCGCATTGCCAAACGACCAAACCGCAGAGTGTGCTTACTATAATTTGAAATGTGTAGGCGCAAAACACTCTGGCGACATCCGTTCAATTCCTGATATGGTGGGCACAGCAGAATACATCGAACTGTCGTTGCCCAAGTTGCAAGCAGCAAAAGCTAAATACGTTACTTTTACTTGCAATGCCTACTCTTGTGGTTCCCTATCCCCTAACCTCGTAGTTGGATGGATGAACTCTGACTATCCAATGAAGATTTCTGAGGAGACAGGTGTTGCCTACGACCCATCATGTGTGGAGCACATGGTTCGTATCAGCGAAAACAATCTAAGCAAAGGGTTAGTTTTTGGAGTACTCAACGTAGAGAAGCGCGAAATCATTTGGCTCGAAATGCCGTTCACTTCCCAAACGCTCAAAGGTGCTGACAGCACATCGATTGAAGCCTTGCTTTGCAAACTTGAAGCAAAACTAACTATAGGCGAACTCCTCGAAATGAAGCTTAAAGTTCAGAATTTGGAGTTGGCAGAAACAGCCGAAGAGGCTGATGAGGCTTACACCTACGAATGGGCATTAAACCCTGCTGATGTAACAAAACTACTAAATGTATAACATTAAATTGACTCATCCGATATTTGAAGTGATTAATACAAGCGTTTATCAGTAAACAATACGCCCTGTAAGGGCATCTCTAATGTTCCATTATTTTTTTTAGAGTTGCCCTTACAGGGCACGTTGGTTGTTTGTATCCGTTTACCCAGGGCGATGCCCTGGGCTGTGGAGAACATTGGGCTTTCAGCCCGTCAGCCCTTTCTTGTATAAGCATGGGACAAAATGCTCATGTTACATCACTCCAAATATCGGATGAGCCATTAAATTACTCAAGAGTTACTTTTCCAAATTATTGCTGTCAAGTAAAACTTTTTTATTGAAAATAAATTAGGACTGACACTTCTCTCTAAACTGCACCCCAAAAGTTTTATGTCTAACTTTTGGGGTGCAGTTCATTTCTTTATCAGCCCATATATAATATGGGCAGCGCTGACCGACGGACTGTCGTTGCCCAGTTTTTGCCATATTCGCTCATATCCGTCGAGCATACATTCGCGTGATTTGCCGTCGGGCAGAATGCGGCTAAGTTCGGTAGCGATGTTGTCGGCAGAGAACGTGTCGGCAACAAGCTCTCTCACCACCTCGCTGTCGTCGATGAGATTGACAAGCGAGATGTAGCTCACCTTCAACACGTGGCGGCGAAGGAAAGCGACAAAGCGTGGCAACGGGGTCTCGTAGCAAACCACCTGCGGCACACGCAACAGAGCTGTCTCGAGTGTGGCAGTGCCACTGGTGACAACAGCACCACGCGAATGGGAGAGCAGAGCATAGGTGTCGTTGTCGACAAGAGTCACTCGCCTACCACTTATGAACTGGTCGTAGTAGTCGTGAGGAATGCCCGGAGCCCCGGCAAGCACAAGCTGGTAGTCGGCAAAACGGCTCGCCGCCTCGACCATGGCAGGCAGATTGTCCTTAATCTCCTGGCGACGGCTTCCAGCAAGCAGAGCTATGATGGGTTTGTCGGCAAGACCGTGGCGACGCTTGAAGGCAGACTCAGTCTCGGTGTAGGCCGACTGGAACTGGTGCACCTCCTCGGCGGTGGGGTTGCCCACATAATGAATGGGATAATGGTGTTTCTGCTCGAAGAAGGGCACCTCGAAGGGCAGTATGGAGAACATCTCGTCGACATCGCGCTTGATGCTCTTAATGCGCCACTCCTTCCACGCCCATATCTTGGGCGAGATGTAGTAGTAGACCGGTATCTGGGTGTGGGAATGAAGATACTTGGCAATGTCGAGGTTGAAGCCCGGATAGTCGACAAGTATCACCACGTCGGGCTGCCACTCCACAATGTCGCACTTGCACATCGCCATGTTGCGGAATATGGTGCGCAAGTTGAGCAACACCGGAATGAACCCCATATAGGCAAGCTCGCGGTAGTGCTTGACACGCTTGCCGCCGACAGCCGACATAAGGTCGCCACCGAAGAAACGAAACTCAGCCGCATCGTCAACACGCTGCAAAGCAGCCATAAGGTGCGAAGCATGCAGGTCGCCCGAGGCTTCGCCAACAATCAGGTAGTATTTCATATATCAATTCAAAATTGAACAATTCAAAATCGCGCAAGCGACAATTCAAAATTCAAAACTCAAAATTCAAAATTGAACAATTCAAAATCGCGCAAGCGACAATTCAAAATTCAAAACTCAAAATTCAAAATTCTTCAAATAGTCATAGTCTGTCACGTCGATGCGCGTCGGTGTCACTGCCACATAGCCGTGGGTGACAGCCCAGTTGTCGGTGTCGTCGGCTTCGGGCTCGTCGTTGCGATAGGCACCCGTCATCCAGAAGTAGTCGTAGCCATGCGGATGGCGCATCTTGGCACACTCGTTATACCATGTGCCCATAGCCATGCGACACATCTTTATGCCCTTAAACTCAGCGAGTTTCGGGAAGTTGACATTCAAGCACACACCCTTGGGCAGACCATCGCGTAGCAACTTCTCCACAATCTGCCTCACATAAGGACGCAAGGGCTCAAAGTCGGCATCGTCGCTATGGTCGCATAGCGAGAACCCCACCGACGGTATGTACTTCAGGCACCCCTCGATGGTGACACCCATTGTGCCACTATAGTGAACGTTGACCGAGGCGTTGTCGCCGTGGTTGATACCACCGATGACAAGGTCGGGAAGACGGTCGGCAAAAAACTGGTTGAGGGCGAGCTTCACACAGTCGACCGGAGTGCCATTGCACGACCACATCTCGAACCCCTCGTCCTTGCGGCGCAACTTTAGGCGCAACGGAACAGTGGCAGAGAAGGCTGTGGCAAAGCCCGAACGCGCCGACTCGGGGGCACAGACTATGATGTCGGCAATGTCGCGAAGCATGTCGACAAGCGCATTGATACCCTTGGCATGATAGCCGTCGTCGTTGGAAATTAGTATTAATGGTCTTTTAATATTCATAAATTTGTCTATATTTTCAACTGCAAATGTACGAAAAAAGGTTTAAACGCCACTTATCTCGCATAAAATATGTAACTTTGCCGAATAATTTTGACGCAAATGGGAAAGATAATAGCACTCGCCAACCAAAAAGGTGGAGTTGGCAAGACAACAACGACAATTAATCTCGCGGCTTCGCTCGCTACTTTTGAGAAAACAGTACTCGTGGTAGATGCTGACCCGCAGGCTAACGCATCAAGCGGACTCGGAGTGGACATAAACGAAATCGACTGCTCGCTCTACGAATGTATTATCGACCACGCAGATGTGCGCGACGCTGTCTATACAACCGACATCAACGGACTCGACATCATTCCCAGCCACATCGACCTCGTGGGAGCCGAAATAGAGATGCTAAACATAAAAAATCGCGAGAGGGTGATAAAGAACATGCTCGACCAAATACGCGACGACTACGACTACATTCTTATCGACTGCAGCCCGTCGCTCGGACTCATCACCGTAAACGCCCTCACAGCTGCCGACTCGGTGATTATACCAGTGCAATGCGAATACTTCGCACTTGAGGGAATCACTAAACTGCTCAACACCATCAAGATTATCAAGAGCAAACTCAACCCCGCACTCGAAATAGAGGGATTCCTGCTAACGATGTATGACAGCCGACTGAGACTCGCCAACCAAATATACGACGAAGTGAAACGACACTTCCAGGAACTCGTGTTCAAGACGGTAATACAGCGCAACGTGAAGCTAAGCGAAAGCCCAAGCCACGGACTGCCAGTGATTCTATACGATGCCGACTCTGCCGGTTCGAAAAACCACCTGGCTCTCGCCAAGGAGATAATCATGAACAATGAGACGCGCGACAACAACGAGGCTAACGACCAGGGCGAACCCGACAACAACGAACAATAATGGCAGTACACAAGAAATACAACAGAAGCGTGCTCGGACGAGGACTCGACGACATCGAGGGAGGTAAAGGACTCGACGCACTCATCGACACTGGAAACGTGAGAACACAAGGATCGTCGACAATCAACGAGATTCCACTCATACAAATAGAGCCCAACCCCAACCAGCCGCGACGCGACTTCGACCACGAGGCACTCGAAGAACTCGCAGCAAGCATAAGCCAAATAGGCATCATACAGCCTATAACGCTGAGGCAAATCGACGAACAACGCTATCAAATCATCGCCGGTGAACGACGATGGAGAGCCTCACAAATTGCTGGACTCGACTCGATTCCGGCATACATACGCACCATCAGCGACGAGAACATCATGGAGATGGCTCTCGTGGAGAACATTCAGCGCGAAGACCTCAACGCCATTGAGATTGCTCTCGCATACGAACACCTGCTCGACGCCGAGGGTATGACTCAAGAAAAAGTGTCGGCAAGAGTGGGCAAAAGCCGAACTGCAATAACCAACTATCTCAGACTTCTGCGACTCCCTGCCCAGGTGCAGATAGCACTGCAAAAGAAGGAAATCGACATGGGACACGCACGAGCTCTGCTCGCTATAGAGTCGCCGTCGTTGCAGATAAAGCTATTCAACGAGGTGGTGAAAAACGGTTACTCCGTGAGAAAGGTGGAGGAAATGGCACAAATGCTCAAAAACGGAGAGGACGTGGAGAGCGGACAAAAGAAAATCGTTGCCAAAACCAAGATGCCAGAGGAGTTTAATGTGCTGCGCAACCACCTATCTGACTTCCTACAGACTAAGGTGCAGCTCACTTGCTCGCCTAAAGGCAAGGGAAAAATAACAATACCCTTCGCCAACGAGGAGGAACTGGAACGCATAATGAGCGTATTCGATAAAATGAAACAACAGTGAAGAAATTTCTGCTTAACATATTGCAAATCATGGTCATTGCGGTAGGCTTAACGCTTACTGCCAATGATGCCGTGGCACAGCAGGACACACTGCAACCCATCATGGCGCAGCAGGACACAATGCGAATGTCGTTCACGGCAGCGGACACACTGAAGACAGTAAAGCACAAACGCGACTGGGCAACATGGCGACCTAACGCCAAGCGTGCCATGTGGCTCGCCATTGTGCTGCCAGGAGCCGGACAAATATACAACCGCAAATTCTGGAAGATTCCTATCGTATACGGCGGTTTCGTGGGATGCTACTACGCTATGCAGTGGAACAACCAGATGTATCGCGACTACTCGCAGGCTTATCTCGACATCATGGACGACGACCCAACGACCGAGAGCTACAACCAGTTTCTGCATCTCGGAGCACAAATCGACGCCACCAACCTGGCACGCTACCAGAAACTCTTCAAGAGCCGAAAGGACCGCTACAGACGTTGGCGCGACCTGAGCTTCTTCTGTCTCGTGGGTGTCTACGCACTGAGCATTGTCGACGCTTATGTCGACGCGTCGCTATCCGAATTCGACATCAGCAAGGACCTCAGCCTGAGGGTTGAACCTACTATAATAAATAATGAACGCGAGCGAAACCCGCTCAAGGCAAACAGCATCGGAATGAGCTTCAGCCTCAACTTCTAAAAAAAACAGTTATATATTTTTGATGAAAAAGACTTTAGTATTAATAGCCACAGCGATTCTTGGCTTCTCTACCCCAATCCTCGCGCAGAGCGACGACAACGAGACAGAAATCACTGTGACCGACTCAGAAGGCAGAAAGGAAATAATCGACCTGCCTGAAGCAATGACAAGCGACTACGACTCGCTACTATCGGTGTATAACCACAAGACTTACCTAAAACTCGACACCGAATGCAACATGCCCGACGTGAACCCGGTTTACAGCAAGGAGGTGTATAAGGAGAGATTGGCACGAATACCGTCGGTCATAGAACTGCCCTACAACGAGGTGGTGCAGAAATTTATCGACCGATATAGCGGACGACTGAGACGATCGGTGAGCATAATGCTCGGAGCACAAAACTTCTACATGCCTACGTTCGAGGAGGCTCTCGAAGCCTACGGACTGCCGCTTGAACTGAAATACCTGCCCGTCATAGAGTCGGCGCTCAACCCCAACGCCGTGTCGAGAGTGGGAGCAACAGGACTGTGGCAGTTTATGCTACCAACTGGCAAACGCTACGGACTGGAGGTGAACTCGCTCGTCGACGAGCGACGCGACCCCGTGAAAGCATCGTATGCCGCAGCACAATACCTGCGCGACCTGTACAAAATCTTCGGCGACTGGAATCTCGTGATTGCCGCATACAACTGCGGACCGGAGAACATCAACAAGGCTATACACCGCTCGAAGGGCGAAACCGACTACTGGCAAATCTACCCCTACCTGCCGAAGGAGACAAGAGGATATGTGCCGGCTTTCATTGCCGCCAACTATATAATGAACTACTACTGCGACCACAACATCTGCCCAATGCAGGCCGACCTGCCGCTGAAGACAGACACGGTGGTAGTGAATCGCGACGTGCACTTCGAGCAGATAGCAAGTGTGCTCGGGATGGAGGTTGACCAGCTAAAACAGCTCAACCCGCAATATAGACGCAACATAGTAAACGGCAGCTCTAAGCCGTCGACTCTGCGACTGCCTGTGGCTCTCGTGGGCAAGTTCATCGACTGCGAGGACTCTATTTATTCCTACCGACCCGACGAACTGCTCACCAAGCGAACTGAGGTGGAGGTGAACACCGAAACAACAAGCTACACAAGCCGACACAACACTACAAGCTCGTCGAGAAACTCGTCGACACGCAACAGCAAGAAAAGCCGAGGAAAACGCGGCAAGAAAAACAGCCGAAGCCGAGGCGGACGAAATGTCACCATACGCAACGGCGACACGCTGAGCGAAATCGCAAAGCGCAACGGAACTACTGTTAGCAAACTGAAGAAACTCAACAAAATCAGCGGAAGCCACATACGTGCGGGCAAGAAACTGAGAGTGAAATAATAAAAACAGGAGTTAAAGAAGTTAAGGAGTTAAGAAGTTAAGAAGTTAAGAAGTTAAGAAGTTCTTGCAAGCAAGCGGCAAAGCCGAGCGAAGCCAAATGCTTTTAGGGCTATAAATAAAGCAAAAAAGACTAATGGCTTATAACTACTTTCACTTGCGAAACTTAAGTAAAAACTAAAGTAGGAGGATGGTATGTCAAAACTCATATAAAGCGGGCTGAAAGCCCAATGTTCTCCATAGCCCAGGGCAACGCCCTGGGTGAAAAAGTATATAAAATCTAACGCCCTGTAAGGGCAACTCTATTGTGCCACATATAATTGCCCTTACAGGGCGCGTTGTTAATTGAATGCTATATACCCAGGGCGTTGCCCTGGGCTGTGGAGATATTGGGCTTTCAGCCCGCTTTGTAT
>CAKPZC010000048.1 GCA_934203355.1 uncultured Prevotella sp. | reverse complement strand
CTTTGCGACAACGCACATGTTGTCTACTTCTTTTGAATAAATCATAATCGGTATAATAAAATAAATTATTAATGAAATGTCTTTGCTGTGTTTGGACAAGCGATATACCTTATATATTAATAAGGTATTATCGGCTTACCCATTAACGATTACAAAATTACAAAAAAAGAATCATACTATACCTATTTCGTGGTATTTTTTTGTCTACATTTTCGGTTTTATGCATTATTTGTTTTAATTTTACATAATAAGCCGCGATAAATATTGACAATATTTTCAATACCCTGGATTCTGTTTAAGGTTTGTATTTAGCTCACGCGCCTTTTCGGGTATCGGAAACACGATGGTATAGCCTTTCTTGTCGGCGTCGGATGGCGTGTGGATGTCGTAGGCTTGGGCATATATCCCGAAACGTATCATGTCCTGGCGGCGCCAACCTTCCCACACAAGTTCCAAAAGGCGTTCGTCGAGCAGGTTGTCGAGTGTGGCTGTCTTGGGTGGCATGCCTGCCCTTGAGCGCACAGCGTTGAGTTCCACGTCGCCCGATTCTCCATTTCTCACCTTAGCCTCAGCTTTCATCAGCAGCACGTCGGCATAGCGGTAGAGCACTATGTCGTTGTCGGGCATACGTCCGTCGGAGTATGCTGTGCGGTCGACCTCATATTTCTTCATACGTGCACCCGCTGTCTCGATATATTTGCTTGCCGTGAGGTTTTGCTCTACGGCGAGTGGCTTATATTCAAGAGGTGTGCCGTCGTCGAGTGTCACATATTTGCCGTCTACCTCTACCTTGCCTGTATAGAAGTTCATATCGAGTCTATTGTCTGGCGACGCGGTATTATAGCCGTTGACAGCCATTGTGTGTAGAGTTGCACATGTGCCATTTTCGGAAGCTCCACCATAGGCTCCTCCGTGTGCATAGTGGCGTGAGCGGAACAGATAGTGAAATTCGTTTTGATAGAGCATCTTGTCCAATGGTATTGTAAAGATATTCTCGCGTGAATTCTCGTTGTGAACGGCAAAGTTCTTCGTATAATCGCTTTCGAGCGAATATCCGGCATCGGCAATCAAGTCGCAGTAATGGATGCATGTCTGCCATGCATTCTTCTGTGTGCCGTCGACTGCGAACATTATGTTCTTGCCGTCGGGACGCGACTTGTCGGTCCAGTTGTCGTCGGCATATACCTCGGCATTGAGTGCGAGCTTGGCAAGCAGAAACCATGCCACGGGTCGTGTCACTCTTCCGTAGTAGTTGCCTTGCAGGTTGCTGTGCTCATTTGGCAGAAGTGGAGCCACGGTCTGAAGTTCCTTCACTATATAGCGGAACACTTCGCTGCGGTTGCTCTGTTGTATGTCGGCTATCTTCTGAGCAGACAACTCCAGTACTGGAACACGTCCAAACATGTCCATTGCATAATAGTAGAACATGGCACGCAGGGCACGCACCTCGGCCTGATACCCCAAGTGTTGCTGTTCGGTAAGCAATGATTTGTATTGCTCGATTGTCTCCAATGACCTCGTTGACAGCACAATCACCTTGTAGAGATATTTCCAAACATTGTAAAGGTCGGTGTCGGTTGCGGTCCATGTATGGTTGTACATGTTCTTCCACAGACCTCCGTCATACCAGTTGCCGCCTCTGATAGGTATGATAGCCTCGTCGGTGGTAAGCGTGTTGTAGTCGTATATGCCACGGCATGTGCCCTGCAAGCCTTCGCCTTCCTCATGTGCTCCTATGTAGTTGTAGAGCGATGCGACAGCATTGACATACAGGTTGTTGGCAGAGTCGTAAATTTCCGATTCTGATATTTGGTCTTTAGGGGTCTCGTCGAGGCAACTCGTCATCGAGAGCGACAAAGCGAGAATCGACAAAGCTAAAAATCTATGTTTCATAGTCTTCAATCGTTACATGTGTAAAAAATAATATAGGCAAATTAGAATTGCACGCTCACTCCCACCGAGAAGGTTCTGTAAGTGGGATAGCACCTCTTGTCGTCGATGCCCATTGACGAGTTCACCACATAGGAGTTGATCATAGGTGTCAGTCCGCTGTAGGACGTGATAGTGGCAAGGTTGTTCACACTGCACGACACGCGTAGCGAGCGCACGATATGACTCTTCACAGGAACATTATAGCCTATGGTAAGATACTCGAAGTTGAGATAGTCGCCACGTTCCAGCCAATAGTCCGACACGTTTTGGTCGACTATGTTTTTCTCGGGTGCACCTTTCAGCACATTGTATATCGGGAACGATGACATGTTGTTGTAAGCCAAAGCCGTGCCGTTGAATATCTTGTGTCCGAAGGCACCATTCATCTGAAGCGATATGTAGAAGTCCTTGTAGCGCAGTGATATGTTTGAACCGAGCGTTGCCTTAGGTGTAGCCTGTCCGCAGATGCGTCGGTCGCCACCGTCACCAAAGTCGATAGTGCCATTGTTGTTGAGGTCTTCTATCTTGTATTTCATAGTTCCATGTTCGTCCTTGTAGAGTCCTGTGCAGTGTGGCAGATAGAACACTCCCAATGGTTGTCCTACTATCTGGTAGAGCACATGGTTGTTGTCGCCGCCATTTTGTCCGGCACCGTCTATTGAGCCAATTGCCGTGATATTGGCAGCCGACATATTCATGCCGTTGTAGTTGCCCGACAACGACAGCAGTTTGTTCTTTTGTAACGAGAGATTCATGCTGATGTTTAGGTCGATATCCTTGGTCTGCACCGGAGCTATTGAGAAACCAATCTCAAGACCCTGGTTTGACATGGAACCTATGTTGGCCAGCAATTTGTCGTAGGCAAAAGGCGGCACAGGCACATCATATGAGTACAGCATGTCGGTGGTCTTGGAGTAGTAGTATTCAGCCGTAAGCATCAGTCGGTTGTGCCATAGTCCTATCTCGCCACCTATATTGAATGTTGATTTCGTCTCCCATTTTAGGTCGGGATTGTTGTTGCGTATGGTTCCGAGCGTCACAGTAGGTGTGTTGTTCACCGGCACTATGCCAGTCTGCTGCACATTGAGCATTGTAGTATAGGCTGATATGCCACCCAAATTGCCCGAGCGTCCGTAGCCAGTGCGTAGCTTTAATGTATTGATGCCATTGAAGCTGCGCAAGAACTTCTCCTTCTTCACATCCCATTCTGCCGATACCGACGGGAAGAATCCCCAAGTGTTGTCGTCGCCCACCATCGACGAGCCATCGCCTCGCATAGTAAGCGCCAGCTTATACCTATTATATAATGTATACGAGGCGTTTGCCATAATCGAAGCCAGCGACTGGTCTTCGTATGTGCTTCCAGTCGCACCATAAGGACGCGACGACGTGGCTCCGATGTTGTCGTAGCCAAATCCGTTGGTTGTTATGCCTTTAGCGCGTGTCCAGAAAGCCGTGCGCTCTTGGTAATGGTATTCGGTGGAGAGTCCTGCCAACAATGAGTGAACGTTCCAGGTATGCGCGAAGTCGAGCGATACGTTGCCGAGATACTCCTGCTTCTTAAACTCTCCGCGGTAGACATTTCCCTGTGCCCACACCCATGTGGGGCAAAACTCCGAGTTCTCGTTTGACGTATAGGAGTAGCTACCGAATGCCGACAGTTTGAGCGACGGGGCAAGATTGTAGAGCAGTCGCATGTGGGTGTTGAAATACATCTCTTTCTGGTCGCTTCGTTCGACAAGAATGGCAGCTGGAGGATTAATTCGATAAGCCGCCCCATTCTTTGTCCAGTTGCCATTGGCATCGCGTCCTGCGGGATAAGTGGGATTTTGGCAGGCGGCAGAATAGAACAACGCCTGCGAGTCGAAGATATCATTATTCTTGTATGTGGAGCCGAACACACCGAAGTCGCCAGTAAGACTGTTGTCGAAAGCATGCTGCGTGACATCAATCTTGGCAACGAAATTGTTGTAGTCTTTGGTCTTGATGATGGTGTTGTGGTCGATATATCCGAACGAGGCACGATAGTTCGACTGTTCAGAACCACCGCTGAATGCCAAATAATGGTTCTGTACAAATCCTGTGCGTGTGATTACGTCATAGAAATTATTGTCATAACCACCGTTGTTGGCATACACCCCGAGCTTCTTGACTGTGCTAAGATACTCGTTGGCCGACAGCATATCGAGTTTCTTCGCCATCGACTCAATGCCAATATTCGTCTCATACGATATCTGAAATCCCTTACCCGTGCCTTTTTTGGTCTTCACCTCAATCACGCCAGATGCACCTCGTGAACCATATAGAGCTGTCTCGGCAGCGTTTTTAAGTACTGCAAAACTCTCAATGTCGGCAGGATAAATAGTTGACAGCGTGGCTATGTCGCTTGTCACTCCATCAATAATGACAAGTGGGTCATTGCCACCAATAATAGATGTTGTGCCACGCACTCGCACAGACGACAGCTGAGCCATGCGGTCCATGCCGTTCGACGTTACGCTTACACCGGCAGCATTGCCATTCAACACGTCGAGGGCATTGTTCACAATACCCTTGTTTTGTACTTTTAAATAAGTGGGGATGGTGTCGCGCTGCACGTGCAGCTCCTGCACCTGTGCCGAAGCTGGCACGGTGGCAAGCAGCGACAAGGCAGTCGCTGCAAGTATACACTTGTGTTGTGTTTGTATCATTGTTGGTTTTTAGTATTTTAGGGTTTCAATTATACTTTGTTCGCAAGCGACAGTGTCATATCTCTGTGCTTACTTCCTCGTTAGGATAGACGTTTCTGCCATTGTCCTAATCCTCTTTTATCGGAGTGTTTATGTTTCTTGCCGCTAAGTTACAAATAATATAGCAATCAGACAAGAAATCAAAACACACAAATCATTTAACTTCAAAATAATTGAAACTTGAATATTTTATCTTAAAGACAACACATAAATAATCGTATTGTTGCGTTTCTCGGTATTTCAGCGTCATCAATCAGGAAAAAAAGCAGATAACCCTTTACAGTCTTCAAAATTTTCTCTAAATTTGCAACGTCTAAAAAAATAAAAACAGAAAAGATGGTTTTCAAATACGACTTTCTGATTATTGGAGCCGGTGTTGCCGGCATGAGCTACGCCTTGAAGGTAGCCCGCGCACACAAAGGAAAGGTGTGCTTAATTTGCAAGACTTCGCTCGACGAGGCAAACACTTCGTTTGCCCAAGGTGGCGTGGCCTCAGTGACGAATCTCGCTGTCGACAATTTCGACAAGCACATAGAGGACACTATGATTGCAGGCGACTACATCAGCGACCCACAAGCCGTTGAGCAGGTTGTGCGCAATGCCCCAGCACAGATTAAGGAGCTTGTGAAATGGGGTGTCAACTTCGACCGCAAGGAAGACGGCGAATTCGACCTGCACCGCGAAGGAGGACACTCGGAATTCCGCATATTGCACCATGCCGACGACACGGGTGCCGAAATTCAGCGCGGACTGATGGAGGCTGTACGCAACTGTCCCGACATCGATGTCAAGGAAAACCACTTCGCCGTGGAGATTATCACACAACACCATCTCGGAGCCCGAGTAACACGCCGCACACCCAACATCAACTGTTATGGTGCGTATGTGCTGAACCCCGAGACGAAGAAAGTGGACACTTACCTGAGCAAGGTGACATTGATGTGTACAGGCGGATGCGGTGCCGTATATCAAACCACAACCAACCCTGTAATAGCAACAGGCGACGGCGAGGCTATGGTATATAGAGCAAAGGGAACAGTAAAGGACATGGAGTTCGTGCAGTTCCACCCCACCGCACTTTATCATCAAGGCGAGACCCATCCGGCATTCCTCATCACCGAGGCTATGCGTGGCTATGGCGGCATACTGCGTCTGCCTAACGGCGAATCGTTCATGGAGAAATACGACAAACGCCTGTCTCTCGCTCCGCGCGACATCGTGGCTCGCGCCATCGACAAGGAGATGAAGATTCACGGCATCGACCATGTGTGTCTCGACGTGACCCACAAAGACCCAGAACAGACAAAGAAGCATTTCCCCAACATCTACCTCAAGTGCAAGTCGATAGGCATCGACATAACAACCGACTACATACCCGTGCGTCCTGCTGCCCACTACATGTGCGGCGGCATCAAGGTGGACCTTAACGGACAGTCGTCGATAGAGCGTCTATACGCCATAGGCGAGTGCTCTTGCACTGGTCTGCACGGCGGCAACCGCCTGGCAAGCAACTCTCTCATTGAGGCAGTGGTATATGCCGACGCTGCTGCCAAGCACTCATTGGAGCATGTCGACGAATATGACTTCAACGAAAAGGTGCCTGAATGGAACGACGAGGGCACTATGACCAACGAGGAGAAGGTGCTCATCACACAGAGCGTGAAGGAAGTGGGCGAAATCATGTCAAACTATGTAGGCATTGTGCGTAGCGACCTTCGACTGAAACGCGCATGGGATCGTCTCGATCTGCTCTACGAGGAGACCGAAGCTCTGTTCAAACGCGTCAAGGCAAGCCGCGACATCTGCGAACTGCGCAACATGATTAATGTGGGCTATCTCATCACACGTCAGGCTATTGAGCGCAAGGAGTGCCGTGGACTACATTACACCACTGACTACCCGCTGCACGCCTACGACAAGAAATAAATTCTTATGAAACAGAAACTTTTTTCCATTGCCATAGCTACCGCAGCATTTGCACTTATGGGTGCTGGTGTAAGCAAAAACGCCATAAAATACAATAATGGCATTGCTATTATCAACACTTCATCTATTGTCAAGGCGCGCGGATTTCACAGCAACACTCCGGTGAAAATCTACATCAAGGGAAATAAAATCACAAAGATTGAATCGCTGCCCAATCAAGAGACACCTTCGGTATACGCCAATGCCGAGGAACTGCTCAAGAAATTCATAGGCAAGTCGGTAAACGAAGCCTCAACCATGAATGTCGACGCTGTAAGCGGAGCAACTCTTTCGTCGAAGGCTCTCATACAGAATGTGAAGGGTGGACTGAAATACTATAAGGAAAATAAGAAATAACTATCGAGTGGCTGGCTGTCATGCCACATGCCAACACCCGATGGTTATGAAAAGAGCAGAAATCAATCATAACATAAACAAAAAGAGACAACCTCCTGTTTTTAAAGGAGATTGTCTCTTTTTTGTTTATAATGTCTTTCTACTGTTTACTTGCAGTTAGGACACCAGGGCTTGAGCTGCTGGAAGAAGTCGTTGCCCTTGTCGTCGACGAGGATGAATGCAGGGAAATCCTCAACGGTAATCTTCCATATTGCCTCCATGCCGAGCTCGGGATACTCAACACACTCAATGCTCTTGATTGAGCTCTGCGACAGAACAGCAGCCACACCCCCGATTGTGCCAAGATAGAAACCGCCGTGCTTCTTGCAAGCGTCGGTAACAACCTGTGAACGGTTGCCCTTGGCAATCATAACGAGCGATGCACCATTGGCCTGGAACTCGTCTACATACGGGTCCATACGGTTGGCTGTAGTCGGACCCATTGAACCACAAGGATAACCCTCTGGAGTCTTGGCTGGTCCTGCATAGAGGATTGGATGATTCTTGAAGTACTCAGGCATCTCCTCGCCTGCGTCAAGACGAGCCTTAAGCTTGGCGTGAGCTATGTCGCGAGCCACAATGATAGTACCCTTCAGGTTGACACGTGTGCTAACAGGATACTTCGACAACTCAGCGCGTACAGCGTCAATGCCATTATCGAGGTCAATCTCGATACCCTTTGTGCCCTCGCCCGGACGACGGAGCTCCTCGGGGATAAGCTCAGAAGGATTAGTATCCATCTTCTCAAGGAAGATACCGTCCTTAGTAATCTTAGCCTTGATGTTGCGGTCGGCTGAGCAACTGACACCCATACCAATCGGGCAGCTTGCGCCGTGGCGCGGCAGACGGATAACACGGATGTCGTGAGCCAAATACTTGCCGCCGAACTGTGCGCCCAAACCAATCTTGTGAGCCTCCTTCAATAGTTTCTCCTCAAGATCGATGTCGCGGAATGCACGTCCTGTCTCGTCGCCAGTAGTAGGCAGAGCGTCGTAGTACTTGATAGAAGCAAGCTTTACGGTGAGGAGGTTCTTCTCAGCCGAAGTGCCACCGATAACAAACGCGATGTGGTAAGGAGGACAAGCTGCTGTACCGAGACTCTTCATCTTCTCAACGAGGAACGGCAACAATGTGCCCTCGTTCTGGATTGTGGCCTTGGTCATCGGGTAGAAATATGTCTTGTTGGCAGAGCCGCCGCCCTTAGCAACCATCACAAAGCGATACTCGTCGCCCTCAACAGCCTCGATGTCGATTTGTGCAGGGAGGTTGCAACGGGTGTTCACCTCGTCATACATATTGAGAGGAGCGTTCTGCGAGTAGCGCAGGTTGTCCTCGGTGAAGGTGTTGTAAACACCGCGAGAGAGAGCTTCCTCGTCCTCAAAGTCTGTCCACACGCGCTGTCCCTTCTCGCCATGAATAATGGCAGTGCCGGTGTCCTGGCAGAAAGGCAACACGCCCTTGCATGCAGTCTCGGCGTTGCGCAGGAACTGCAGAGCAACATACTTGTCGTTCTCCGAAGCCTCGGGGTCAGAGAGAATCTTAGCCACCTGCAGGTTGTGCTCGCGGCGGAGCATGAACTCCACGTCGTGGAAAGCCTGCTGTGAGAGCAATGTCAGGGCTTCCTTAGAAACTTTGAGGATTGTCTTGCCTTCAAACTCGCCGGTGCTCACACCTTCCTTGGTGAGCAAACGGTATTCAGTAGTGTCCTCGCCCAACTGGAACATAGGAGCATACTTGAAATCTGGTGTAGATGCCATAATGTTATAGTATTTGTTTACTTATTGTCCTGGATAAGATTCTCGCCAGTCATATCCTCGGGCTGCTCAAGACCCATAATGTGAAGGATTGACGGAGCCACGTCGGCAAGACGACCATCCTTAACTGTAGCCGAGTTGTTGTCGGTGACATAGATGAACGGAACGGGGTTCAAAGAGTGGGCGGTGTTAGGTGTGCCGTCCTCGTTGATAGCGTTGTCGGCGTTGCCGTGGTCGGCGATGATGATTGTCTCGTAGTCGTTGGCCTTGGCTGTCTCCACAACTTCCTTCACACAGTTGTCGATAGCGTGAACAGCCTTGGCAATGGCATTGTAGATACCAGTGTGACCCACCATGTCGCCGTTGGCGAAGTTAACAACGATGAAGTCATACTCCTGAGTCTTAATAGCTCCGACAAGCTTGTCCTTCACCTCGTATGCGCTCATCTCCGGCTTAAGGTCGTATGTGGCAACCTTTGGCGACGGAACAAGGATACGGTCCTCGCCCTCGTATGGAGTCTCGCGTCCACCGTTGAAGAAGAATGTCACGTGGGCATACTTCTCGGTCTCGGCAGTGTGAAGCTGGCGCTTGCCATGCTTTGAGAGATATTCGCCAAGAGTGTCCATAACGTTCTCCTTCGGGAAGAGGATGTGAACGCCCTTGAACGATGCGTCATAAGGAGTCATGCAGTAATACTGCAAATCCTTGATTGTATGCATACCAGCCTCGGTGTAGTCCTTCTGTGTGAGCACATCGGTAAGCTCCTTAGCGCGGTCGTTGCGGTAGTTGATGAAGATAACAACATCGCCCTCCTGGATTGTGCCGTCGACAGTAGAGTTGTTGATAGGAAGGATGAACTCGTCGGTCACGCCCTCATCATAACTCTCCTGCATTGCCTTCACCATGTCGTCGGCCTGCTTGCCCTTGCCCTCAACGAGCAGGTCGTAAGCCTCCTTCACACGCTCCCAACGCTTATCGCGGTCCATTGCATAGAAACGACCCACGATGCTTGCGATATGTGCACCGTTGTTGGCACAGCATTCCTGCACCTGCTCAATGAAGCCCTTGCCCGACTTCGGGTCGGTGTCACGACCGTCCATGAAACAGTGCACATAAACGTCCTTCAAGCCATACTCCTTACCAATCTCGATAAACTTGAAGAGGTGGTCGAGCGAAGAGTGTACGCCACCGGTAGATGTCAAGCCCATGAGGTGGAGCTTCTTGCCAGTCTTCTGTGCGTAGCTGTAAGCGTTAATGATTTCCTGATTCTTGAGGATAGAGCCGTCTTTGCAAGCACGGTTGATCTTCACGAGGTCCTGATAAACGATGCGGCCGGCACCAATGTTCAAGTGGCCCACCTCAGAGTTGCCCATCTGTCCTTCGGGCAGACCTACGTCCTCGCCACATGTGAGGAGCTGAGAGTGAGCTGAAACAGCTGTGAGATAGTCGAGATAAGGAGTCGGTGTGTTGTAGATAACGTCTCCCTTGCCATGCTTGCCGATGCCCCATCCGTCGAGGATCATCAATAATGCTTTCTTTGCCATAGTGTAATTATGTTATTATATAATATGTATGTTTGTTTTCTGTCTATCATCTGCAAAGTTACAATATTCGCTTTGAATGGCAAAATTATTGTTGTAGGTTTTACGGATAAAAGGCAACAAGTTTATATAAATAAAGCCAAAATAAAAATCGGGGGTATCAAAATGGAAGTTAAAGGAAACTTCCATTTTGATACCCCCGATTTTTAAGTGTTGAATACAAATTAATAACCGAATATCTCCTCGGTAGAAACTCGCTTGATTGGAGCAATCTTTTCCAATGCCTTCATGTCGAGGTTCTTCTCGTCGCCGAGTATGAGATAACGCCAAGGCTTCTTTGCCATGTTGTCGTGCTCAAACTTCACGAGGTCCTCAAGCGTGAGTGCCGGGATGGCAGCATACACTTTGCTGCGCAGGTCGTAGTCGATGCCACGCTGCTTGGCTGCAAGATAATAGTAGATTATACCTGCCTTGGTGATGCGCTGCGATGCAATGCGCTTCATTGTGGCTTGCTTGGCAAGCTCGAAGGCGGCAGGAGTCTGCGGCAGAGTGTCGATAATGTTTTTGAACACTCGGATGCAGTCCATCATCTTGTCGTTCTGCGAGATGATATAGGTGAACACATAGTTGGAGTCGTCCTTGCGCGACGGTGTAGCATAGTCGGCGTATGCGCTATAAGCTAAGCCACGGCTCTCGCGAAGTTCCTGGAACACCACGCCGTTCATACCTCCACCGAAGTACTCGTTGAACACCTGAATCTTTGCCTCATCGTCTGGGTTCCACTGCTGGTTCATGTTATGATACTGCACCATATAGATATTCTTGGCGTCGTATGGGGCAATCCATATTTCGCTCTTCGGAGTCTGCTGCATGGTGTAGAGTCTTGACTTAGGTGCGTCCATCGGCTTCTTTGCCACTGCATGGTTCTTGTCGATGACAGCCACGAACTGCTTCTCGGCGAGCGGACCATAATAAATGATGCTGTGCTTATAGTTCTTCAGGTCGGCAATCATGTCGATGAGTTTCTGCGGGTCGGTGGTAGTGAGTTCTACGCTGTCGGGCACATTGCGCAGACTGTTGTATTCGCCATACTCACCATAGAGTTGCAGCGCGCTGAAGTTGGCCTTCTGGCTGAGCTTGTTGTCGCGGCGCGACTTCAGTTCCTGCTCCACATACTTCATGTAGGCATCGCGGTCGACCTTAGCGTGGTTTACGACCTGCTCCATGAGTTTCTGTGCCTCAGCCATGTTTTCGCCAAGACCATAGAGGCTTATCTGCATAGTGTTCTTGCTCACGCTGATATTGTAGTCGCAAGCAAGCTGATAGAAACGCTCTTTCAGCTCCTTGGCAGACATCTTGTCGGTGCCGAGATAGTCGAAATAGTCCTTTGCGAATGGCAGCCACTTGTTCGACTCCTCGCCAAACTCAAAGTAATAGCTGAGCGAGAAGAGCTGGTTCTGCTTGTTCTGTATGTAGTAAACGGGCAGTCCACGCTTGGTCTTAAGCTGAGCGAAGTCGTTCTTGAAGTCGAGGAAGCGTGGCTGTATAGGCTCCACCTTCGAATCATTGATTTCCTTCACGAACGCACTCTGCATATCACGGTTGGTGGGAATGGCTGTGATTGCAGGTTTGTCGATTTTCTTCTGCGATGCGTCCTCGCCCTGCTTTTTGTATACGATGCCATAACCATCGGTGAAATGGCGGCGTGCAAAGTCGACAATCTGTTGTTTTGTCATAGCAGAGATTCGGTCGAACTTCTCCACCTCTGTCTGCCAGTCGCGACCATTGACAAACGTATTCACAAAAGCATCGGCACGACTTTGGTTGTTGTCGAGCGAGTTAAGATAGTCGAGCTTCATGTTGTT
Source organism: uncultured Prevotella sp. (assembly GCA_934203355.1). Lineage (GTDB taxonomy): Bacteria > Bacteroidota > Bacteroidia > Bacteroidales > Bacteroidaceae > Prevotella. The sequence goes on along the minus strand of CAKPZC010000048.1, from coordinate 4,988 downwards.
CACTACAGCCGGCAGCAATTGGTCGCTAAACTCGCCACGCTTGAGTTTATCTATCTCGGCGAGAATAAGTTCCTTCACCTCTTCGAGCGACTGTCCCTCGTTGGGCATACCGAAGATGATGAACTGCGAATAGTCGCGCATGGCATAGTTGAAAGCCTGTACCCCCTGGCAGCGCATAGGCTGATTGATGTTGAGGTCGAGCAAACCAGCTTTGCCGTTGTTCAGTATCGAAGAGATAACTTCGAGCGTGTCGTTCTGGAGTGTAGCAGCACCGTCCATCTTCCATGCCATCATTATATTGGCAGCCTCCTTGCCGATAACGGTTTCGCTAACGGGCGATGTGAGGTCCTTCTGCACTGGGAACTGCGGATAAGTCACACGGTCGCTCTTCTTCCACGAGCCGAAGTATTTATCGATTGTAGCCACCACCTGGTCGGGGTCGAAGTCGCCAGCCATACATATTGCCACATTATTGGGCACATAGTAGTGCCTATAGTAGTTCTTGATATTGGTAATAGACGGATTCTTCAGGTGTTCCTGGGTTCCGATTGTGGTCTGAGTGCCATAGGGATGCGATGGGAAAAGCAGCTTGCCAATGGCGGCAAACTCCTTGCGTGTGTCGTTGGTGAGCGAGATATTGAACTCCTCGTAGACAGCCTCAAGCTCTGTATGGAAACCGCGAATCACCATGTTCTGGAAGCGGTCGCCCTGTATGCGTGCCCAGTTTTCCACCTCGTTCGACGGTATATTCTCCACATAGCATGTCACGTCGTTGGCGGTATAGGCGTTGGTGCCGTTGGCTCCAATCGACGACATAAGTTTGTCGTACTCGTTGGGAATGAAGTATTTTGCTGCGAGCTGCGACACAGAGTCAATCTCATGGTAGAGCTGTCGACGCTGAGCAGGGTCGGTCACAGTGCGGTAGTGCTCATAGCGGCGCTCGATGTCGTCGAGATAGGGTAGCTCCTTTGTGTAGTCGGAAGTACCAAACTGGCGTGTACCCTTGAACATGAGATGCTCAAGATAGTGTGCCAATCCCGTTGTCTCGGCGGGGTCGTTGCGCGAACCTGTGCGCACAGCGATATAGGTTTGAATACGTGGTTTCTCCTTGTTCACCGAGAGATAAACCTTCAGACCATTTGGCAAAGTGTAGATGCGTGTCTGCATCGGATCCCCCTTAACGGTCTCGTAACTGTAGGCCGAAGCCTGACTGCCAAATCCTATGGACAAAGCAGCTGCAATGATAAAAGATTTGAGTTTCATTATTAAGTACGGTTGTTGTTTATCCAATTTTTTATTTTATACTTACATTTACATATAGAGTTTCTGGTTCTCGAAATCCACTTCCTTGTCGAGCTGGTCGTTGAAGTTGGCAAACACTTCCTCCTCCACGTCACCGAGCTTAAATTCCTTAGCAGCGTCCTTCTTAATCTCTGCAATCCACGCACGGCGAGCTGTGATGTAGTCTTGCTTCACCCGCTCCACGTTCTCCTCCGATAGTGTGTCGAATCCATAGTAGTCCATTATCATGCGATACGACCACGACCATCGGAATTCTGAGTAGTTGGCATTGATTTCCTCGAAACGCTCGGTGAGGTCTTGCGTGTTATCGATGTCGCCCGAGAGTATGTCGTTGATGAGCCGCTGTTCTTCCGACTCGGGAAGCAACAATCCCGAGAGGTCGGTCCATGAGCCAGTGCCCACCTCGGTAATCGGTTCCACTGGTGCATGGCGTTTCAGCACAGCTCCCATATATATGCGCAGAGCAATGTCGTAGTATTTTATTCCCTTGCGCAGCGAGGAGTTCTTTATGACATACTCGTGGTAGTTGTATGTAGACACGTCCTCGCCCGACGCGTCGCGCAAGTCCTCAAGAATTTTCTTGCCTCTAAGAATCTCGCCTACTGTGAATGGCGATAGCCAGTCGAAATTCACCACACTCTTCTTTGTACCAGTCGGACGCATATCGCGCTTCGGCCATTTGCGAATGTCGCGGTATAGACCAACGGTGGTGAGATTGCGTCCCGGCACAAGATACATTATGTCGTTGTATGCGATAAGATACGAGAAAGGCAGCGAGCGTGTGTTTGGATGATACATCAGTTTGCCGAAACACACCGAGAACGCACCGATATGGGCAGGCATGAGCACATAGGCTCCCGACGCAGTCTTCGAACCACGCTCCAAAGTACCATAGTGCATAGGTCCCATCTTGTAAGCATGGTTTGAGAAATTGGTGGCAGAGCCAGCATTATAGAACGAGAACTGTCCGCCAATGAGTAGCGAACTCTTGTGGTGTGAAGCCGTGAACGGTCCGCAGAAGGCTGCACACGCCTCGCCGTTCGACATATACGAATTGGCAAAGAACACACTGTTAGAGGCTGTAAATCCATTGCTTATCTTGCATGACTCGCCCACAAAGCAGTCCTGCATCTTCACGCTGTTGATTATCGACGAGCCGTCGGATATTATCGAGTTCTCGCATATCACTCCAGTGCCTATATATACCGAGGCGTTAGGGTTACTCATTATTGTGCAGTCGCTCAGTCGCGACGCTCCCGATATCTCGCAGTCGTCGTAGATTATGGTATTGGTTATCTCCTTGGTGTTGACAATCTTCACATTGTTGCCTATTGTGGCTATCTCGGGCGACGTGCGCTCTATCTCCTCGCGAATCAGTCGGCGTATGGCATCCTTGAGCGGACGATTGTGGAAATGCTTCACCATAAACGCGGCAGTCTGGCTTGTAAGTCCGTGATAGAGTATCAAGTTGCCGTCGCCCACCTCGTTGAGCACCGAAATTAGGTTGCCCTCGCCATAAGTAGCTCCTTCTGTTGTCTCCATCGTGCACACGTTGGATATGATGCAGTCGTTGCCGATGACGTAGTTATTGATGAATCCAGAAATATTCTCAATGAGACAGTTGTCGCCAATGGTGACGTTGCGCAATGTGGCATTGTTAACGCCAGCGTGCTTTAGGAATCCCTTACTTACCTCCACGCTCTTGTCAAACTGTCCAAGGCGAATGTCGCCGTAGAACATCACACGGTGGAAGAAATTGGGCGCAAAAGCTTCGCTCACTTCTATGCGCTGCCAATCTTCTGCCCAACAGCTGTTAGCCTGCAGGGCGGAGATTTCAGTGTCTTTCAAATTTCTGTATGCCATAAGCTTTATGTTTAATTAAAAATCGCTTTCGTAAAGGAAGTCGTTGTAGGGATATTTCTGAACGTGCAACTCGCGTACCTTCTTGTAGATCGTGTCGCGAAACTCGTCGAGATTCTCCCTCTCCTTGGCTGAAATGAAAAGGCAATTCTCGTTAAGACGTGCCATCCATGTGCGCTTCAAATCGTCAAGTGTGAGATTTTCCTTGGTCATTGGCGTGAGGTCGTCCTCTTCCTTCTCAGTCCAAGTGTAGTTGTCAATCTTGTTGAAGATAATCATCGACGGTTTGTCGGCGCAACCGAGATCCTTTAATGTGTTTTCAACGACATTAATCTGCTCCTCGAAGTCTGGGTGAGATATATCAACTACATGCAACAAGAGGTCGGCCTCGCGCACCTCATCGAGAGTTGACTTAAAGGAGTCGACAAGGTCGGTGGGCAACTTGCGGATGAATCCCACTGTGTCTGCCAAGAGGAATGGGAGGTTCTCTATCACCACCTTGCGTACGGTCGTATCCAATGTGGCAAACAACTTGTTCTCGGCAAATACCTCACTCTTCGACAGAAGATTCATAATGGTTGACTTGCCCACGTTGGTATAACCCACAAGCGCTACACGTATCAGTCTGCCACGGTTTTTGCGCTGAGTGGTCTTCTGCTTGTCTATCTCAACAAGACGTTGCTTTAACAATGTTATGCGGTTAAGGATGATTCGTCGGTCCATCTCGAGCTGGGTCTCACCCGGTCCACGCAGACCTACACTACCCTTTCCGCCACCCGAACCAGAACCACCACCCTGACGTTCAAGGTGAGTCCACAGACGCTGAAGGCGAGGCAACATATAACGATATTGTGCTAACTCCACCTGTGTCTTTGCGGCAGCTGTCTGAGCACGCATAGCAAAAATATCGAGAATCAACGATGTGCGGTCAAGTATCTTCACACCGAGTTCCTTCTCTATATTGCGAATCTGCTTGGCTGACAATTCATCATCGAAGATCACCATACCCACGGGGCGTTCAGCTTCTTCCTCTGCCTCTATATATTCGCGAATCTCCTCAAGCTTGCCCGAGCCCACATATGTCACCTGGCTTGGTCCGCCAACACGCTGAGTGAAACGCTTCACAGTGACAGCTCCTGCGGTGTCGGCAAGAAACTCCAACTCGTCAAGATATTCTTTGGTTTTGGCCTCGTCCTGCTCCTTGGTGATGAGTCCGACGAGAACGGCTGTTTCAGCCTTTACTTCTGATATTACAAATTCTTTCATCAAATACGTATTTATATCGGCAAAGTTACGCAAATAACGCCAAACATGAAAAGAAATGTTACGTAATTTGATGCATATTATGTCGAAGCCTGGCAATATACAAGTAAAATAAATCTTTTAAGGTTAGATAAATAAAAAAAAAACGATAATTAACAGACAGCATACAGTAATGGAAATGTATTATTGGCACATCAAATGTGATGTGCTAAATATAGAATGTCATAGCTAAATAAACTGTTCAGAGTTTTCTTTACATATATAATGTGCGGTAATATCTGGGGACGAGGAAACAAAAAAAGGTCTTCAAAGTCGTTAGACCTTGAAGACCCTAAGTAAAGAAGGCAGCCACCTACTCTCCCGCATTGCATTGCAGTACCATCGGCGCAAGCGGGCTTAACTTCTCTGTTCGGAATGGGAAGAGGTGGGACACCGCCGCAATAACCGCCTAAAGTTTTTTGCGGAGCAAAAAACTCAATGTTGAAGGTTGAGTGTGGAATGTTGAATTCCGATTTGCTCACGTATAAGTTAGACATGTTGATTAGCAAAACTATTGTTAAGTT
>CAKPZC010000047.1 GCA_934203355.1 uncultured Prevotella sp. | reverse complement strand
TACGACAACGAGATCGGTTACTCTAACAAGGTTCTCGAGCTCATCGCACACATGAAGAAGGTTAACGGTTAATTCATAACCCGTAATCCATAGAATAAAGACCGCAAGGCTATTGCCCTGCGGTCTTTTTTTTGCTTAAATATTTGGAGAGTAGGGCAGATTTTTGTAAGTTTGTAAATTGAAACTAAAACACCTATATTCCAAGATAAGAAAAGCAAAGCAATTGATGATATGCAGAATAAAAAAATGATAACCATTCTTGGTCCTACAGCAAGTGGTAAGACACCTGTGGCGGCTGCATTGGCGAGGCGCACAGAGGGAGAAATTATAAGTGCCGACTCGCGCCAAATCTATCGCCGCATGGACATCGGCACAGGCAAGGATCTTGCCGACTACACAGTCGATGGCCATAAGATTCCCTATCATCTTATAGACATTGCCGAGCCCGGAACAAAATACAACCTCTTCCAGTATCAGCAGGATTTTCACAACGTCTACGACGACATCTGCACCAGAGGCAAACTGCCAATACTGTGTGGAGGAACAGGCCTTTATATCGAAGCTGTGCTCGGCGGCTACCAGCTATCGCCAGTGCCACAGAATCTGAAACTGCGCGAGAAGCTCGCGTCGAAGTCGCTTGACGAATTGACGCAGATGCTCAAGGAACTGAAGTTGCGCAATGGTTCAAATATGCACAACCACACCGACGTAGACACAGCTCAACGAGCCATACGAGCCATTGAGATTGAAACCTACAATTTGGAGCATCCCACGCCCGAGCGACAGTTGCCGCCTGTCGACTCGCTCATTGTTGGAATTGACATCGACCGCGAACTGCGACGCCACAAAATAACACGACGCCTAAAAGCTCGACTCGACGCGGGAATGGTCGACGAAATACGCGCTCTCATCGACGAGGGAATAAAGCCCGAAGACCTTATATATTATGGGCTTGAATATAAGTTCGTGACCGAATATGTCACGGGCACACTTTCCTACGACGAGATGTTTCGACAGCTTGAGATAGCCATCCATCAGTTTTCCAAACGACAAATGACATGGTTCAGAGGAATGGAGCGACGCGGATTCCACATAAATTGGATTAAATCCGACCAGCCAATGTCCGACAAAGTAGACGCGATAATGCGCCTGGCTGAGAGACAATAGGGACTATTTTATTGATCTTTTAACTCCTAAATAAAACAATATTGATATGATTAACGACAACAGATGGGGAATTCTTTATTGCCCTAAGCACGAACTGATTGGCTCGAAAGGCCGATGGGAAAAAATAGAAAGGAGCTTGAAGGCCAATGGGGTGGACTACGATTTTGTGCAGAGCGAAAGCACGGCAGGAGTCGACCGCCTTGTGAAGATGATGATAAACAACGGCTACAAGACGATTGTTATTGTTGGGGGCGACTCTGCTCTCAACGATGCTGTCAATTGCTTGATGCAGGCTGAACGCAGCACGAGGGATCAGATAGCCTTGGGGGTGATTCCAAATGGACTGATGAACGACTTTGCTCATTTCTGGGGATTCCGCGAGGGCGACTACGACCAGACAATCAAGTGGCTCAAGAACCGACGCGTGCGTCGCATCGACCTCGGATGTATTCGCTACACTAACAAGCATGGCGACAACTGTCGTCGCTATTTCCTCAACTGTATCAACATCGGACTCATCGCTGCTATAATGAACCTGCGCCGTCAGACACGCCATTATTTTGGCTCGCGCACACTCTCATTCCTGTTTTCGTTCATATTGATGATTTTCCAGCGGTTGGAGTATCGCATGCACTTGAAGATTAATTCGGACGTTGTTAAGCGTAGTGTTATGACGGTGTGCATTGGCAACTCGACTGGCTACGGGCAGACACCAAACGCTGTGCCCTATAACGGACTGCTTGATGTGAGCGTGGTGTATCATCCCGAAATGACTCAGTTGCTTGAGGGCTTCTACCTATTTGTGAGAGGCAAATTCCTAAACCATAAGAGTGTGCACCCATTCCGCACACGCAAGGTGGAAGTGATTGAAGCACGCAAGGCATTGGTGGGAATCGACGGTAGACTGATGAAGTCGCCCGTAGGGCCGTTTACGGTGACAGTGGAGCAGGAGGTCATAAACTTCCTAATACCTGATTAATAAGTAGGACATTCATGGGGTGAGAGAAGTGGAAAAAATATAAACCGCTTTTTTCACCCCATTTCCGATATTTTATGAAGCCGTCCCTGGTCAACAATCCTTATCTTCTTGCCTTCAATCATTATTATTCCTTCCTGCGCAAACGCCGACAATGTGCGGATGGCGTTGCTTGTGCTCATGTTTGAGAGCGACGCAATATCGTCGCGCGACATACTTATATTAATGGTGTTGCTGACGGGGCACACTCCATAGTTGTCCTTAAGCGAGAGAATGGTCTCGGCAAGGCGCCCGCGGATATGTTTCTGAGTGAGCGACACGATGCGCGAGTCGGAAGAACCAAGTGTCGTAGCAAGTTCGCGAATGAAATATTTTGCCACACCGCAATGACGTTGCAACATGTCTTTCAGAAAACAGAAAGGCAATGTTGCCACTATAGAATCCTCAAATGCCAATGCCGACGTGATGTATTCTTCATGGGCGAAAAAAGCACGATAGCCCAAAAATTGCCCTTCGTTGATGGCGCGCACAATCTGTGGTCGCCCCGCACAGGAATCTTTCACAATTTTCACCTTTCCCCTAACCAGATAAATCAAACGAGTAGGAGTTTGATGCTCATTATAAATATAGTCGTTTTTTTTGAAATGCCTAATTGAGATATTTGCAACAATATCGCAAATATCTTCGCCTTCGCATCCCCATGCTTGGGATATTCTTCTGGCGATGTCTTCCTTGTATATTATGTTTAATGGCATAGCTGTTTTGTTGTCCTGAAAATAAAAAAAACTGAAAATAATCTCTCAATGTTTTTACACAATTACAAAGTTAGCCATTTTTTGCGAAAAAATAGGTATACTGTCCCGTTTTTAATAACAATTTGCTGAAAAACGTGCGAAAAAGCAGATTTTTTAAAAATATTGTTATATTTATTTTGTCCATAATATAAAAATTACTACCTTTGAGAGCGTAAGGCAGACAAGGCCTTTTTAATGAGACTACTGCCAAGCAAATTTAATATAATGACAACTATTAACGAACCTTAATTTAAACCTATGAGTTATTTGCGATTCGAAAAAGCTCTGATGACAAACCTGGAAGAATCTCTCCCACGTGAGTTGCTGCGTACAAACCGTTCAGGAGCCTATTCGTGTTCTACAATAGTCGATTGTAATACTCGAAAGTATCACGGACTGCTTGTAGTTCCCGTTCCCGAACTCGACGACGAGAACCATGTTCTGCTGTCGTCGCTCGATCCTACAGTAATTCAGCATGGAGCAGAGTTCAATCTTGGTTTGCACAAGTATCAGGGCAATAATTTTAGCCCCAAAGGTCACAAGTATATTCGAGAATTCGACTGTGACAAGGTGCCTACAACACTCTATCGTGTAGGTGGAGTTGTGCTCAAGAAAGAAGTTGTGTTCCAGCACTACGAAGACCGTATCCTCATCCGTTACACATTGGTTGATGCCCATTCGGCTACGACCTTGCGTTTCCGTCCTTTCCTCGCTTTCCGCAGCGTTCGCCAGTTTACACACGAGAACTCGGTGGCTTCGCGCGACTATACTGAGGTGGAGAACGGTATAAAGACATGTATGTATGCCGGCTATCCCGACCTCTACATGCAGTTCAGCAAGGAAAACAAATTTGTGTTCAGTCCCGACTGGTATCGCGGTGTGGAATATCCCAAGGAGCAGGAGCGCGGCTACGCATCGAACGAGGACCTCTACGTTCCTGGCTACTTCGAGATGGACATCAAGAAGGGAGAGAGCATCGTGTTCTCTGCTTCGACAACAGCCTGCAAGACAGCAGCATTGCCGAAACTTTTCGCCGAGGAGGTTGACGAGCGTTCTCCGCGCGACAACTTCTTCCATTGTCTTGTGAATGCAGCCCACCAGTTCCACAACCGCACAAGCAAGGACGAACGCTATCTGCTTGCTGGATACCCGTGGTTTAAGTGCCGCGCACGCGACACATTCATCGCTCTGCCGGGTCTTACCCTCTCTATCGAGGAGGAGGACTACTTTGAGCTCGTAATGGAGACGGCAGCTCGCGGACTCTACGAATTCATGGAGGAAAAGCCGCTCACAACAAAGATGTCAGAGATAGAGCAACCCGATGTGCTACTTTGGGCAGTTTGGGCTATACAGCAATATTCAAAGCATGTGGGACGCGAGAAGTGCAACCGCAAATATGGCATTTTGCTCCACGACATCCTGGCTTATATCATCGCCGACAAGCATCCTAATCTCCGCCTTAAAGAGAACGGATTGCTCTACTCGGAGGGCAAGGAGAAGGCTGTCACATGGATGAACTCTACAGCCAACGGACGTCCCGTTGTGCCGCGTACTGGTTATATTGTTGAATTCAACGCATTGTGGTATAATGCCCTGAAGTTCTGTGCCTCGATGGCAGCCGAGTATGGTGCTGAAGGCGAGGGTGTAGCCTATGAGGAGCGTGCCGAACTGTGTCGCAATTCATTCCTCGACACATTTGTCAATGTTCATGGCTATCTGTTCGACTATGTTGAACCAAAGGACAATCCCGACTGGAGCGTGCGCCCGAATATGATTTTCGCCGTGGCTCTTGATTATTCTCCTCTCACCCCCGCACAACAGAAGAACGTGCTCGACGTGTGCACACGCGAGCTCCTCACTCCTAAGGGTCTGCGCTCGCTTTCGCCAAAGAGTGGTGGCTACAATCCTATGTATGTTGGTCCGCAGACACAGCGCGACTATGCCTATCATCAGGGCACCGCATGGCCTTGGCTCGGCGGATTCTATATGGAGGCATGTCTCAAGATTTACAAGCGCACACGACTCTCCTTCATAGAGCGCCAGATGGTGGGCTACGAGGACGAGATGGTGCAGCATTGCATCGGAACCATTCCCGAACTGTTCGACGGCAACCCACCGTTCAGCGGTCGTGGTGCCATGTCGTTTGCCATGAACGTAGGCGAGATATTGCGTACGCTCGAACTGTTGGAAAAATATAAATACTAAAAATAGGAGGATTCAATAATATGAAAGTACTAATGTTCGGTTGGGAGTATCCTCCTCATGTATATGGTGGACTTGCTACCGCTAATTTTGGAATCTCGCAGGGACTTCATGCCCAGGGCGACGTCGACACAGTGCTGTGTCTGCCTCATCCCTTTGGCGACGAGGACCGTAGTGCTTGCCGCATCGTGGCAATGAATTGTGTGCCTATCGCATGGCGCGACGTAGACTACGACTACGTTAAGAACCGTGTAGGCAACGTCATGGATCCCGATTACTATTATCGCTTGCGCGACCATATCTATGCCGACTTCAACAATATGCACGTCAACGACCTTGGATGCATGGAGTTTGCGGGCGGCTACCCCTCGAATCTGCACGAGGAAATTAACAACTACTCAATCATTGCAGGCGTAGTGGCCCGCACAGAGGAGTTTGATATAATACACGCACACGACTGGCTTACCTATCCTGCTGGCATCCACGCCAAGAGGGTGAGCGGAAAGCCACTCTGCATCCACGTTCACGCCACCGACTTCGACCGTTCGCGCGGAAAGGTGAACCCAACAGTCTACTCAATCGAGAAGGACGGCATGGACAACGCCGACTGCATCATGTGTGTGTCGGAGCTCACACGACAGACCGTCATCAACCAGTATCATCAGGACCCACGCAAGTGCTTCACAATGCACAATGCTGTTTATCCATTACGTCAGGAACTACAGGACATCCCACGTCCCGACCACACAGGCAAGGACAAGGTGGTAACATTCCTTGGACGTATCACCATGCAGAAGGGTCCAGAGTATTTCGTAGAGGCAGCCAATATGGTATTGCAGCGCACACGCAACGTGCGTTTCTGCATGGCAGGTAGCGGCGACATGATGGATGCCATGATTTATCTGGCAGCAGAGCGTGGCATTGCCGACCGTTTCCACTTCCCGGGATTCATGCGCGGCAAGCAGGTTTATGAATGTCTGAAGGATTCGGATGTTTATGTGATGCCTTCGGTATCTGAGCCTTTCGGTATCTCTCCGCTTGAGGCTATGCAATGCGGAACGCCGACTATCATTTCGAAACAGTCGGGTTGTGCCGAGATTCTCGACAACTGCATCAAGGTGGACTATTGGGATATCCATGCTCTTGCCGATGCAATTTACTCAATTTGCCACAACGACTCGCTATTCCACTATCTACAGGAAGAGGGAAAGAACGAGGTCGACCAGATTACTTGGGAAAAGGTGGGCGCACGCATAAAGAACCTTTACGAGCGTGTGCTTTCGGGCAATATCTAAAGCGTTATACAAACACAACAATCCATTAAACGACAAGCAACAATGAAAACGATTTGTTTATATTTTGAGATACATCAGAACATACAGTTGAAGCGCTACCGTTTCTTCGACATCGGTACCGACCACTACTATTATGACGACTACGAGGACGAGCGTCTAATCACCGACATCGCTCAGCGCTCTTACATGCCGGCTCTCAACGCTCTCCACGAAATGATAAAGGAGAACAACGGCTTCTTCAAGGTGGCTTTCTCGCTCTCGGGCGTAGGCATCGAGCAGCTCGAAATCCATGCCCCTCAGGTGCTTGAGAAGTTGCAGGAACTCAACAAGACTGGTTGTGTGGAGTTCCTTGCCGAGCCTTACTCTCACGGTCTTGCATCATTGGCCAATGAGGCAAGCTTCGAGAAGGAAGTTAAGCGCCAGTGCAAGAAGATGGAGGAATACTTCGGTCAGTCGCCTAAGGTGCTCCGCAACTCTTCGCTTATCTATAGCGACGAGATTGGCTTGCAGGCTTCGCAGATGGGATTCAAGGGCATGCTCACCGAAGGAGCTCGCCACGTCCTGGGATGGAAGTCGCCCCACTATGTCTACAACTGCACATTGGCTCCCAGCCTCAAGTTGCTGTTGCGCGACGTGAACCTCAGCGACGACATCTCATTGCGTTTCAGCAATACAGAATGGGATGGCTATCCTCTCTTCGCCGACAACTATGTCGACCGTATTGCCAACTTCCCCGAGGAAGAGAAGGTAATTAACATATTCATGGAGCTATCGGCTCTCGGCATCGCCCAGCCTCTGTCGAGCAACATCCTCGACTTCATCAAGGCGTTGCCAGCATGTGCTAAGAACCGCGGCATCTCGTTTGCTACTCCGTCGGAGGTATGCGACAAATTCAACAGTGTTGGCGGTCTTGATGTGCCCGACACTCTCTCGTGGAACGACGAGGAGCGCGACTGCAGCTGCTGGCTCGGAAACCCGATGCAGCGCGAGGCTTTCAACAAGCTCTATAGCGTAGCCGACCGTGTGCGCATTGCCGACGACCCACGTATCAATCAGGACTGGGACTATCTGCAGGCATCTCACTTCTTCCGCCAGATGACAACAAAGCCGTCGCAGGTGGGCATCTACCGTGGCATATATTCAAGCCCGTTCGACGCTTTCACCAACTATATGAACATCCTCGGCGACTTCATCTCACGCGTCAACTCGCTCTATCCAGAAGAGGTTGACAACGAAGAACTCAGCTCGCTCCTCACTACTATCAAGAATCAGGACGAGGAGATTGATATGAAGAACAAGGAAATCGTCCGCCTGCAGACCAAGATAGAGAAGATTGAGGCTGCAGAGGAGAAATTGCGTGCAAAACTGGAGAAAACCAAGGCTGCCGCTCCTAAGAAGACTGTGCGCAAGACTACAAAGAAATCGGAAGAGGACTCAGTTGCTGAGGAGTCTGCTGAAAAAGGAGAATAAATATTAAGGTTCTTGTATAAATACAACTATTGGTTAATAAAGTTTGCGGAAGCTCTACCACGTGATGTGGTGGGGCTTCTTTTCGTATTCACTTGTTGTGTGGTTTGTTTTATAGAATTTGGAACTTTTTTTATTACAAATGGAGTATAAAAAACAACGCTGTTCTATTTCATTAATAATAAAAATCACTACTTTTGTAGCTGAAAATACAATTTGGATAATGTTGTTAATGGGATTTATTTATGAATAGGTATTATTATTGGTTTTTTCTGACAGTTTTACCAGCATTGCTCTTCTCGTGCAAGGACAAGAGCAAGGAAGCCGACCACCATCCAGTTAGCGTTGGCGTTGTGACAATAGACTCTATCTCGAATGTTGTAGGCAGGGAGTATGTTGGAAATATAGTGGAGCGCGAGGGCACAGCCCTAAGTTTCCAAGTGGCAGGCAATGTGCTCTCGCTCAATGTCGACAACGGCGATTGTGTGAGACGCGGCCAGACCCTTGCAACCGTCGACCCTACATCCTTGCGCGACGCTCATAACCTTTCACTCACCACGCTGCGTCAGGCAGAGGATGCCTATCGGCGTTTTGAGCCACTTCACAGCCAGGGTGTCGTGTCCGACATAAAGTGGGTGGAAATACAAACCAAACTCGAACAGGCGAAGTCGACCGAGCAACTCGCGCGCACCCAATTGTCGCGCACGTCGCTTGTGGCTCCCTTTTCTGGTGTTATATCAGCCCGCTACGCCGAACGTGGCATGAATGTCATAGCTGGGCAGCAGATATTCAAGCTTGTGGACATTTCAAAACTCGACGTCGTAGTGGCAGTGCCCGAGAGCGAGATTTCGCAAGTGACTGTCGGAGCCAATGCCCATGTTGTTGTCTCGGCGTTAGGCGGCAAGCGCTATGAGGCAGTAGTCAAGGAAAAGGGAGTTGAGGCAAATGCCGTTTCTCACACCTACAACGTGAAACTCGCCATCACCAACAGTGGGGGAGGCCTCATGCCGGGAATGGTATGCAATGTCAATTTGCTGCGTGCCGACAAGGTGCAGGCTTCTGTGTCGCCGTCAATCTCTGTTCCCCTCAATGCCGTGAAGCTCGATTCCGACAACAGGCGTTTTGTGTGGCTTGCAGTCGACGGTAAGGCAAGACAGCAGTATATCACCATTGGCGACTTTGTTGAGGGTGGAGTTATAGTATCCTCGGGACTGCACTATGGCGACAAGGTTATCACCGACGGAAGCCAGAAGGTGTCGCAAGGTATGAGTGTGAACGTAGATAAGAGATAGAGATGAAAAAGGATACAGCATTACACGATCATATACGTGCCCGCATCAAGCGCAAGCCAAATAGAATGATGAAGCGTAGTTTCATCGAGTCGGCAATGTGCTATCATAATATAGTGATATTGCTCATGGGAATGCTCGTCATAACCGGACTGGCAGGAATCGTGAACATGCCCAAGCAGGAGATGCCAGTCTTCACCGTCAGGCAGGGAGCTGTAGTGGCTGTCTGTCCGGGCAGCACGTCGGCTGAAATAGAGCAGCGAGTGACCAAGCCACTCGAGGATTTTGTGTTTGGATATAAAGAGGTGCGCAAGTCAAAGACCTATTCGCAGACCAAGGACGGAATGTCGATTGTCTACGTGGAGTTGAATGCCGACATCGACGATAAGGACGCTTTCTGGTCGAAGTTCAAGCATGGTCTTTCGGCTTTCAAGGCTCAGTTGCCTTCGTCGGTGGCTGCTTTGCAGGCTGTCGACGACATAGCCGAGACTTCCGCCTTGCTTATAACCATTGAGTCGGGCGAGAAAACCTATCGTGAGATGCGGCAATATCTCGACGACTTGAAGGCTCGGCTTCGCCATATCGACGCTATCTCCAACATGCGTACTTACGGATTGGAGATGGAGCAAATCTCCGTCTATCTCGACCAGCAGAAGATGGCTAAATATGGCATAGGCTCGTTCACGATACTCAATTCGCTTGCCATGCAGGGGCTCACCACCTATAGCGGTTCGGTTGACGATGGCAATACATCCTCGCCCATTCATATCCGCGATGCCTACAACTCCGAACTCGACGTGGCCAACCAAATAGTATATTCCTCGCCTTCGGGCGACATAATACGGCTGAAGGATGTGGCGCGCATCGTTCGTGAATATCCGTCGATGGACAAGTATATCAAGTCAAACGGCAATAAGTGTGTGCTCCTTTCGGTAGAGATGCGTCCGGGCAACGACATAGTAGCTATGGGGCGGATGGTGCGCAGTCAGATTGATGACTTCCGTAAGGATTTGCCCGACGAGGTTAGGTTAAGCATCATTACCGACCAAAGTCGTGTGGTGAGCGAATCGGTGGTCAACTTTCTGCGCGAGTTGCTCATATCCGTCATCGCCGTGATTGTGATAGTAGTGTTGCTGATGCCGCGTCGTGTGGCTGAGGTGTCGGCTATGTCAATCCCCATCACCATTTTCACGTCGGTAGGCATATTCTATATATTCGGTTTTGAGCTCAACACGGTCACTTTGGCAGCACTTATTGTGACGCTCGGCATGGTGGTCGACGACTCTGTAGTTATCATCGACAACTATATGGAGAAACTTGGCCATGGCATGTCGCGCTGGCACGCCTCGATTGCAGCCCCGCGCGAATTCTTCATGTCGGTATTGTCTGCCACGCTCTCCATCAGTCTCACGTTCTTCCCCTTCCTATTTACCATGAAGGGCGAAATGTCCGACTTCGTCAAGTCGTTCCCTTGGGCTATGTTTATCATTCTTAGCGTCTCGCTTACCGTCTCGCTCGTGTTGACACCTTATCTTCAGTACACATTCATCCATACGGGGATAAAAGCGAAGAAGTCAGTTGCGGTCATCGATGCTGAGGGTAAGTCGAAGAAGCCACGCCGTGCGCCCCTCGACTATCTTCAGGATGGCTATTCATGGCTTCTTGTGCGCTGTTTTCGCCATCCTTGGCTTACCCTTTTGGGTGGCTTTGCGATGGTTGTCGTTGGCGTGATGCTGTTTCTGAAGATTCCCCAGCGTATGATGCCTCTTGAGGAGCGCGACCAGTTTGCGGTTGAGATATTCTTGCCCAACGGCTCCACCGCCGAGCGCACGTCGCAGGTGGCAGATTCGTTGGAACACATCTTGAAACGCGACCCTCGTGTGACGGCTGTCACGTCGTTCATTGGCCAGGGCTCGCCGCGTTTTAATGTCACCTACGCCCCACAGATTGGCGGCACCAACTTTGCCCAATTTATAGTCAACACCAAGGACAATGAGTCGACAGCCGAGGTGCTCGACGAATATACCGACCGTTATGCCGAGTATTTCCCCGACGCATACGTGCGCTTCAAGCAGATGGACTACAACAATGCTGCCTATCCCGTGGAGATACGCATCAGTGGCGACTCGCTTTCCGACTTGCGTCGCGCTGCCGCAAGGGTGGAGGAGTGTATGCGACAGACGGAGGGTCTACAGCTTGTGCGCACTAACTTCGAGGAGCCGCAGCCTGGCGTGAGCATAACGCTCAACGAGACCGAGGCAAACCGCCTGGGTGTGAACAAGGCTTTGCTCACAGCCAATCTTGCCGTACATTATGGGGCAGGCGTGCCGATGGCTTCATTATGGGAGGGCGACTATCCCGTGAGCGTGGTGTTGAAGAGCGACGTTGCTGGAAGAAACGAGTACACCTCGCTCGACGACGAGTATATCCCAGTGATGGGTGGCTCCATGTCGGTGCCGTTGCGCCAGTTTGCCACGGTTAAACCCGATTTCACCGAGGGTTGCATCGTCCGTCGCAATGGCGAGCGCACCATTTCGGTAGTGGCAGAGCCTAAGCGTGGATATAATGCCAATCGTCTTGCGTTGGATGTGGAGCAAAAGGTGAAAGCCCTATCTCTGCCTTCCAATCTTAAGGTGTCTACGGGAGGTATGCTTGAGAAGGATTCCGAGACGATGCCTCAGGTGGCTTCGGGCGTGCTTGTGGCTGTGTTGATAATATTCTTCATCCTGCTCTTCCACTTCAAGCGCATTTCCCTCGCCCTGGTGAATCTTTCGACCATGTCGTTGTGTGTGTTTGGAGCTGCCGTAGGACTATTGGTCACGGGCTACGACATGTCCATCACGGGTATTCTTGGAGTTGTGAGCTTGATGGGTATTCTTGTGCGTAACGGCATCATCATGCTCGACTATGCCGAGGAGTTGCGTCGCGACAAGGGCATGTCGGTGCGCGATGCAGCGTTTAATGCCGGCGAGCGTCGTATGCGTCCTATCTTCCTCACGTCGGCTGCTGCTTCGGTGGGTGTGCTGCCCATGATGCTCGAGAACAACACTCTTTGGTCGCCAATGGCAGCCGTTGTGTTCTTCGGCACACTCATTTCAATGGTGCTTATCGCTACTGTCCTCCCCGTGCTTTATGCAGTGGTGTTCGACAAGAAGGCTTAAGAATTCTTGTCCAGGCGTCGCCCAGCAAAGCAGCGCCTCCAAATCCATATTCCTCCAGTTGTGGCAGTTTTCCAATCGTCACTCCCCCCAAAGCATACACCTTGTTGTCGATAATGCCGTCGGTGGATGCTTTTCTGAGAGTTTCGTCGTTGAATGCCGATTCATATCCTTGTTTAGATATGCTGTTGAATATAGGGCTGAGAAACAGATAGTCCATATTTGGTTTGCGTTCCACCACTTCTTCGAGCGAGTGGCATGAGCACGACAGGCTACCCGTGTGTCCCTCTGGTGGAATTGGGTTTCGGCTGTTCAGGTGTATGCCATGCAGCTTGTATTCCTTGAATAGCGAGAAATGGTCGTGGGTGACAATTCTCCCATGCCATTTCTCGTCGATTGATTCTATCAGCCGTCGGCATGAATCAATCTGTGCGCCTGGTTTCCTGAGATGTATCAGGTCGACGCCCTCTTCAAACATCCGGTTGATATACGCGCCTTCTTGTGGGATGAAGTGTGGCAACGTGATAACTATAATTTTCATAAGCTCTAACTTTTTGGGGGGCTAACCGTTTTTTCTGTTTTTGCTTTTTGGGGATGGTGGCTTATTTGTTTAGAATCTCCACGAAAGTTTTCATTTCCTCCGCAGGGTTTGCGGCGTTAAGTATAGCCCCGCTAACGGCTATTCCGCTTACACCAGTGTGCATTATGCTGGGGATATCGTCGGCAAGTATTCCCCCGATAGCCACAATAGGCAGTTGGATGCCCGATTTGCGCATCTTGTCGGTCAGTTGTCGGTAGCCTTCAAGTCCGAGTATGGGCGAGAGGTTTTTCTTTGTTGTGGTGTATCTGAAAGGTCCGCATCCAATGTAGTCGGCGCCTTGTCGTGCGAGTCGTTCGATATCTTCGAAAGTGTTTGCTGTGCCTCCGATTATGCTTTGCGGTCCCAGCACTTGTCGCGCCTGGTCCACCGGCATGTCGTTTTTGCCGAGATGCACACCGTCTGCCATAACCTTCTTAGCCAGTTCCACGCGGTCGTCGAGCAGGAATGTAGCGCCGTATTCTCGGCACATTTTGCCTATCTCCATCGCTACGCTTGCTACCTCGTCGTCGTTAGCCCCCTTCATTCTCAGCTGAATCCATCGGCATCCGCCCTCCAGCGCCATGCGTGCGCCTTCCACGTAGCCATATTGTTCGTTCTGATGGGTTATGAATTGCAGTCGTATGCTGTCGTCGTTATATTTTTCTGCGTTCTTTACCAATGGGCGTGGCGCGAAAAAATGGTTTACTGGTCCGAATCCCTTTCCAATAGTCACGTCCTTGCCTTCCTCCAGAGCCGTGTGCAGATAGTCGATGGCGTGGCTTATAGAGCTGGTCATGTTGAGTCCCAGAGCCAGGTGGGCAGTTATTGCCGATGACAGAGTGCATCCCGTGCCATGAGTGTTGCGTGTGTCAATGGTTTGGTTTTCGTATGTAGCCACTCGTTTACCTTCGGAATACAGAATGTCGGTTTTCTTCTCCCCGTCGAGGTGTCCGCCTTTCACGAGCACGTCGCAATGAGCCTCGCTGCATATTTTTCGTGCAGCCATGTTCATGTCGTCCACCGTTCTTATCCTCATGCCTGCAAGGATTTCGGCTTCGGGCAGATTGGGTGTCAGCAGCGATGCGAGAGGCATAAGTTCGTTTCGGAATATTTCCAGGGCGTCGTCCTTCATCAGTCGGCATCCGCTTGTCGACACCATTACGGGGTCGACTACCACCATTGTGCCAGAGTATTCTCCCAGCGTCTCGGCTATGGCGTGAATGGTGGCAGCGTCGTTCACCATTCCTATCTTCACCGCCACGGGTTTGATGTCGTCCATCACAGCCCTTATTTGTCCTGCCACGATTTCGGGTTTTATGGCTTGTATGTCGTATACGCCTTGCGTGTTCTGCACAGTCACGGCTGTTATCGCCGAGGCTGCATACACGCCCAGTGCCGACATTGTCTTAATATCGGCTTGCACTCCGGCTCCGCCTGCGCTGTCGCTTCCGGCTATAGTTAAGGCACATTTGTAATGCATAATATTTTCTGTTCTTTTATTTTTGTTGAAATTCTGAGTTTTGTCCATTAACTTCGCGAGCGAAGCGAGTTATCTTCCAATAAATTCCAATAACTCCTTTCGCTTGCGAAACTTAAGTTAGAAGTCCACAACCGTGATGCCCGCTCCTCCGAACTGCACGTGTTCGTCCTTGCATCCCGTCACGTTGGGCACCGACTGTAGGTATTGTCGTATGAGTTGTCGCAATATGCCGTTGCCCTTGCCGTGTAGGATTCTCACTCTCGACATGCCCACGAGAATAGCGTCGTCGATGAAGTGTTGCACCGCGTTCAGAGCCTCGTCGCCACGCATGCCGCGCACGTCGAGGTCCTGGTGGAAATTCAGTTTGTGCGAGTCGATGGTCTGTCGTGTCTCGCGGCTTATGCCAAACGTCGCAGTCTTGTTTGCCTCGGGTGTCTTTTGTGTGTGTTCCAGTCGCGACGTCTTAATCTTGGTGCGCACGTCGCCAAACACCACCGTCGCCTCCTTGCCGCTGATGCTCTCCACCGTTCCCACCGTTGTCAGTCCGCGCATGCGCACCGTGTCGCCCACGTCGAAGGTCTGTCCCTCTTGCGTGGCGTTGGGAATGGGCAGTCGTGTGCCGATGGTAGTGGGCTTATTGGCGTTCTCCTTCTTCTCCTTTTTTCTTTTCTCGCGTCGTTCCTTGCGCTCCATGATTTGTCGCATCTTCTTCTCGATGAGGTCGTCGGCCGATTTTGTGTCAATCTCGTTCACGTCGTCCTTGAATGCGTTCAGTTCCTCGCGCAGTCGCTTGGTCTCCTCCTTCTCAGCCTGACATTCGCGTATTTCGCGTATGGTGTTCTCGATATTTCGGTTGCTCTCTCTGAGCAGTTCTTGCGCCTGTTCCTTAGCCTGCCTTAGAATCTCCTTGCGTTTTTGCGCCAGTTCCTTTATCTCCTCCTCATATTTTGCTATGGTTTTTTCGAGGTCTTTCTCGCGTTGGTGCACATTCTGTCGTTTGTTCTCCCAGTAGCGTTTGTCGCGCACGATGTCCTGCAGATACTTGTCGCTCTGTATGTAGTCAGAGCCCACGATGTCGCTTGCCTGTCTTATCACTTCGTCGGGTATGCCCGTTTTGCGTGCGATTTCTATTGCGAACGACGATCCTGGCTGTCCTATGGCAAGTTGGAACAGCGGTCGCATTTCGTGGCGGTCGTATAGCATGGCTCCGTTGGCAATGCCGTCGTGCGAGTCGGCATAGTGCTTGAGGTTCTGATAGTGTGTGGTAATCACTCCCCACGCATGTTTCCCCACAAATTGGTTGAGCACGGCTTCTGCCATGGCTCCTCCGATTTGTGGCTCGGTGCCTGTGCCAAACTCGTCGATAAGCAGCAATGTGCGTTCGTTAGCCTGCTTCATCATGTTCTTCATGTTGAGCAAGTGAGACGAATACGTAGACAAGTCGTTCTCTATGCTCTGCTCGTCGCCTATGTCGATCATAATGTCGGCAAAGATGCCCGTCTTCGACCTCTCGCTCATGGGAATCGACAGTCCGCATTGCAGCATGTATTGCAACAGTCCCACGGTTTTTAGGCAAACCGATTTGCCTCCGGCGTTGGGTCCAGATATGATGAGTATGTGTCGGTCGCGAGTGAGTGTGATGTCGAGCGGCACTACGGGTTTGTCCTGCTTCTTCAGAGCGAGCCATAGCAGTGGGTGCTTGGCGTCAATCCAGTCTACCACGGGTTGTGGGCTCACCTCGGGCTCTATGGCATGTGTGAGCTTAGCCAGTTCGCCACGTGCGCGTATGAAGTCGATTTCGGCAAGCAACTGGTAGGCGTTGATGATGTCGTCGACGTGTGGGCGCACCAATTTGGAGAATTCCGTGAGGATGGCGATTATCTCGCGTCGCTCGTCGGCTTCCAGTTCGCGTATTCGGTTGTTGGCCTCCACCACCTCAGTTGGCTCCACAAACACGGTCTTTCCTGTCGACGACTCGTCGTGCACGATGCCCTTGATTCTTCGCTTCATGGCTGGGGCAATGGGCACCACAAGACGTCCGTCGCGCAGGGTTGGTGTGGCGTCCTTGTCCACGAGTCCTTCGCTTTGTGCGGCGTGCAGAATGCTATATAGTGTGCGCGAGACGCTGCCCTCTGCCTTGCGCAGTTGCGAGCGTATATCGGCAAGTCGTGGCGAGGCAGTGTCTTTTATCTTGCCATACTTGTCGAGTATCTGGTCTATGCGTCGTATGAGGTCGGGGAATGTCTTTACGTCCTCCGTGAGGTTGTGCAGGGTGGGGTAGTCGAAGTGGCCCTCATCGTCGCTGCGGTTGAGAAACCTCACGATGGCAGCTATTGTTTCGAGCGAGCGTCGCAGGTCGAATATCTCGTTTTCCTCCAGATGTGTCCCATCGATGCGTATGCGCTTTATTGATGCGCGCATGTCGAAGAAGAACTGCAGGGGGAAGTCGTCGGTCTCCTCCTGCATGCGTCTGAACTCGCGTGTCTGTCGCAGAGCGTTGTTTATAGTGTCGGCGTCGGTGCCGAACGTCATGTCGTCTACCTTGTCCTTGCCCAGCTGGCTCAGACAATATCCCTTCAGCAAGGAGCGAATCTCGCTGAACTGTATCTTGTTTTCAAAATTGCTTGGATAAATCATGCTGCAAAGTTAAGTATTTTAGTTCAAACAACCCACATTATTTATATACACTTATCGCATAAAAAGGAGAAAAAAGGGGGAAAAACAAGAAAAATGAAGATTTTTTCAAAAAAAGTTGCGAAAAGTTTTGGAGGATAAAAATAATTCACTACCTTTGCACCCGCAAATAAGCAAGACGGATAAACAAACCGTAGCGAATAGCAAGACTGCATCTATCGTAGATTCCAAATGCTTTTGGAGAGATGGCAGAGTGGTCGAATGCACCGGTCTTGAAAACCGGCGTACTGAGAGGTACCGGGGGTTCGAATCCC
>CAKPZC010000046.1 GCA_934203355.1 uncultured Prevotella sp. | reverse complement strand
TGTCAGAGCGTTATATTAATAATTTAACGGGTGATTTCAGCATCTGTTTTTCGGAACATCTAACTGAACACCCTAGTTAATTACTGATTTTTTTGGAAGGGATGGTTTCGTGAGAAACTACCCTTTTTTATTAACTCCTTTTCTTCAACGCCATTCTCATCTTTCTGCCCACAACGTTCCACGACGGCATCTTGTTGAGCGTGCTTCGTATGGGCTGAACATTCCACAGCAGGAAAACAAGCAACACGGCAATACCAATCATACTTGCCACACCATAGAGTTGACGAATGGTAATGGAGAGTATACCAGTCATGTCGTAGGGCAAGCCACGACTAAGATTCTCTGCCACACCATGACGCATGGCGAGCGAGAAGAGTCCGGAACACATGGTGCCTATGGTGCCGTTGCGCACAAGTCCACACATCGTCAAACCCATGAAGAAATGCTGGAATGGCATCATGTCCTCAAGATATATGGTGAGCGTGACGAAGAATATGGCGTTGCCGAAATTGCGCAGAAACACCGGCAGATAGAGCAACTCTATATTCACGCCAGGAGCCACAAGCAGATACATCATAACTTGATAGGCAGCCATTGAAGCCACTCCGAGTGGCATGAGACGGGTGTACTTCAAGCGAAACACCTTGGTCCACACAAGACAGAAAAGACAACCACTTATGGCAGCCAACCACTCCACAAAGTTGAGCACATTGAGGGTTGTGATGCCGAAATGAAGCACACCACCCGTGAAGGCAGTCTGAAGCACCTTGGGCGTGGAACTCATAAACTCGACAAAAGCGAAGACTACGAGCATAGGCACAAGATTCTTGTATTTCCATGCTGCGGGGTCGATGTATGGATGGCGCACATGGCGCATACGACCTATGCACATCCACAAGGTAACGACAAACATCAAGCCACATGTCTGCATCTCAGGTGCAAGTAGCCAGTTGTAGTATTCGCCATAGTTGAAGAACCATATGAATTCTATCATCACCGCCGACCACAAAACACACCCAAGCCAATCAAGACTGACGAAGGGAAGGGGTTTCATAAACATGAAGTTGTGGGTGGTGAACAGCAACACAAGGGCTATGGTGAACATGATGCCAGCCATCAACCAGTTTATTGCCTGCCACGACTGATATATATATATAAGGTGTTCGGCAATCCATGGCGACAACGACATGTTGCCAAGCACAACACTATAGAGCAATGGGAAAAAGACGGTGAAGTCGCGCTTGGGTGTCATCCATAGCTGTATGTTGGACATACACTCAAATGTGCCGCACAGTTTGAAGAAGCCTGATATATAGGCAAGCACACACATCAACACCATCGACTGAGTATGAAGTATGAGCACATTGCACACGCCCACCACCAAAGCCGAAGTGATGAGCAAATGACGATTGGTGAACCTGAACTTCAGACGGAACAGAAACGGAAACGGCATGTTCACACCTACCACATTGCACATGATTATCATCAGCACATCCTCGCGCATAAGACTATAGTCGCCCATAACGTAGGACATAGCACCACTATAAATGCCGCCAGACAACTGGAAAATGAAGGCTATGAGAAGATAAATCCACGGTTGTGCAAGACGCGGAACGAAGGAGTTGAACGAAGGGACACGAAATGGTCCCTGAAGGATTGGAGGTCCGGGCATTGTTTTTAAGACTTTAAAGATTACACGTCAATTAAACGACACATTAAAATCACACGTCAACCAAACGTTTAAGACATTAGCGCTTCACGCTTGTCTCCGCATTCTCCCCCGCCTTGAGCAACGCCACCAACTTCGGATCATTACCCTCACCAATCTTTATTCTCACTGGCACACGCTGTTCCACCTTCACGAAGTTGCCCGTAGCATTGTCTACAGGAATCATGGAATAAGCACTTCCAGCCGCTGCAGACACCGACTCAACCACGCCATTGAACGTCACTCCAGGCACTGCATCGGTAGTAAATTCAACCTGCTTGCCCACCTCGATACTGGGCATCTGCGACTCACGGTAGTTGGCTGTCACCCAAACCTCCTTGTCGCTCACAATGCGCGCAAGCATCTGTCCTGGCTGCACCAACTGTCCCACATGAATATCCTTGCGGCTCATCACACCATCGCACGTGGCAAGAATCACTGTATACGAAAGATTTAGACGAGCAAGACGCACCTGAGCCTCAGCCACACTCTCGCCTGCACGCTGACCACCAAGTTCATGGGTTTGCACAGCCTTTACGGATGCAGCCGACTGACGTCGACCCTGTGCCTGCTCATATCGAGCCTTGGCCGCAAGATAACGTGTGTGGGCATTGTCATACTGCTGCTTGGTGACGG
The DNA here is from genome assembly GCA_934203355.1 of uncultured Prevotella sp. Taxonomy (GTDB): domain Bacteria; phylum Bacteroidota; class Bacteroidia; order Bacteroidales; family Bacteroidaceae; genus Prevotella. Next base: position 15,543 of record CAKPZC010000046.1, on the reverse strand, counting down.
CTTCCTTGGCGAGAAGAACGCTGAAACGATCGAAGTCCTGCTTGGCATTAATCATGTCAACACGCGCCTCATCTATACCGGCAGATGCCGTAGAGACATTGCTCTGCGTGGTAGACATGCTTGCCGTCACTGCCGATGAACCCGACTTGCGCCCCTGGAGGCCAGCCTCAGCCTGGACAAGGGCAAGGCGAAACTCAGCATCCTCGATGACGACAAGAGTGTCGCCCTTCTTGACATGCTGGAAGTCGTTGAAGCGAATCTCCTTGATAAATCCCGGCACACGGGTATTGACAGGAGTGATATGACGGCACACCTGTGCATCGTCGGTATACTCCACGTCGGAGCCATGCCAGAAATGGCTGAATGCCCACACGGCACAAGCAGCGACAATGAGAACTACCACTACATTGTAAACTCTCTTTATATTTTTCTTGTTCACTTTATTATAAATGTTAAAGGGTTTATTATTATTTAATTGAAACACTCAAGCTCAAGGAGTAATTATATTTCTCCTGCCACGAATTTCATTTTGTAATAGGCATAGACGATATTGATTCGAGCATCCACCTCCTGCAACTCGGCATTGAGACGAAGGTTAGAGGCGTCGACCATATCTGTGACAAGAGCCAACTGACTTAGATAGCGCGCGTTAACCACATTATAATTCTGACGCGCCAACTCCACACTCTTGCGCTGGGCGTCGAGCTCGGTGTAGGTCTGTAGATACTGCGTGTAGGCGGCATTCACATTATTGTTTATTTGCTCGCTCTGCACATCGAGTTGCTGCTGTGCCATACGAGTCTTAGCAGTAGCCTGTCGTATGCGCTTGTTCGACTTGTAGAGAGCACCAATATTATATTTCACGCCCACACCAACATACCATATATTAAGGTTTTTGTCGATTGGAGGAAGCTCAAAGGTTATAGGACCATCGAAAGTATTTGATGCCACAAGAGCCACCTTGGGCTTCAACTCGCTCTTGGCAAGCCGCTCCTTCTGCTTGGCAATGCCCACATTAAGGTTGCCTTGCTCAAGAACTGGCGACGAGGCAATGGCAACACTCTGCCAATGAGCCTCGCCATCCTTCGGGCATGAGCCATCAGCAAGCGTTGTGTCTGGAAGGATTACGGTGTCGTAGGGCAGCGAGAGTGTGTTGCATAACTGATGGTTCAGAATGGAACGTGTGTTCTGCAACTGAGTCAACCCCAATTGCAACTGCTCCATCTGAAGTTCATAGCGCGTGATATCGTTCTTCAGAGCCATGCCCTGCTGCTGACGCTCGCGTATGTCGGAAATAAGCTGGCGTGTCAGAACTATATTCTCGCGATATACCTTCATGCGGTTGTCAACCTTAAAGAGGTCGAGATACTGACCGAGAGCCATAAACCGCGCCTGCTGACGAGTGAGTCTTACCCCCGTCTCTGCCTGCCGCTTTCCGAGTTCGGCAAGCGAGATGCCAGCCGAGAGAGCTCCACCCGTGTAAATAGCCTGACTTGCCTCAAGGGCAAAGGAATTGCCAAGATGGGGCGAACGCAGTCCGTGAACATTTGAAAAGTCGCGATCGGTGAGCAGGGCGTTGCCTATATAACTCATCGACAACTGTGCAGCCACGTCGGGCAGACGCTGGGAGCGAGCCGCTTCAATCCCCATCTGTGCCGCCTCCACTCCCGTCTTGCTTGCAAGCAACTGGCGCGAGCTGCGCTCAATGTGGCTGAAGAGTTCGTCGACGGTCATCGACTTCTGCGCCACGACATCCTGAGAGACAACGAGAAACAATAATGTTGGAAAAATAATAGTCTTTGTCACCTTCTATAATTTATTTATTGTGCATTTATTATTAAAACTTGTCGTTTATTTTTTTCGGGTGCAAAGGTATGGGTTTTCTGTCATTAACATGTTTTATATTTTTCCATGTACACAGACTATTTGGGAACAAATATTCTTTAATATCACATAAAATAGCGATATTTGCAGACAAAAAGAAAACACACAGAAAACAACCCACATTAAATAAGCCAACAGAAATGTATTCGGAAATCAACTTCACGACAACTGCCGAGCCACGGCTTTTCATTAGCTCACTCAGCTCGTTTGCCAAGGAACAGAAAGTGGCTCACTACGGTGCCATTATTATTTGCCGTAGTGGCAAAGCGCGCTTACAGGTGAACTTCGACGAGTGGCAACTCTACGAGGGAGCCGTAATAACGATATTCCCCAACGACGTAATACACTTAATATCTAACGAAGGCGATGAGAAATTCATGGTGGAAATGCTGCAATATGATGCAACAATGCTGCGCGAGGCAAGTCTGCAACTTGAACACACGGTGTATGAACAACTGCGCGAAGACCGCTGTCGCCAGGACTCACCCGTAGTGACCGACATAATCAACAATATGTTCAGCCTGCTACACGTATACTTCGACCAAGTGGGATGCACATGCATATCACAACTCGTGCTGCTACAACTCAAGGCTTTCTTCGTAGGCTTTCACGAATACTTGCAACGCAATCCACGCATGGTCAAGGGCAAGGGTGAAACGCCAAGAGTGCGCGAACTATTCAACTGTTTTATGATGCTAGTTGAGCGCGACTACAAACTCTCGCGCGACGTGGCTTACTATGCCTCACAGATGAACATCACCCCAAAATACCTTACACTTATTGTGAGGCAGATAACCCACGAGACACCAAAACACATTATCGACCACTACACCATACTGCAACTCAAGCTCCAACTTGCCGCCACCCAGCAAAGCGTGAAGGAGATTGCATGGGAATATCATTTCAACGATGTGTCGTTCTTCTGTCGCTACTTCAAACGACACACAGGCTTCACGCCTATGGAAATGCGCAATGCCGACAATGGATAAAATAATAAAAACTTTCTTACATCTTACTTTTTATACGTTTGAACCAAATAACCAAATCAACAGAAAATTTCCATTAAAAATTTTGCGCTTCATTCTATTTATCGTACCTTTGCACATTACAGATAACGAAATATCAACAAAAACATAGCACGCATATGCCAGAAATCTCAGTTCGCGGACTTGAAATGCCCGAATCGCCTATCAGAAAGTTGGCCCCATTGGCTGTAGACGCCAAGAAACGAGGCGTGAAAGTCTACCACCTCAATATCGGTCAGCCCGACCTGCCAACACCTCAGGTAGGACTCGACGCATTAAAACACATCGACCGCACGGTGCTCGAATATTCTCCCTCGCAAGGCATACAGTCCTATCGCGAGAAACTCACCGACTACTACAAGCGGTTTAAAATCGACGTTACTGCCGACGACATAATCATCACGTCGGGAGGTTCGGAGGCGGTGCTCTTTGCCTTCATGTCGTGTCTTAACCCAGGCGACGAGATAATAATCCCAGAGCCAGCCTACGCCAACTACATGGCGTTCGCCATATCGGCTGGAGCCAAGATACGCACCATTGCCACCACCATCGAGGAGGGATTCTCGCTGCCAAAGGTGGAGAAGTTTGAGGAGCTTATCAATGAGCACACACGAGCCATACTCATATGCAACCCCAACAACCCGACAGGCTACCTGTATACACGCCGCGAGATGAACCAGATACGCGACCTCGTAAAGAAATACGACCTGTATCTGTTCTCCGACGAGGTGTATCGCGAATATATCTACACTGGCTCACCTTACATCTCGGCTTGCCATCTGGAGGGAATAGAACAGAACGTGATACTCATCGACTCGGTGTCGAAACGCTATTCTGAATGTGGCATACGTATCGGTGCCCTAATTACAAAGAACGCCGAAGTGCGCGCTGCCGTTATGAAGCTCTGCCAAGCACGACTCTCTCCCCCACTCCTGGGACAGATTGTTGCCGAGGCATCGCTCAACGCACCAGAGGAATACTACCGCGACGTATACGAAGAATACGTGGAACGACGCAAATGTCTAATCGATGGACTCAACCGCATACCAGGAGTTTACTCGCCAATACCAATGGGAGCATTCTACACCGTGGCAAAGTTGCCTGTTGACGACAGCGAGAAGTTCTGCCGATGGTGTCTCGAAGAGTTCTCGTACGAGGGCGAGACGGTGATGATGGCTCCAGCAGCCGGATTCTACACCACACCCGGTGCTGGACGCAACCAGGTGCGCATAGCATACGTACTGAAGAAGGAAGACCTCACACGAGCACTACTCGTGTTGCGCAAGGCACTGGAGGTTTATCCGGGACGAGTTGACGATGTAGATAATTATTAAAAGATTATTTATTAATAATGTTTAGTGTTTAATTGTTTGGGGATGATTTTTGTCGAAGAAGAAACCCAAACAATTAAACACTAAACATTTAATATTATTTATAAAAACAATGAATTTTCCTCTTTTTATAGCCCGCCGTATTTATTCCGACCATACCGACGACAGCAAGAAGGTGTCGAAACCTGCAATACGCATCGCCACAGCTGGTGTGGCTATAGGACTGGCGGTGATGATAATAAGCGTGTGTGTGGTGCTCGGATTCAAACATACCATCAGAGACAAGGTGGTGGGATTCGGAAGCCATGTGCAGGTGGCTAACTTCTACACACTACAGTCGTCGGCCTCCGACCAACCTATTGAGATGGGCGACTCGATGATGAACCTGCTACGCAAGACATATGGTGTGGAGCACGTGCAGCGGTTTGCCGTGAAGCAAGGCATACTGAAGACCGATAACGACTTCCTCGGAGTGATGTTCAAGGGCGTTGGACCAGAGTTCGACTCTACATTCATACACCAAAACATGGTGAGCGGAAGCATACCAAAATTCTCTGACACATCAAGCACCAACCGCATTCTTATATCACAAACAATGGCAGAGAAACTGCAGGTGAAGAGCGGCGACCGAATATTCGCCTACTTCATCGGCGACGGAGGAGTGCGCACACGACGACTCACCATTCAAGGCATCTACCAAACCAACCTGGCACAATATGATAAGGTGACGGTGTTCTGCGACCTGTATACCGCACAGAAACTGAACGCATGGACAACCGACATGGCAACGGGTGCTGAAATTACAGTAAAGGACTTCGACCACCTACAGGAGACTGCCGAAGTGCTCATAAACCGCATCAACCGAACACAAGACAAATATGGCAACACCTACTCGTCGAGGTCAATACGCGAACTCTCGCCACAAATATTCTCATGGCTCGACCTGCTCGACCTCAACGTGTGGATTATACTCGCCATTATGACAGCCGTGGCTGTGGTGACAATGATAAGCGGACTGCTCATCATTATACTCGAACGCACAACAATGATAGGCATATTGAAGGCACTCGGAGCACGCAACTCTACAGTGAGACACACATTCCTGTGGTTTGCTGCATTCATCATTGGCAAAGGACTCATTATAGGCGACATCATAGCAATCGCCATGATATATCTACAAAAAACAACAGGCATCATAAAACTCGACCCCGCCACTTACTATGTCGACACAGTGCCTGTGGAAGTGAATTGGCTCTTCGTAGCAGCTCTCAACGTGGCAACGCTACTCATAGCCATGTTCGTGCTCGTAGCCCCAAGCTACCTAATATCGCACATACATCCAGCAAAGTCGATGAGATATGAATAAGAAAACAAGAAATATCATTAGAAAACTCAAATACCGCACAAAAGTTTTGGAAATGTGCAAATAATCTCGTACCTTTGCACAAAATTTAGAAGATTGTGCAATGGAGCAAATACCCAGTTTCAACTCGTATATTGAAGAGAGTATTATAAAGTTTTGGGATAAGGACGCATTTACCGACTACAAGGGAGCGACCTTGCAATACCACGATGTGGCACGTAAGATTGAGAAGCTACACATCATGTTTGAGAACTGTGGCGTGAAACGGGGCGACAAGATAGCCCTGTGCGGACGCAACAGTAGCCATTGGGCTGTGGCATTCATTGCTACACTCACCTATGGAGCTGTTGCAGTGCCGATACAGAACGAATTCACCGCTGAGCAGATTCACAACATCGTAAACCACAGTGAATCGAAACTCCTGTTCGTGGGCGATGTGGTGAAAACGCAGATTGACCCCGACAAGATGCTGCAACTTGAAGGTATAATGTATCTGCCCGACTTCTCCATTATAGTGGCCCGCACCGAACAACTCACCTTCGCGCGCGAACACCTCAACGAGATATTCGGCAAACGCTACCCGAAGTATTTCCGCAAGGAACACATTAATTATTATAAGGAGCAAAACCCCGAGGAACTGGCAATGATTAACTACACTAGTGGCACCACCGGATTCTCGAAGGGAGTGATGTTGCCATACCGCGCACTGTGGGGCAACATCGATCACATAATGAAGTGTTTGGCACCCAACGTGAAGCCAGGAAGCAATCTTGTGAGCATCCTGCCCATGGCACACATGTATGGACTCGCTGTGGAATTCTTGTTCGGACTAATCAACGGTTGCCACCTCTACTTCCTCAACCGACTGCCGTCGCCGTCGCTCATAGCCGAAGCATTTGCCGAGGTGAAACCGCGACTCATTGTGGCTGTGCCGCTTGTAGTGGAGAAAATTATCAGACGCAAGGTGCTCGCCGAAGTGCAGACCAACCGCATGAAGTTGCTGCTGAACATGCCCGTAATAAACAAGAAAATCAAGGAGCACATACGCCAACGCATAATGGACGCGTTTGGTGGCAATGCTTACGAGATTATTGTAGGCGGCGCACCGCTCAATCAGGGCATAGAGGAATTCCTGAACAGCGTGGATGCACCCATAACTATAGGCTACGGCACCACAGAGACAGCACCGCTCATCACGTTTGCCAACCACGACAAATATAAAGTGGCATCATGCGGACCCGTAGTGGCACACATGGAAGCTAAGGTGGACAGCCCCGACCCAGAACACGTGCCAGGCGAACTCATAGCCCGAGGCTTGAACGTGATGCTGGGCTACTACAAGAACGAGGAAGCCACACGCGCCGTAATCGACAATGACGGATGGTTTCACACTGGCGACCTTGCCACAATGGCACCCTCGGGCCACTTCTACATAAAGGGACGAATAAAGAACATGCTGCTCGGAGCAAACGGACAGAATGTCTACCCCGAAGAAATAGAAGACAAACTCAATAATATGCCGCTCGTAGGCGAAAGCATAATAATTCAGCGCGGAAGCAAACTGGTGGCTCTCGTTCACCCAGAAATCGAAGACAAGGAAGCAATGGACTTTAACGACGACGACGTGAAGGGTATTATGGACGAAAACCTCAAGACTCTGAATTCGCAACTGCCTCCTTTCTGCAAGATTTCGTCTATAGAAATCAAAATAGAGGAATTCGAGAAAACGGCAAAGAAGAGTATCAAGAGATATCTCTACAAGTAAACAAAAAGAACAACAACACCTCACACCAAAAACAACTACAAATGAAGGAGATACCGAGTTTTAATGCTTTGATAGAAAAAAGCATTGTTGACAATTGGGACAAAGACGCTCTAACCGATTTCAAAGGCGCGACACTGCAATATCACGACGTGGCACGCAAGATTGAAAAGCTGCATATCATGTTTGAAAGCAGCGGAGTGGAAAAGGGCGACAAAATTGCCCTATGTGGTAGAAACAGCGCAAGTTGGGCTGTGGCTTTCCTCGCCACCCTCACTTACGGTGCCGTGGCAGTGCCTATCCTGCATGAGTTCACTGCCGACCAGATACACAACATCGTAAACCACAGTGAGGCTAAGCTGCTGTTCGTTGGCGACTATGTTGCAACTATTATCGACCAGACCAAGATGCCCGAACTTGAAGGCATCATCTACATCCCCGACTATTCACTCGTGGTGTCGCGCACCGACAAACTCACATATGCACGTGAGCACCTCAACGAGATGTTTGGCAAGAAATTCCCAAAGTATTTCCGCAAGGAACACGTGAACTACTACAAGGAGCAAAGCCACGAGGAGATGGCACTCATCAACTACACCAGTGGCACTACAGGATTCTCGAAAGGTGTGATGATTCCCTACCGCGCGCTGTGGAGCAACTACGACTTTGCCATGAGCGTGATTGGAAAGAAAGTCAAGAGGGGCGACAATGTCATTAGCATATTGCCTATGGCACACATGTATGGAATGGCGTTTGAGTTCCTGTTCGAATTCCTTTACGGATGCCACATATTCTATCTCACACGCGTACCATCGCCGGCTATCATCGCGGCAGCCTTTGCCGAGGTGAAGCCTGCCATTATCATCGCTGTGCCACTCGTCATCGAGAAAATCATACGCAAGAAGGTGTTCCCAAAGATACAGAACAACCGCATGCGACTGCTGCTTAACATGCCTATCGTGAGCAGAAAGGTGAACGAGAAGATAAGGGAGCAGGTGGTGAACGCCTTCGGAGGCAAGTTCTATGAGATTATTGTAGGTGGAGCTGCCTTTAATCAGGAGGTGGAACAGTTCCTGAAGCGCATTGAGTTCCCATATACAGTGGGTTATGGAGCCACAGAGTGTGCACCAATCATCTGCTATGCCGACTATCAGGAGTTTGTTGCTGGTTCATGCGGCAAACCAGTAGTGCACATGGAGGTGAAAATTGACTCTCCCGACCCCGAGAATGTGCCAGGCGAAATTCTTGCACGTGGCTTGAACGTGATGCTCGGCTACTACAAGAACGAGGAAGCTACAGCACAGACTCTTGACAAGGAGGGATGGTATCACACAGGCGACTTGGGACTTATGGATGCCGACGGCAACGTGTTCATCAAGGGACGCTCGAAGAACATGCTACTCGGAGCTTCGGGACAGAATATCTACCCAGAGGAGATTGAGGACAAGCTTAATTCGCTTGCCATGGTGAACGAATGTATTGTTGTGCAGCGCGGCGAGAAACTCGTGGGATTGGTTTATCCCGACTTCGACGAGGCTGCAACTATGCGACTCAACGACTCTGACCTCGAAAAAATTATGGAGGAGAACCGTCAGGAACTCAACGCCACACAACCTCCCTACTGCCGTCTGTCGGCAATAGAAATTGTGAAGGAAGAGTTCGAGAAGACTCCAAAGAAGAGCATAAAGAGATATCTCTATAAATAAGAATAAAAAGCCATTGGGTTGCCCCACTTGGCTGTCACCTTTAAAACAAAAGGCTGCCACTTGGCTATAACCTTTAAAACAGAAGGCTGCCACTTGGCTGTCACTTCTCCCGAATTTCAAGAAGAAGCGACAGTCAAGTGGTAGCCTTTTTATATTTATAAAAAAAACAACATCAACAACTGCTACGCTAAGAATTCGCACAGTTGTTGATGTTGTTTTATCAGTGTTATGTCTTTCTATTAATTGTCAAGCTTACTTTAGTCGAGCAATGTAGATGCACGAACGCGCGACAGAGTCTCGGGAGTCATCTGCAAATAGCTTGCAATATACACAAGCGGAGCACGCAGCACAACCTGTGGCATGAGCTTGCATAGCTTCTTGTAGCGATCCTGTGCAGTCTCAAAGCGCACGAGGTCGGCGTGCACCTGCGACTGTATGAGACTCTCTTCAAGAATCTTCCGGTAAAGAATTTGTATGTTCACATTGTGCATTGCCACCCTTTCAAGGTCGGCTTTGGGCAGTACATAAGCCACCGTGGGCTCAATAGCCTCTATCTGAAGTTTGGTTGGCTCCTCCTTAAAAAGGCTCTCTATACACATGACAATAGTGTGGTCCTGAGCCAGATGTTCGGTGACCTCCTTGCCATGCTTGAAATAGAACTGCCGCATGAGACCCTTGTCCACATAGATAAACTGCTTGCAATAGTCGCCTTCCTTGAGTACAAGTTCTCCCTTGGCATACTTAACTGGCACGAGAATGCTCTCCAAGAGGTCAAGCTCGTCATGTGTCATCGTACTGTAGCGCCTTGCCAACTCACGTGCTATATCGCGTGTGTTGGTAGAGACAATCTCTTTCATAAGATACCTTCCTTTCTTTTTGTTATGCTTTCTCTGTTTCTATGCTTATGCTAAAAATTTGTTAGTCGAGTTTCAGAACAGCGAGGAATGCCTTCTGTGGCACTTCCACATTGCCAATCTGCTTCATACGCTTCTTGCCCTTCTTCTGCTTCTCCAAAAGCTTGCGCTTACGGCTCACGTCGCCACCATAGCACTTAGCCGTAACGTCCTTGCGCACACACTTTATAGTCTCGCGAGCCACAATCTTGGCTCCGATAGCTGCCTGGATAGCAATGTCGAACTGCTGGCGCGGAATGAGGTCCTTGAGCTTCTCGCACATCTTTCGACCCATGCTGACAGCGTTGTCTTGATGGGTGAGAGCCGACAGAGCGTCGACTGGCTCACCATTGAGCAGAATATCAAGCTTGGCAAGGCGCGATGGGCGGAAGCCATCGACGTGATAGTCGAACGAGGCATAGCCCTTGCTTATCGACTTGAGTTTATCGTAGAAGTCAATCACAATCTCGCCCAAAGGCAACATGAAATGCAGCTCAACACGATTGCCACTGACATACTCCTGATTAATGAGTTCGCCACGCTTGTCGAGACAAAGCGTCATGATAGGACCTATGAAATTGGTCGTGGTGATAATGGTAGAGCGTATGTAAGGCTCCTCGATATGATCGATAAGAGTCTGCTCGGGCAGTCCCGACGGATTGTGCACCTCCTTAACGTTGCCCTGCTTGTCGTAGACCATATAGGAAACGTTGGGCACAGTAGTGATGACATCCATATTGAACTCGCGGTCTAATCGCTCCTGAACAATCTCCATGTGGAGAAGTCCGAGGAAGCCGCAACGGAAACCGAATCCCAAAGCTACCGACGACTCAGGCGAGAATGTGAGCGAGGCATCATTGAGCTGAAGTTTCTCAAGCGACGCACGCAAGTTCTCGTATTCGCTCGGGTCAATAGGATAAACACCAGCAAAGACCATTGGCTTTACCTCCTGGAATCCAGAAATGGCCTTCTCGCACGGACGCGACACATGAGTGATGGTATCACCCACTTTTACTTCGGTGGCATCCTTGATGCCCGATATGATATAGCCCACCTCGCCTGTGCCAAGCACCTGACGAGGCACCATGTCCATCTTGAGCACGCCCACTTCGTCGGCAATATACTCCATGCCAGTGTTGAAGAATTTCACCTTGTCGCCCTTGCGTATCTCGCCACTCTCAATCTTAAAATAGGCGATGATGCCACGGAACGAGTTGAATACAGAATCGAAGATAAGAGCCTGCAACGGGGCCTTGGTGTCGCCAGTAGGATGAGGCACTCGCTCCACAATGGCCTGCAACACCTCGTCGATGCCCTCGCCTGTCTTGCCTGAAGCACGGAGTATGTCCTCGCGCTTGCAACCAATAAGCTCTATAATCTCGTCTTCCACCTCGTCGGGCATTGCACTTGGCATGTCAATCTTGTTGAGCACAGGAATAATCTCCAAGTCGTGCTCTATAGCCATATAGAGGTTGGAGATGGTCTGTGCCTGCACGCCTTGTGTGGCATCCACCACAAGCAATGCGCCCTCGCAGGCAGCAATGCTTCGCGACACCTCGTATGAGAAATCGACGTGGCCCGGGGTGTCAATAAGATTGAGAATATATGTTTGGCCATTGTGCTTATACTCCATCTGGATGGCGTGGCTCTTGATTGTTATACCTCGCTCACGTTCCAGATCCATGTTGTCAAGCATCTGACCCTCAGTTATCTTGATTGTTTGTGTACGCTCCAACAATCGGTCGGCAAGTGTTGATTTGCCGTGGTCGATGTGGGCAATAATGCAGAAATTTCTAATATTGTCCATTGATATATATCAGTTTTATGTGCAAAGTTACTTGTTTTTTCCGACAAATAGGTAACTTTGCAGAAGAAAAATATGCAACATAATAACAAGTAACAACTTTTGCTGATAAAGCTATAGTTTTTTTTTAACTTTAGAACTTTTAGTTTATAAAAAATGAAGAAGATATTATTAGGCGCCATTGCCTGTTCGGCACTGCTGTGCAGCTGCCACGAGAGTTTGGAGGAGCGTGCTCAGCGCGAGGCACGCGAATACACCAAAAAGTATTGTCCAACACCGGAACAAAACTTCACACGCACCGACAGCGTGGTTTTTGAAATTCCCACCAAGACCTACCACTATTATTGCACAGTGACTGGCGACCTCGACAACAAGACCATCTTCGACAACAATCGCCAGAAAATTGTCGATGCCCTGCTCGCCACAGTAAAGGAGAACACCTCATTGCGTGCCTACAAGAAGGAAAATTTCGCTTTCCAATGGACTCTGCGCTCGGGCAAGGACAAGAATGTGGTGTACTTCGACAAGCGATATACACCGAAGGACTACAGTAAATAACTAAAGTCTCGCACGTCTTCTACATGTTGTCAGTAGACAAGTTAAAGACTTGCGAATCTTTAATTAACAATATAAAAAAACGACACAGACGACATATACATGTCGTCTGTGTCGTTTTTTATTGCTCTTTTAAGATTATGCAATTTACAGCACATTTGTCACCTCGTTACCCATCTGCATAACATAGGTGAGGTTTATATCCTTATCAAACATAATGATGTCGGCATCCTTGTTCTCCTCGATAGAGCCCTTACGGTCGAATATGCCCATAATCTTGGCAGGAGTCTCGCTTGCCATACGGAACACATCCTCCATTGGAATCTCCGCCTTCTGGATGCAGGTACGGATAAGAGTGTCCATAGTGGCAATAGAGCCAGCAAGTCCCGAATGGTCGGCAAACTTGCAAACACCGTCTTCAACGATAACACTTGGCTCGGAAGACACATTGCCTTCGCTTGCAGCATAAGCCAAAGAGTCGGTGATAAGAGCTGTCTTCTCTACGCCCTTGATTTGATAAACCACATTGAGCATCACTGGAGGCACGTGGATGCCGTCGGCAATTACCTCAACAGTGATGTCCTGAAGAGCATAAACACTCTCAACTGTGCCTGGCACCTTGAACTCATGCTCCTTGTAAACTACTGGCATGGCGTTGTAGAAATGTGCAGCATGCGACAATCCTGCTTCATGGGCAGCCACAACATCTTCGTAGGTGGCACGTGTGCAGGTGAGTGCAGTGAGCACCCCATGCTTGCGACATTCGCTGATAAACTCTACCGAACCATCCAATTCAGGAGCCTCATCCCAACGCTTTATGCATGAATACTTCTCGAGCAATGGCTCGTATTCCTCGGCAAGCGGAGCCTTTATCAACACAGGATTCTGAGCACCAGCCTGCTTTGGATTGATATATGAGCCCTCAATATGGAGTCCGAGCACTGGGCTGTCTTGTTCAGCCATGAGTTTCTCGCACACCTGGCAAGCCGCCTCAATCGTTGGTATGGTCGACGACGAGAGTGTTGGATATATTGTTGTTGTGCCATGCTTCATGTGGGCATTCACAGCAGCACGGAAAGCATCCTCGCTGGCCTCAATGAAGTCGCGTCCGCCACCACCATGTGTGTGCATATCTATACCGCCGGGAACTACATAACATCCCTTGGCGTCAATGATTTCGGCGTCAACAATATGGAGGTCGATATTTGATACGGCTTTGATTTTATTGTCTTCGATGATTACAGAGCCGCCTTCAAGCCAACCTTTAGGGGTGAGAATGCGACCATTGACTATTTGCTTTAACATAACTGTATGTGTTTAGAGTTCGTTGGTTACTTCGTTGCCCATCTGCATCACGTATGTGAGCTTGAGATCGTTGTCGAACATCATGATATCGGCATCCTTTCCGTCCTCAAGTGATCCCTTGCGGTCGAACACACCCATAATCTTTGCTGGCGTCTCGCTTGCCATGCGGCATGCGTCCTCCATAGGAATGTTTGCCATCTGCACACATGTGCGGATAAGACGGTCCATAGTGGCTATTGAACCTGCAAGAGCTGAGTGGTCGGCAAGCTTACATACGCCGTCCTCAAGGATAACACGCGGGTCGAAAGCCACACCCTCGTCGCTTGCGGCACAAGCCAAAGAGTCGGTAATGAGGGCTGTCTTCTCTACACCCTTAATCTGATAAACAATGCGGAGCATCACTGGTGGCACATGGATGCCGTCGGCTATAACCTCTACACTCATGTCGGGGAGCGCATAAACACTCTCTACTGTGCCTGGCACCTTAAACTCATGCTCCTTGTATACAACGGGCATTGCATTATAGAAGTGGGTGGCATGCATCATGCCAGCCTTATGACCTGCAACCACATCTTTATAAGTGGCACGAGTGTGGCCTATTGATGCCAAAACACCATGGTTGCGGCAAGCCTTAATGAACTCGATAGAACCTGGAAGTTCGGGAGCCTCGTCCCAACGCTTGATACATGAATACTTGTCGAGCAATGGCTCGTATTCCTCGGCAACTGGAGCCTTAATCCACTCAGGAATCTGAGCGCCAGCCTGCTTCGGATTGAAATAAGGTCCTTCAAGGTGGAGTCCGAGCACTGGACTGTTCTCCTCTGCCATAAGTTTCTCGCATGTCTCACATGCAGCCTCAATCATAGGCACTGTAGAAGAAGAAAGTGTCGGGAAGATTGATGTTGTGCCGTGCTTCATGTGTGCCTTGATAGCCACACGGAAAGCCTCCTCTGTGCCTTCCATAAAGTCGCGTCCACCACCACCATGCACATGCAATTCTACACCGCCCGGAACTACATAGCATCCCTTGGCATCAATGATTTCGGCTTCGACAATGTGGAGGTCACTGTTCGACACGGCTTTGATTTTATTACCGTCAATGATTACAGAGCCGCCTTCAAGCCAGCCTTCTGGAGTAAGAACGCGACCGTTGATAATTTGCTTTAGCATAATAGAATAATTTGTTTTAAGAACTTGCCTCTATACAGAATATACTTTTAAGGATATGTGCAAGGCTTTTCAGTTCATTAGTCGATTTTACATAAGCAAAGGTACATATATTTTTCTAACTATGGTCAACAAAGAAAGAAAATATCAAATATCGAAATAAAAAAATATCAATATCCCATCTGTTCCAACGCTGTAGCCAGTTGGTCGGGGCAGCTTGTGGGTTTGCCACCGCAGGTGATTCCCTTTAGTGTCTGCTTTATTTCTGAGGCTTTCTTGCCTATAGCAAGGGCGCATATACCCTTGAGATTGCCGTTGCAACCGCCCAGAAACGAAAGGTTGCGTATGATGCCGTCGGCATCTACATCGATGGTAATGAGGCGGCTGCATGTGCCGCATGTAGTGTAATCTAAGTGATTCATAATAAAAAAAATAAAAGCCCCACTCCATTGCCCCATTAAGGATAGGCAAGGTAGTGGGACTCGAGTTTTTTACTCAAGTTAAAAACTTGCGAAACTTCAATTTATTATTACTCGCCCTCCTCAGGCTTCATGTTAGTATAAACATTCTGCACATCGTCGAAGTCCTCAAGACGCTCCACCATCTTGTCGATAGTAGCGCGCTGCTCTGAATCAACGTCCTTAAGGTCGTTAGGCACATAGGTGAACTCGCCACCGATATCCTCGAAGCCCTGGTCCTCAAGGAACTTCTGAATCTGAGCGTAGGCCTTAACGTCATCACCATAGAT
>CAKPZC010000045.1 GCA_934203355.1 uncultured Prevotella sp. | reverse complement strand
GGCAGGACTCGAACATGCGACCTCCAGGTTATGAGCCTGGCGAGCTACCAACTGCTCCACTCCGCGATATTAACCATAAAATTATTCAGAATTATTAGCAATGATAGCATTTCTGAATTGCGAGTGCAAAGGTAGGTATTTTTATTTAAACGACCAAATATATTTACAACTTTTTTCAAAATAATTGCATTTTTCTTGTTCTTCGGCTTTTGTCATTCTTGTTTTTACCTTTTAGAATAGCTATGATATACATATAGTTGGCAATGTTAACTAAGGTTGAAATTAGGAGAATTTGGGTAAAATATAGTTGAATTATTTGCGTGTATGGGATAATTGCTGTAATTTTGCACACACATTACATTGTGTGCAAGCATATTGCCACATACTATATATATATTTAAGGTATAAAGAAACAAAGATAATCAAGGAATAAATCGTTATGTCAATATCCAAGACTCGGCAAAAACTCGTTGATGTGGCGCGCCAGTTATTCGCCAAAAACGGCATCGCCAACACTACAATGAACGACATTGCAGTGGCGTCGGGAAAAGGACGTCGCACGCTTTATACTTATTTCAACCGCAAGGAGGACGTGTATTCGGCAGTAATAGAGTCGGAATTAGAGCGTCTGTCGGACAAACTCGACGAGGTGGCAGCAATGAAGATGCGTCCACAGGACAAAATCATAGAGCTGATATACACACATCTGAGCTTGATTAGGGAAACGGTGGTGCGCAATGGCAACCTGCGTGCTGAGTTCTTCCGCAATATATGGATGGTAGAGAAGGTGCGCAAGAAATTTGATGAAGACGAGATTGATCTTTTTCGCAAGGTATATGCCGAGGGTAAAGCCGACGGCGAGTTCGATATCGACGACGTAGACCTTGTAGCAGATATCACCCACTATTGTATAAAGGGTCTTGAAGTGCCGTTCATCTATGGACGCATTGGTCACGGCATGACCGAGGAGGCATCTAAGCCACTTGTGGCAAAAGTGGTGTATGGCGCTCTTGGCAAACGCATCATCCAATAGGACGCGATTGCATTAGCAACGAATTAGTAATTAATAAATAATAATTAATAATTAAAGAAAATGGGATTATTAACAGGTAAGACTGCCCTCGTCACTGGAGCAGCCCGCGGCATCGGTAAGGCTGTCGCTATGAAGTTCGCCTCGGAAGGCGCAAATATTGCATTCACTGACCTCGTGCTCAACGACGACATGGCTGCCGGACTTGAGGCTACACGCAAGGAGATTGAGGCTCTTGGCGTTACTTGTCGTGCTTATGCCGGCAATGCAGCTGATTTCGAGGAGACAGAGAAGACCGTTAAGCAGATTCACGCTGACTTTGGTTCAATCGATATTCTTGTAAACAACGCAGGTATCACTAAGGACGGACTTATGCTCCGTATGACAGAGGCTCAGTGGGACGCAGTGTTGAATGTCAACCTCAAGTCGGCTTTCAACTTTATCCACGCTTGTTCGCCTATCATGCTCCGTCAGCGTAGCGGCTCTATCATCAACATGGCTTCTGTAGTGGGCGTTCATGGTAACGCTGGCCAGTGCAACTATGCTGCTTCAAAGGCTGGTATGATTGCCCTCGCCAAGTCAATCGCACAGGAACTCGGTCCTAAGGGTATTCGCGCTAATGCAGTGGCTCCGGGCTTTATTGAGACAGCCATGACAGCACAGCTGCCCGAGGAGATTCGCAAGGATTGGATGAAGAAGATTCCTCTTCGTCGTGGTGGTCAGACAGAGGATATCGCCAATGTTTGCCTCTTCCTCGCTTCTGACATGTCAAGCTATGTGAGCGGTCAGGTTATCCAGATCGACGGTGGAATGAACATGTAATCAATATTGATTATATAATAACTAATGGTAGGAGGGTATGGTAATGATGTCATGCCCTCCTATTTTTTTTAAATTCATACCCTAACATTATGAATGTAGTCTACGAAGACAATCATATCATTATCGTTAACAAGGTGAGTGGCGAGATTGTGCAGGGAGACAAGACCGGCGACACACCTCTGTCGGAGACCGTCAAGCAATATATCAAGGAGAAATATCAAAAGCCGGGCAACGTGTTTCTCGGAGTTGTTCACCGCTTAGACCGCCCTGTGAGCGGACTCGTAGTGTTTGCCAAGACGTCCAAGGCATTGTCGCGACTCAACGACATGTTTCGCAATGGCGACGTGCACAAAACCTACTGGGCTATAGTGAAGCGCCGTGACATAGCTCCCGAAGGCACACTTACCGACTGGCTCACACGTAACGAGCGACAGAACAAGAGCTATGCCCACGCACATGAGGTGGCAGGGGCAAAGAAGGCTGTGCTGAAGTATCGTGTGCGTTCGGTATCGGATAACTATATGCTCCTTGAGGTGCAACTGCTCACTGGTCGCCATCATCAGATACGCTGCCAGCTCGCCCACATGGGATGCCCCATAAAGGGCGACTTGAAGTATGGCTCGCCGCGAAGCAATCCCGATGGAAGCATATCGCTGCACTCGCGCCATGTGGAGTTTGTGCATCCCGTGTCGAAGGAAAATATTGCCATCGACGCTCCTGTGCCCAACGACCGCCTGTGGCATGATATCTCGCAGGGCATTTAGCCTTGAAAACCAAAATCAATAAAAACAACCATTAAAAGCCGTCACACACATGAAGCCTATATTAAAGAAAACCCTGAAGATTGCAACTGCCGTTGTGGCTATCCCCATTTTGATAGTCGTGATTCTTGCAGTGTTGCTTTATATGCCTCCGGTTCAGAACTGGGCTATAAGGCAAGTGGCGGCTTATGCCTCTGACGCTACGGGCATGACGGTCATGGTCGACCGTGTGAGCCTGCGTTTTCCGCTCGACCTCGGTATATATGGACTCCGTGCCACACAACCCAACGACTCGCTTCGTCATGTCACCGACACCATTGCCGATGCCCGCCAGCTTGTTGTCAACGTGAGATTGCGACCGTTGCTCAACAGCAACGTCGTGATAGACCGTCTTGATTTTGCCGACGTGAAGATGAACACCGCACGGTTTGTGCCGTCGGCACACGTAAAGGGCAGGGTGGGGCGACTTACTCTGCGAAGCCATGGCATCGACCTTAAGCGCGAGACCGTACACATTGAGGAGGCAATGCTTGCCGATGCCAATGTGAGTGTGGCATTGAACGACACCGTACCCGAAGACACCACATCTACACCATCGCATTGGTGCATAGCCGTCGACCGGCTTGACATAAGCAACACCAAGGCCAATATAAGTATGCCCGGCGACACGTTGCGCATCTCGGCTGGAGTGGGAAAGCTTGACGCTCGTGCTGGACTGTTCGACCTCTTCAGGGGAATATATAATGTTGGCTCGCTCGACTGGCGCGAAGGCTCATTGGCTTACGACAACCGTTATGAACGCCGACAACCAGGCTTTGACTACAATCACATCTACCTCTCAGGCATAGCCCTCCACATCGACTCTCTTAATTATAGCGACGCAGGCACAAGTTTGCGTCTGAAGGAGTGTGCCCTGAAGGAAAAGAGTGGCATCAGCGTTAGGGAATTCTGCGGTAGTGTAAAGCTCGACTCCACCCACATACAGTTGCCCGACTTGAGGCTACGCACCACAAAGTCGATGATTAGAGCCAATATCAACATGGACTTCTCGACCTTTGCCGACCGCAACCCCGGCATAATGAGTGTCGAAGCCAAAGGATATGTGGTGAAGAGCGACTTTGTACCGTTGCTCGGCTTTATGCCCAAACCACTGTTGCGCAGTATGCCCGACACTCCTATCACCCTCAATGCCGACATTAAAGGCAATATGAGTGCACTGAACATACGCCGCTTCGACATCACTTATCCTACAGTGTTCGCCATGAAGACATCGGGCAAGGCACAGAACTTGATGCACACCGACCGCCTGCGTGCCGACATTAAAGCCGAAGCCCATACCTATAATCTCAACTTCGTGAAGGCTGCCCTACCTAAGTCGGCAGCAAACGCAATAAACATACCTTCGGGTATTGGTCTGAAAGCCACGCTCCACGCCGACGGTCCACGCTATGCCACACGATTCGCTGCAACACAAGGCGGTGGATCGGTGAGTTGCAATGCCACTTTCAACGCCCGCTCACTTGCCTACAATGCCCACTTGAATGTCGACAACTTGCAACTCGCCAATTTCCTGCCAAATATGCCGCTTCGTCCATTCACTGGCTCCCTGACAGCCAAAGGTGCAGGATTCGACTTCCTCTCGCCACGCACGCGCCTCGACGCACATGGCGAGGTGGCTAAATTTGGATTCGATGCCTACGACTTGTCCGACATGCGACTCACGGCCGAGGTGAGCAATGGCAGGGGACACGCCGTGCTCGACAGCCACACGCCACTCATCGACGGTGTGATAGACCTTAGTGCACTTATGAGTCGTCGCAAGGTGGACGCACGATTGATATGCGATCTTGTGAATGCCGACTTCTTCCGCATGGGCATTACGAAGCGACCACTATCGACATCGCTTACAGCCAATGTGGAATTGCAAAGCGATCTCGGCAAAAACCATCTTGTGCAGGGCACCGTGGGCAACATTGTCATACGCGACTCTGCCAATGCCTATCGTCCCGAGAATGTCGTGGTCGACATGTTCACACGCCGCGACACCACTCATGCAGCCATCGCATGTGGCGACTTCGCTCTGCGACTCGACGGCGGAGCAGACATAGGGCATCTGCTCGAACATTTTGACGAAATAAACAAGGAGCTTGAGAAACAACGCTCCGAACGATATATCGACCAACTGAGGCTGCGCCAATGTCTGCCCGAACTTTCTGTCTATCTCAGTGCGGGAAAAGAGAACGTATTTAGCCGAATGTTAAAACGTTTTGGCTACGATTTCCACAACGCCTACATCGATATGGCTATGGAGCCGCACGACGGCATCAATGGTACGATGAGTCTCGACTCGCTTGTGGCTGCCGGAGTACAACTCGACACCATACGCATGGCTTTCCGCTCTGATTCTGCTAAGACCGATTTTGAGGGACAGATACGCAACAACCGTCAGAATCCTCAGTTTGTGTTCAATGCCAAATTCCGTGGTGCCTTCACGCAGTCGTCGCTATATCTCGGTACCAACGTGTTCGACAATCGCGAACGTCTGGGTATTGCTCTCGGACTGAAAGCCGACATGGAGCCAGGCGGTGTAAGACTCGCCTTGGGTGGTATCGACCCCGTATTAGGCTACAAGAAGTTCAAGGTGAACAAGGGCAACTATGTGTTCTTCGCCTCCGACGAGCGCGTATCTGCCAACATGCGTCTGCTCGCCGACGACGGCATGGCGGTGCAGATATATTCCAACGACAGTGTGGAGGCACGCCAGGACCTGAGCGTCAGTCTCAACAAGTTCGACCTAAAGAAGGTGTTGTCGATAGTGCCCTATGCGCCCAATGTGGCAGGATTGCTCAACGGCGACTTCCACTATATGGAGTCCTCGGAGGGCGATATATCTGTGTCGTCGTCGCTCAGTGTCGACCACATGGCATATGAGGAATGTCCTATAGGCAATGTGGCAAGCGAATTTGTGTATATGCCTAAGGACAACGGCAAGGAGCACTATGTCGACGGCACACTGACGATGGACAACTACGAGGTGTGCACGCTGTCGGGCATGTACAACACCGTGGGCGAGGGTGCCATTGATGCCGACATATCATTGCAGCGCACGCCGCTGCTTCTGCTCGACGGCTTTGTGCCCGACCGCATCATCAACTTCTTAGGATATGCCGAGGGCGAGGTGAAGGTGAAGGGTCCACTCTCGCGTCCAGATGTAAATGGCGAAATATTCTTCGATTCGGCTTATGTGGCGAGCGAACCCTACGGTGTGAAGATGCGCATGGCAGACGACCCGCTGACGATAACCAACAGCCGCATGAAGCTCGAGAACTTCCAGCTGATAGCGCGCAACAATAGTGCGCTGAACCTTTATGGCTATGTCGACTTTGCCGACCCGTCGCGCATGAAGACTTATTTGCGTATGCGTGCCGACAACTATCTGCTCATCGACTCAAAGGAAACACTGCGCTCTGAGGCTTTTGGTAAGGCTTATGTGAACTTCATTGGTCTTGTCGACGGACAACTCGACAATCTGCGTATGCGTGGACGACTCGACGTGCTCGGTTCTACCGACATCACCTACATACTGCGCGACTCGCCACTAAGCACCGACAACCAGCTCGAAGGACTCGTGAAGTTTGTCAATTTCAAAGACCCAGAAGCTGTCAGCGTGAAGCGCCCGCCTATCAACGGACTCAATATGGACCTCACGGTGGCTGTCGACGAGAGCGCACGTGTGTTGTGTGCGCTAAATGCCGAGAAGTCGAACTATGTCGACATAACTGGTGGTGGCACACTGCGTATGCTATATACTGCCACCGACGGACTCTCGCTATATGGACGCTACACTATTGGTTCGGGCGAGATGAAATACTCGTTGCCAGTAATCCCACTCAAGACATTCACCATCAAGGATGGTAGCTACGTGGAATTCTCGGGCGACGCAATGAATCCGCGACTCAACATCACAGCCACAGAGGAGAATAAGACCACTGTTGCCAACGAAAGTGGCAATGGACGCAGCGTGATGTTCGAATGTGGTGTGGAACTCACCAAGACGCTCAACGATATGGGACTACAGTTCGTCATCGATGCGCCCGACGACCAACAACTCCACAACGAGCTTATGACCCAGTCGGCCGAAAACCGTGGCAAGCTTGCCGTCACCATGCTCACAACGGGAATGTACATCACCGACAATAATCTCGGGTCGTTGTCGGCAACATCGATGCTAAGCTCGTTTCTTAGTTCGGAAATCAACAAGATTTCGGGTAATGCCCTGCGCACCATCGACCTCTCGTTTGGTATGGACAACACCACCGTGGGCTCGGGAATGATGCACACCGACTACTCGTTCAAGTTCTCCAAGCGACTATGGAACAACCGCCTGCGCATCGTTATAGGTGGCAAGGTGTCGAGTGGAGCCGAGGTGGAAAACCAGAACGACACGTTCTTCGACAACGTCACGTTTGAGTATCGACTGTCGCCCACGTCCAACAAGTATCTGAAACTGTTCTACGACCGCGACTCCTACGACTGGCTCGAAGGTTATGTGGAACAGTTTGGCGGAGGTTTCATATGGCGCAAGAAACTCGACAGTTGGAAAGACATATTCCGCTTTAAAAAGTCGAAGCAGACTCAGCTTGCCGACTCGGTGATGAACATTAAGAAATAAATCAGAAAACAATAGATATTCTTATGAGGAAAGTCTTGAATAATATAGTGTCACGCCTCTCTCGACGTGTAGTTGTGGGCAGGGCTTGTATGCTGATTCTTTTACTCGCTCTGGTTGCTTGCTCCGAGACGAGCAGCGTGCCCGAGGGCGACAAGCTATTCACCGGATTGCGCACCACCATATACGAGAACTATGAGCCCAACGACCACTTCATCTCTACCAAGGAGGAGGTGGAGACGGCTCTCGCAACAGCTCCCAACGGCTCAATCTTAGGCAGTGCCTACTGGCGATGGCCCTGGCCCTCATATCGTCTGTGCATATATAACTGGTTTCACGACTCCGACGACGGATTGGGCAAATGGCTGGGCAAGACATTCGGCAAAGCTCCCGTATTACTCAGCAAGACCAACCCGACGCTCCACACACAAGTGGTGCGCGAGTTGTTGCGTGCGCGTGGTTATTTTGGCGGTTATGCCAGTTATGACGTCATCACCAACGACAGCACTAAGAAGGCAAAGGTGCGCTATACAGTCAACCTCGGCGAACTGACAACGGTCGACTCGCTTGCCTATTGCAACTTCCCCTACGAGGCACAGCTGCTCATCGACTCCACACGCTCGGAGTCGATAATAAAGAAGGGCGACCCCTTCGACGTGACTACGCTCGACGCCGAGCGCACACGCATATCCAACCTGCTACGCAACAATGGCTACTTTTACTATCAGCCTGGATATGCCACATATCTTGCCGACACGCTCGCCACACCCGAGAAAGCGCAGGTGAGACTGCAATATGCCGATAGTCTGCCCGAACAGATAGGCAAGAAATGGTATATAGGACGCATCAATCTTGAAATGCGCCGCAACGCACTCGAACAACTCACCGACACCTTGCGCCAACGCAGCTACACTATGATCTATACCGGCAAACGCACGCCGATAAGACGTAGTGCCATAACCCGCGACATGAAGTTGCGTCCACGACAGCTCTATAGTCTTGAGAATTATCAACAGACTATCAACACGCTAACGTCGAAGGGCTTGTTCTCGCGTGTAGACTTGGGGTTCGCTCCACGCGACACGTCGGCAGCGTGCGACACGCTCGACATCACACTCAACTGTGTGTTCGACAAACCCTACGATGCTTATGTAGAGGCAAACCTCGTAGGCAAGACCACCGGTCGATTCGGTCCTGGTGTCACTCTGGGTGTAGCCAAGCGCAATGCCTTTCATGGCGGCGAGAAACTGTCGATAAACCTCAATGGCTCCTACGAGTGGCAGACGGGACATCAAGCCGACGGCACAAGCTCAAAGTTCAACTCCTATGAGTATGGTGCCGACGCGTCGCTCGAGATTCCGCGCCTGCTCTTTGTCAACAAGATTCTAAACCGCATGCGTCGCCAACGTCGCAAGCGTGGACATCGCATCAAGCCCTACTACACAACGCCCAATACCCTCATCAAGGCTTCGAGCGATGTGCTCAACCGTTCGGGGTTCTTCAAGCGCCACATAGTGTCGGGCGAACTCTCCTACACGGTGCAGCCGACGGCAACAAGCCAACACAAGTTCTCGCCACTCATCGTGCAATATGAATATATGCAGAGCCAGACAGAAAAGTTTGCCGAGATATTGCAGCAGAGTCCTTATCTGCTCGTGTCCATGGCCGACCAGTTTGTGCCCAAGATGAGATACACCTATACCTACCAGTCGCCGTCGTCAATGCGCAATCCTATCTATTGGCAGACCACGGTGAGCGAGGCATCCAACATACTGTCGTTGGGCTATATGGCGATGGGAAAGAAATGGGGGGAAAAGGGCAAAACTATGTTCAAGAACCCCTATGCCCAGTTCTTGAAGGTGGAGACCGATCTGCGCAAGACATGGCAGGTGTCCGACCATAGTCAGCTTGTGGGCCACGTCAATACCGGAGTAGTATGGTCGTATGGCAATGCCGAGTCGGCTCCCTACAGCGAGCAGTTCTATGTGGGTGGTGCCAACAGCATACGTGCCTTCAATGTGCGCAGTATTGGCCCTGGCAAATACTACACCGACCAGTCGCGCCTCTCGTATATGGACCAGACGGGTGACCTGAAATTCCAAGCCAACCTTGAATATCGTCCGCGACTATTCGGCAATCTCTACGGTGCGCTGTTTCTCGATGCTGGCAATGTGTGGGCATTGCGCGACGACGGCTATCGTTCAGGTTCTAAGTTTCAACCCAAGAATTTCTTAAAGGAAATGGCTCTTGGCACAGGTATCGGAATACGCTACGACATGGAGTTCTTTGTGTTGCGTCTCGACTGGGGCATAGGTCTGCATGTGCCTTACAAGAATGGAATATACAATATGAAGTCGTTTGGCGACAGTCAAAGTCTGCACTTCGCCATTGGATATCCATTCTAATTGTAGCCTTTTCTTAACCTCTTCGTCAACCTTTTTCAACCCTCGTGCAATCCCCTTGCAATATCATGCCCTTAACTTTGCAACCGTAAAAAGTTAGCAAAGAAAGACAATGACGAAACGCAACAACAGGATAGCCATTGCAGCCACTGCGCTGCTGATGTTTGGCTCCACCACAACAGCTCTTGCACAGCAAATTAAGGGCAGCGTGGTGGATAAGAAATCCAACGAGACTCTCATCGGTGCCGTGGTGACTGTAGAGGGCAGTAGCCTCAAAGCCATTACCGACATCGACGGCAATTTCCAACTGAATGGACTAAAGAAAGGAACCTACACCTTATATATAAATTATGTAGGATACAAACCCCAACGAATTGACGGGGTTCGGGTGACGGATGCGTCAGCGGAAGATGCCTTGAGCATCGCGATGCTTCCAGACGAACAGCAACTGAAGGAGGTGGTTGTAACTGCCGTGGAGCGACGCTCCACCGACGCGGCTATGCTACAAGTGGCCAAGAACAGTCCCGTCATAGTGAGCAATGTTTCGGCACAAGAGATAAGCCGGACGCAGGACACCAATGCGGGTGAGGTGATACGCCGTGTGCCGGGCGTGAGCCTCATAGACGACAAGTTTGTAATGGTGCGCGGACTCTCGCAGCGCTATAATAACGTATGGGTGAATGGAGGAGCCGTGCCTTCGAGCGAGGCCGACTCAAGAGCCTTCTCGTTCGACATCATCCCAAGCTCCCAAATCGACAATCTAACAATCGTGAAATCGCCCTCGGCTGAATATCCAGCCGACTATTCAGGGGGCTTCATCATCGTCAACACTAAGGAAATACCTACTGAAAACAGTCTAACCTTTTCGGTCGGTGGCAACTGGAACACGTCTACTATCTTCCAACGTTTCTGTTACGCCAAAGGCTCTGCCACCGACATTTTAGCATTCGACAACGGCTTGCGCAGTCTGCGTGGCGGCATCAACGCCTCGCTCCATCCGCTACTCAACAACGCGGGCAACAAGGTTGGCGACAACCTCTACGACCTTCGCGGCAATGGGCTCAACAACGACTGGCGCATAAAGAGCCGCAACCCCATAGGCGACCTCAAGCTCTCTGCGAGCCTTGCCCACCGCTGGAACCTCGGCGGACGCACGCTCGGACTGCTCGCCGCCCTCAACTACACCAATGAGCAACGCTCCTACCGCGACATGGAGAACAATCTTTTCGGCATATACGATACCGCCAACGACCGCTCCAACTATCTGCGCCACTCTACCGATCAGCAGTATAATAATAATGTGCGCCTTGGAGCCATGCTCAACCTTACGTTCCTCTCACGGAACGGCAACCACAAATATCAGTTGAAAAACATCTTCAACCAACTTTCCACCAATCGCTTCACATGGCGTGAGGGAGTAGACGCACAGAGCAATCAGGAGCACAGTGCCGAATACTACTACCGCTCACGCACCACCTATAACGGTCAGCTCACTGGTAAGCATACCTTCACTGGCGATGCCCTCGATTGGAGTGTCGGGTACGCGTATGCCAACCGTCGTCTGCCTGACCGTAGGCGATACCTCCTCAACGATATGCAGAACCCTGGCGACATAGCCCTGCATACCGGCAATGACATATCTCGCGAATGGACACAACTCGACGAGCACATCTTCTCCATAGGCATTAACGACAAGCATCAGTTCGACTTCTCTGGATGGACACCATCGCTGCAAGTGGGCGGATATGGCGAATACCGCACTCGCGAGTATCTCACCCGTTCCTTCTACTACCAGTGGAATCCTGCTGCCAACACTCTCCCCTCAGATTTCCAGCACCTCGACATCACCTCGTTGCTCGGCGACGAGCAGTATATGGGAACCGACCGCCTCTATCTCTTCGAGCAACAGCAGATGCGCAACAACTATCGTGGCAACTACTCTCTCGGTGCAGCTTACGTGGCAACCTCTTTGCCCTTCGGCAAGCTTGGCGTTCATGCTGGAGTGCGCTTCGAGCACAACGACATGGAGCTGATATCCAACACACGCGACTATGAGAAGAGCGAGACAAGCCGCCACTACCGCACCAACGACCTCTTCCCCTCGGTCAACGCCACTTATAAATTCAACGACCGCCATCAGCTTCGTCTATCCTATGGACGCAGCATCAACCGCCCCGAGTTTCGCGAGGTGTCGTCGTCGGTGTTCTACGACTTCGACCTTGCCAGCGACGTGCAGGGCAACACCGAATTGAAGAACTGCTACGTCGACAACATCGACCTGCGCTATGAGTTCTATCCTTCGCGTGGCGAGACTGTGTCGCTCGCAGCCTTCTACAAGAATTTCGATTCGCCTATAGAGTGGACCTACACCGTGGCAGGCGGCACCAACCTCATCTACTCCTACAAGAACGCCAAGAGCGCAGCCAACTACGGCCTTGAGCTCGACATACGCAAGGACCTCTCGTTCATCGGCCTGCGAGGCTTCAGCTGGTCGTTCAACGGAGCCTTGATCAAGAGTAAAGTGAAGTTTGAGAAAGGCTCCAAGGAGGAAGACCGCCCCATGCAGGGACAGTCGCCCTATCTCGTCAACACCGGCATATTCTACAAGAACGAGCCCCTTCAGCTCGACATAGCCCTGCTCTACAACCGCATTGGCAAGCGCATCATCGGCGTTGGCCGCAGCGAGGGCAGCTCGGCAAGCGACGACAACGCCTGCGTGCCCCACAGCTACGAGATGCCGCGCAACACCATCGACTTCTCCGTGGGCAAGAAATGGGGCAGCCACTGGGAACTGAAGTTCAACGTCCGCGACCTCCTCGCCGAGCGCGTCTACTACAAGCAGTTTGCCAACGCCACCTATTCCGACGGCTCGCGCAAGGAGATAGAGGAAGTGTCGCGCTGCTACAAGCCGGGACGCAACATCGGTCTGCAGGCAATATACAAGTTCTAATCAATATTTTCAATAAGATGAACAAGATGGACATTATGAACAATATGAATCTCTTTGGATGCATGGGCATCCTGATGATGGCTGCCACATTGGGCAGCTGTAGTGACAACGACGATCCGACACCAGTTCCGGACACTAACTACACATGGACCACCGACGGCGGTATCAAGGCTTGCGACCACCTGCTCTTTGGCGAGGATGGCAAGGACAACGCCCAGGGCACAGTGATTGGCAACGGCGACCAGGAACTCGTTTTCAAGGGCAAGCAGACTCTAAAGAAAGGCGTTTACACCCTCAAGGGATGGATATATATTGGCGAAGGCTCTGAGCTCACCATCGAGCCAGGCACCGTCATCAAGGGCGACAAGGCCACCAAGGCGACACTTATCGTGGAGCGTGGTGGTAAACTCATTGCCCAAGGCACAGCTCAGGCTCCTATCGTCTTCACCTCGGCACAGCCAGCAGGACAGCGTCGACCTGGCGACTGGGGTGGTGTGATAATCTGCGGCAAGGCCCACAACAATCAGACAGAGATGCAGATTGAGGGTGGTCCGCGCACCAAGCATGGCGGCAACGACGACACCGACAACTCTGGCGTGTTGAGCTATGCCCGCATTGAATTTGCAGGCTATCCGTTCAAGGCCGACCAGGAGATTAATGGCTTGACATTCGGTTCGGTAGGTTCGGGCACTAAGATTGACCACGTTCAGGTGTCATTCTCCAACGACGACTCCTACGAATGGTTTGGCGGTGCTGTCAACTGCAAGTATCTCGTGGCATACAAGGGTTGGGACGACGACTTCGACACCGACAACGGATTCTCGGGCAAGGTGCAGTTTGGTCTCTCAGTACGCGACCCGCGCATTGCCGACCAAAGCCAAAGCAATGGTTTCGAGAGCGACAACTGTGCCGATGGTGCTCAGGTATCGCCATACACCACAGCCACATTCTCAAACATAACATTCGTTGGTCCTAAGACTGCTGCCGACTTCCAGAACAGCAACTCGTACATCACAGCCGGTTCTTACTTCCCCAACAACGGTTCTGGTCTTGGCAAGTTCCAGGCTGCCATGCAGATTCGCCGCTCGTCACGCCTCAATTGTGTCAACTCTGTAGTGACAGACTGGCCTATCGGACTGATTATCGACGGCGAGAAGGGCGACACTCCTGCACAGGCTAAGGCTGGTGCACTGCGTCTGCAGAACGTATTCATTGCCAATGCCGACATCATCGGCTCCGATGCCAACAAGTGCTACGAAGACAAGGAATACGACTTCGCGAAGAAGGCTGTAAAGTCAGAAAGCCAGCAGTCATACTCGCATACATTCTTCGAGACAGCTGCCAACAACAACCGCTACTTCGCCGACAAGTCGTCGTTGATGCTCGCTGACGGCAAGGGTGTTGGCGTTTCGTTCATGCCGCAGACTGGCAGCAACCTCTTCGGAGCGCAAAACTTCTCTGGTCTTGATTCTTGGTTCGACCAGGTAACTTATATCGGAGCCTTCAACGCTAACGACAGCTGGCTTGACGGTTGGACAAACTTCGACCCGCAGAACGCACAATACTAAGTTGCGTGTTTTATCTGCAACCTTTCCCTAAATCCATATGCCGTTCAATTACGTATTTTGCGAAACGGTGGGTATAAACACAACTGCCTGTAGCAAAAAGGTATCTCCAATAGGTTTGTCTCTTTATGAAAAGGGACAAACTTTTTTTTATTTCAACTTTTCACGGTAATACAGGTAATAATTTATGAATTTGAGGTATAGCCATTATCTGCTAAAATGCTTAACTTTGCAGCGTAAAACAGAAACGAACAAATAAACCAATAAACTCAGATGTATATAGAGAAGATACAGAGTCCAGCCGACTTGAAGAAGCTGGACATCAAAGCCCTTAACGTTGTAGCCGACGAGACACGCCAGGCTGTGCTCAACCGTGTGAGCAAACATGGCGGACACGTAGGCCCTAACCTCGGATTTGTAGAAGCAACGGTAGCATTGCACTATGTGTTCAATGCGCCAGAGGATAAGTTTGTGTTTGATGTCAGCCACCAGTGCTATCCGCATAAAGTATTGACCGGTCGTGCCGCAGGATTTCTTGGCAACGTATACGATATGAATGCCATATCGGGATATTCTTCTCCGGCAGAGTGCCCGGAGTACGACAACTTTGAGGTGGGCCATACTTCCACATCCATTAGTCTTGCAACCGGACTGCAGAAGGCACGCGACGTAAAGGGAACCAAGGAGAATATCATTGCCGTTATTGGCGACGGTTCGCTGTCGGGCGGTGAGGCTTTCGAAGGACTCGATGAGGCTTCTGAGCTTGGCACGGGCATCATCATCGTGGTAAACGACAACGAGATGTCTATCGCCGAGAACCATGGCGGTATATACAAGAATCTGCGTGCGCTGCGCGAGAGTCGTGGCATGTGCGAGCACAACTGGTTTAAGGCATGGGGATTTGAATATAAGTATCTGGAGGAAGGCAACGACATAGAGAAACTCATTGAGGTGTTCCGTAGTGTCAAGGATACCGACAAGCCAACAGTAGTACATATTCACACAGAGAAGGGTCATGGCTATGCTCCTGCCGTAAAGAATAAGGAAGCTTGGCATTGGGGAATGCCGTTCAATCTGGAGGATGGCAGTCGCCCTGTTCGCAATGCCGACGGAACCATGCCCGAGGTGAAACCATGCGAGACATATCCTGAACTCTTCTCTGACTGGATGCTAAGCGAGATGAAGAAGGACAAGACCCTAATTGCCGTAACAGCAGGAACGCCTACAGCAGCTGGCTTCACTGCCGACAAACGCAAGCAGGCTGGCTCACAGCACCTTGATATGGGCATTGCCGAAGAACAGGCTGTGGCTATGATTTCGGGTATGGCTAAGGGTGGACTGCATCCCGTGTGGACAGTCTACAGCACATTCATACAGCGCACTTACGACCAGATAGCACAAGACCTCTGCATCAACTCCAATCCAGCCGTAATCAATGTAGTTGGAGGCGGAGTGAACTCAATGAACGACATCACACACATCTGCCTCTTTGATATTCCGATGCTCTGCAGCATTCCGGGACTCGTATATCTCGCTCCTACCACATTCGAGGAGTATTTCGCCATGATGCGTTGGGCAATACTTCAGGACAAGAAGCCTATAGCCATTCGTGTGCCGAGCAACGGAGTTGTTCATACAACAGAGAATGTGGACGAAGAGTATGGTTATGAGGCTAAATATAAGGTGATGCACGAAGGCTCGAAGGTGGCAATCATTGCTGCTGGCTCATTCTATCAGAAGGGCGAGAACGTAGTGCGCCTGCTTGCCGATAAGGGCATTGATGCAACGCTCGTCAATCCTCGCTATCTGAATGAGGTGGACATGGATACTCTCGAAGCGTTGAAGATGAACCATAAGCTTGTGGTAACTCTCGAAGACGGCTGCAAGGACGGTGGCTTTGGCGAGCGCATAGCTTCTTATTACGGCACATCGAATATGAAGGTGCTTGTATGTGGCGTTAAGAAGGGACTGTACGACAGATATGATGTAGAGCAGTTGCTTGAGGACAACCGCTTGCTCGACGAACAAATCGTGAGCGACGTTGTCGCTAATGTTGAATGTTGAGTGTTGAATGTTGAATGTTGAGTGTTAAAAAATAAAATTGCATTATGGCATTATCAAATATAGAGAAACATTACAATAAACATCCCGAAGACCTTCGCTTGCAGCGTAGGCACGGCATTGTAGAGTTTGAAACCACAATGCACCATCTGCGTAGGTTCATCAATCCCGACATGCAGCTGCTTGACATTGGTGCAGGAACTGGTCGCTACACATCAGCTCTTATGGCAGAAGGCTATAAGGTGAAGGCTGTAGAACTGGTGCGTCGCAATATTGAGGTGTTCCTGAAGCGTGAACCTACAGCCGACGTTGTGCAGGGCGACGCACGCAACATGCCGTTCCTGCCTACAGCATCGGCCGACGTAACGCTATTGCTCGGTCCGCTCTATCATCTCATTGGCGATGAGGAGAAACTTAAGGCACTTAACGAGGCAAAGCGCGTCACCAAACTCGGCGGACTGATATTCGTGGCTTACCTAATGAACGAATACAGCATTCTGTCGTATTGCTTCGACGAGGACCGGATAGAAGGATTGATGGAGCGTGGTGCTGTTGATAATAACTTCCATATACAGGCACAGCCCGACGAGCTGTACGACTATGTGCGTATTGACGACATCAATCGTCTGGACGAGTGTGCAGGCTTGGAACGTGTCACTATATTCTCGCCCGATGGGGCTTCCGACTATATGCGCACACGACTCAACCGCATGAGCGATGAGACGTTTACCCGTTTCATAGAATATCAGAAGTGCATCTCTGAGCGTGCCGACCTTATCGGGGCTGGCAGTCATGTTGTAGATGTAGTAAGAGTTCCTTGATAAGATAGTGATTGTTACCTTATAATATAATGTAGGCTGGCATATTTATGAAGAAGGCAATAGTAACAGGAGCTACGTCGGGTATAGGACTCGAAGTGGCTCGTCTTCTTGCCGAGCGAGGATACATTGTCGGTGTAGCCGGACGACGCATTGACCGGCTTGAAGCTATAGTCAAGTCAAACGAGAACATCAAGGCTTATCGACAGATAGACGTAACTGATGCGGCTGCGCCACAGCTCCTTAATGAACTTATAGACGAGCTTGGCGGTATGGATCTCTATTTCCATAGTTCGGGAATAGGGTGGGAGAACTGCGAGCTTGACATCGAACGCGAGATGAAGACCGTGGAGACCAACGGTTTGGGATTCACACGTATGGTTACGGCAGCATACAGTTGGTTTGCCAATAATAATAAAGGTGGACAGATAGCTTGCATCACATCAATAGCACGCACACGTGGATTGGGAGCAGCACCGGCTTATTCAGCCACCAAGCGTTTCCAGTCGCACTATCTTGAATGTCTTGCACAGCAGTCGCGCATGCGCCGATTTAATATCCATATCACCGACATCCGTCCCGGCTTTGTAGCTACCGACCTTATTGCCGGAAGTCATTTCCCATTGCAGCTCTCGGCTAATAGTGTTGCACGCTCTATTGTCAAGGCTGTGATGCAAGGCAAAGAGACTGTCACAATCGATTGGCGCTATCGCATGCTTGTAGCTGCATGGGCAATGATACCACGATGGTTGTGGACAAGGCTGAGGTTTGTGAAGTAGTTTGTTGTATGTAAGTATTTTATTTGCATATATAAAATAATAACCGTAAATTTACGGTGGAAAAACAAAACATCGAAGATTATGGCACTTAAGTTATATCCATTAGGCATACAGACTTTCGAGCGAATCCGCAAGGAAAAC
>CAKPZC010000044.1 GCA_934203355.1 uncultured Prevotella sp. | reverse complement strand
TTCGTGCGACAGACATTGCTCATGTGCAACCTCTTCACACTCATCAAGTATGGCTTCGGCATCGAGGCAACGCGCAACGTCACTCCTGGCAACGAACCTAAGGACGAGGCAGGATGGGACGCTCTCGACACCGAGAAGAAGGCAAGTCAGCCTATCATCTACTTCTTCTTCATGCTGCTCGGACAGATAGGCACATGGATTACGGCATGGTTTGCCTACAACTACCATTGGCAGATGGTCTACTACGCCATGCTTGGTGCTATCCTCGTGGCCATACTCATCACTCTGTTGTGTATGCCCTACAACCCCTACCAGACCAAGCACTCGCCGCTGTCGTTCTCTAAGTTCGGCAATGTGGTTGTGTTCTGCCTTATGTGTTGCTCGTTTTGCTATGTCATGGTCTATGGCAAGGTCTACGACTGGTATGACGATGAATCCATATGCTGGGCTACGCTGATATGTGTGGTGTCTACATTGCTCTTCGTGTATCTTGAGAAGACTCGCCGTTCGCCCTACTTCATGCTCAAGGCTTTTAAGTCGCGTAGCATCCAAGGCGGCATACTGCTATTCATCGGACTGATGATATGCAACTCAAGCTCAATGCTTGTCAACATCTTTGTGGGTGTGGGCATGAAGACCGACCAGATTCAAGTGGCTGCACTCGGCAACTGGGTGCTCTTAGGATATTTCATCGGACTGGTTACTATCCTTATACTCAACAACAAGGGTGTGCATTTCAAGTGGTTCTTTGCCTTGGGTTTCGTGCTCATAGCAGCCGCTTCGCTCTTTATGTATTTCGAGGTGCAGACAGCAGGAATGTTCGAGCGCATGAAGTGGCCCGTTGTTATCCGAGCCACAGGAATGATGCTTCTTTATTCGCTCATCGCCGTTTATGCCAACCAGCGTATGCCCTACAAGCTATTGTCCACATGGGTGTGCATTATGCTCACCGTGCGTATGGTGATTGCTCCAAGCATTGGCTCGGCTCTCTATCAGAACGTGTTCCAGTATCGTCAGCAATACTACATCACACGCTATGCCCACGACTACGACCGCACAAATGTTGAGACAGCCTCAACCTACGACATGACGGCTCGCGGAATGCAGTATCAAGGCAAGAGCGAAACCGAGGCACAGAATATGGCTGCCATGTCGACCAAGGGCAAAGTGCAGGTGCAAGCCACTCTGTCGGCAATCAAAGAAATGTCGGGTTGGACAATATATGCCTGTATGATTCTTGCGGGATTGATGCTTGTGGTGCCGTGGCCCAAGAGGGATATATCCAAGGATACGAAAGAAGGGTATATAAATTATTAGTGAATTCAACGAAATGTTACTCCAGTACCGTTTTTAGTGTAATCTAATTGGTACTGGAGTTTCTTATATGTGGTACTGGAGTTTCAGTTAATTGACACTGCAGTATACTACAATAGGTACTGCGACCTTATTAGAATTACTTATAAGACAATTATTACATTAATGGATTTCATATATATGATTCATACAGTCTTTGCCGTTCAATTATTTTTTGCTAACTTCGCACCAACTAACGGCAGAAGCAATGAAAAATAATAGCAATGACATAAATATGCTCGAACAGCAGATATCCAATAATGAAGATATCTGCTGTTCGTGTGGCAATATAAATTCTTTTCCTAAGGCGTTCTTCGACAACTATCGTGTTGCCGGGGTGGGCATCATTGTGTGTGTGTCGGGTAGCTTCGCGTTTTGTTGTGAGGGAGTGGAATATACTGCACGCAAGGGCGAGACGGTGTTTCTCTCTCGTGATGTCCACTTCTCAGTATCCAGTTATAGCGACGACTGCTCTGTGGTAGTCATATTGTATAGTGTCGACCCTATTCGCGACATTCTCGGTAGCACCATTGTGGGTATGAAGTTCGTCGAGATGCTCAATCCACATGATTGCTGGGTGATGCACACAGGTCACGAGAGTGAATTTGCTAAATATTCAGAGTTGCTGGCAGTGGGCAAGAGCGATGGCAACGTGTTTGCAGCCAACGAGCGCAAACTGCTCCTCCTTGCGCTCACCTACAGGGTGTGCAGCATATTCAGCGAACTAGCCAAGGACAGCGACCATGCCTCCAACCGCAAACTTGAGACCTACATGCAACTCATGCAACTCATCGACCAGCACTACACCCATGAGCGTGGCGTGAGGTTTTATGCCGACAAACTATGCCTGTCGCCCAAATACCTCACGTCGCTTGTCAAGTCGGTGTCGGGCAGCACCGTTCAGCAACTTGTCTTCAAGGCAATAACCAAGAAAGCCATCTTCCTCATTAACAACACCGACAAGAGCATAAAGGAAATCTCCGACTATCTCAACTTCCCTAATGCCTCAGCCTTTGGCACTTTCTTCAAGAAGCAAGTGGGCGTGTCGCCTGTGAACTATCGCAATGGGGAAGGGTAGCAAGCGTTCACTTCTTTAACGCCACATATGCCACACCTTCCACTTCTACAAGTTCTATATTGTCGATTTTGTTGAGCCATTTATAGAAGTTGTTGATGTTGATGCCTTGTTTGGCGAAGAACGGTTCAAGATTTCTCTTCAGTTCGGCGCGTGGAATGCGTTGGCGTGGATGTTGCGAGATGAATCCCATGATTTCGTTTTGCAGTTTGCCGCTGTAGGCTATAACCCTTTTGCGCTTCGTGGGCTTCACTCGCTTATACCACAGGTGGTCTTCCTCCTTAGGCACAGTCTCGGTGAGTCTGAACATGTTGCGGTCGGCGTTCAGTCGGCGACAGTAGCGCATGATGTAGTTCCTGAGCGACCCCTCTATCATGTTGTATCCCCTGCGGCGCAGGTAGTCATTTATTTCTGTGTAAGAGAAAGCCACGTGCTCCTCGCAGTATTCCTTTATGACGTCCTGTATTCGTGCGAGTGCGGTCTCGTCTTCGCGATATAGCCACAACACCTTGCCCATAGGCACACACCATGGATATTTTTTGTGTGTCTGGGTCATGCTGAACACATTTGTATTGTTTCCCCTGCGCAAGGTCTCCTCCTGAAGCTCTTGCGGACTGATTGACTTTTTCTCGTAAATGATGCGTGCCAGTTGTTGATGGTAGCGCAGATACTCATACTTAATGATATACTGTTCCACGCCATTGTCGTTGAGGCTTGTCGTGAACTTCGACGAGTCTTTAAGGCACAGTCTCACAATACGGTTGTCTACCTTAGTGTCTTTCATCACCACGGTTTTTGCCATGCTACGAGTTAGGGCGTCGAACGACATGTGGCGCACATTCTCCTGAAGCGTTTGGAAAGTGGCGAGATAGTGTTTCTTGAACACCTCCTTCGAAACGTCCTTGCCTACAATGAAGCATCCCTCGAGCATAGGCAGTACGGAGTCTTTGGCAATGATGCTCATCGACAGCACGTGTGCAACGCCTGTGATTGTCTTCTGTTTCGGCTCAGGC
Source organism: uncultured Prevotella sp. (assembly GCA_934203355.1). Taxonomy (GTDB): domain Bacteria; phylum Bacteroidota; class Bacteroidia; order Bacteroidales; family Bacteroidaceae; genus Prevotella. The sequence goes on along the minus strand of CAKPZC010000044.1, from coordinate 14,987 downwards.
ATATTAGTGGTGTCGATATACATTCCTGTTTGTCGCTCGGTAAGGGTTTTGATGCGCTTGCAAATGCTGGCTTTCAGCTTAACGTTGTTGAGCATCTGCACACAATAGCCTGCACTGAGTTCGTGTGCTATGATTTTTATTATCTGCCTTATGCGCTCGGGGCAAGGAAGCGTAATGTCGGAATTTTTTATAGGCTGTTGGCTTATTTCCTTGCGTTCCTTTCCTTCGATAAATATAAGCTCAAAAACAGTGGAAGGAATGGTTGGCGGGAAATTCTTCAGATACTTGCCAATCTCAGTTAATGCCAACGACAGGGCGTCGATTAGCGGCATCTCCTTGTTTGATGAAGGAAATGCGCTATGCTCTGTTTGCGGTTTGCTCTGCGGCAAACTCTCTGTCAGGCAAGTGTTTGTGTCGTAGTCGTCGAAATTAAAGGTGAGCTGAACGGCTTTCTTCATATAATTTCAATTAATTAGTATTTACTTTGAAATCACGTGGTAAAGTTACGTATAACTTTCGACATGGGCAAGTTTTCTTTGACAGATATTCTTATAAAATGATATTAATTGAGTTTTATCTTTGTCTTTTGTATCTTTTTTCTTAACTTTGTGGGCAAACTAAGTAATACTAATTCACTGAACATATTATATCCGTAAGATAAACAATCAAAAAATGAATCTCTTTCAGAAATTATTCTGTGGTTTGTGTTTTCTGCCAATGTTTAGTCCGGCGACTGCCCAGACCTCAAATTCAGAATTTGAACTCAAGCAGTTCGAGGTGAGCAATCCCGACAACACGCCGCGCCCGGTGTTCCCCGTGCCGAGTCGCAGACAGTTGTTGTGGAACGAGACCGAGTTTTATGCCTTCTTCCATTATGGCATGGACACCTATACAGGTAAGGAATGGGGCGACGGTACAGAAGACGAAGCCACATTTGCCCCGACACGTGTGCCCGACCCAGCTCAGTGGCTGCGTGTGGCAAAGTCGGCTGGCATGAAGGGTGGCATAGCTGTGGTGAAGCACCACGACGGATTCTGCCTGTGGCCAACAGCCACTACAACCCACAGTGTGCTAAGCTCAGCCACCGAGAGTGCTCGTAAGACCAATATTCCTCGCGACTTTGCACGTGCCGCACGCAAAATGAAGATGAAGTATGGTTTCTACGTGTCGCCATGGGACCTCAATAGTAAGTATTGGGGCGAGAAAGACGCCGACGGAAAATATACCGACAATTATGCCGAGCGAGTGTTCTTCCCACAGTGTGTGGAACTCGCCAAGTATGGTAGCGACCAGTTTGAGATGTGGTTCGACGGAGCCACAGGTGGCGACCATGCCGGATACTACGGTGGAGCCTATGGTGGCAAGGGCACTACAGGCCGACGCACCATCGACAACGCTCAGACATTCTACGACATTCCCAACCTCAGAGACTCCATTCACTCATTGCTGCCCAATGTGGTGATGTGGGGAGTAGGCGGCGAGGTTCGCTGGATTGGCAACGAGGCAGGACATGCTGGTGAGACATGTTGGGCTATGGGCAATGCCGAGAGTGGCGACGAGAACGGATGGCAGTGGCATCCGGGCGAGAGCGACGCCAAAGCCACAACAGGTGGATGGTTCTGGAAGAAGAACGAGAAGGTGCTCTCTGCCGAGCGTCTGTTCCAGATGTATCTGGAGACTGTTGGACGCAACGCCACACTCATACTCAATCTGCCGCCCGACGTGAACGGACTCATACCCGAAGCTACCGAGAAGCGCATGGCTGAACTGGGAAAGATGTTGAGCACACGTCTCGGCAACGACTTGGCTCGCAAGGCTACTGTAAGTGCAAGTCAGGAACGTGCTGCAGGACAGCATCGCAACTATTCGGCACGCAACCTCACCGACGGTAAAACCGACACCTATTGGGCTACCGACGATGCCACCACCAAGGCCACCATCACTCTGACATGGGACAAACCCACGACTGTGCGCTATGTGCAGCTCATGGAGCACATCAAGCTCGGACAGCGTGTCCGCTCGTTCACCATCGAGACAAGCGAGAATGGGGTAGACTTCACTCCTCGTGCCACCGACATCGCCACAACCACAATTGGCTATAAGCGCATCGTGCCGCTCAATGGCTCGACAGCAAAGAGCTACGAGGGCGACGGCTACAAGGTGCGTGCCTTGCGTGTGACTATCAACGACAGCAAGGCTTGTCCGCTGATCCAGAGTCTGTCGGTATATTAATGCTTTTCCCCCAAAAAACAACAAACAACAGAACAGAAGAAACAAAGAAAACGATGAAGAAATCAATATATTTCGGCAAGTTGATGTTGCTGTCGGCAATGGTAGGCATGTCGATGTCGGCAACAGCCCAGAATGCCGAACGCAATCTGTGCGACTTCGAGTCGCCCGAGTCGTATGCATCAGTCAGCGTATACGACACATGGGAGAACTCACCCTTCCGCAACAACACAATCTCTGGCAATGTGCGTGTGGTGAAAAACCATCTTACAGGTGCCGACTCATTGCGCGGCTTCACGCCCAACGCTTCAAGCCATATTCTCGCCCTTCAGCGTTCGCGCTTCGGCAGCAACACGTTTGGTGCCTTGGTGGGACTGCGCGAGCCGTTTGCTCAGACCAAGCAGAAACGCTATGTGCATGTAAAGATATATTCGCCCAAGTCGGCTCCCGCAATGCTCATTGGTCTTGGCAATCGCGACAATCGTCCAGGACAGTCGCCATTGACGGAGCAGTTCTGGAGCACATCTACTCAACCGCTTGTGGCTGGACAGTGGAACGACGCTGTCTTCCCGATGTTTGGTTCCGATGGTGTCACCATACGCCATCTGCTTATCGTCCCCGATGCCACTTCGCCACATAATCTTGATGCCGACTTCGCTGCATTTATCGACGACATCGTAATCAGCGACGACGACAAGCCTTTCTTCACCACAAGTGGCAAGGCTGCTGTCAAGACATTTAAGGAAGGCGACCTTATAAGCCTCAGCCGTGGAGTCGACGCTCTCGGTGGTGGTCTTAATGGCGACATCCTTCTTGCCGACGGCAGTGCGGTGACTGGAAAGACAGCCATTTGCGGCAAACCAGTAAGTGTGAAGGCTGTGCCTGCACCGGGATTCCGCTTCTCAAAACTCGTGATACGTCATGGACGCAATCTCGATGGTGCACAGGAAGGCAACTGGACCGAGACAACTGTTTCTGCCTCAAAATTCAAGAATGGCGAGTATACGATACCGGGTGGCATCGTTGACGGCGACATCCGACTTGTGCCTTATTTCAGCAGCGAGTCGGCAAAATAAAGAAAAACGTAAACTGGTATATGGGCTGGCACATTGAACGAATTTTTCTCAATGTGTCAGCCTTTATTTTGTTGGGTGCACAGCATCTTGTCTTAAAAAAATGTTTTGCTTAAAAAAAGTGACATATCTGCCATAACCGTTGTAATATGCTTAATCACCAAGTTGCAAAACAAACGTAAATCTCACTGCGTTTATGCGTAATTGTGATGTATTATAATTACCTTTGCATTCTCTATGAGAGTTACGCTGGGCATGATGAAAAAGTGCTACGCTCCGTAGCACTTTTGCCGTGGTCGCATAATATGCTATTTATCAGTTGATAGTACCGAAAGAGAAATTACAGAAAGTACTTGCTGACGAGATAAAGGCGGTTAGTGAGGAGAAAGAAAACAAAGAAATATTATAACATGGACATTCAAAGAATAAATCAGCATACATCCGCTTTCAACGATATAACGCATTACATTGAGAGCGATAATGGCAAAGAAAAGGTTGAAGTATGGTTTGCACGCGAACTTCAGTCGGTTCTTGGCTATGCACGTTGGGAGAATTTCACTATAGCTATAGGTAGAGCCGTAGAATCATGTAAGTCACAGAATATCAACGTGGATGACCATTTTCGTGAGGTCACGAAAATGGTTGCATTGGGTAGTGGTTCAAAGCGTGAAGTCAAGGACTATATGCTTACTCGTTTTGCCTGTTATCTCATAGCTCAGAACGGTGATCCAAAGAAAGAAGAAATAGCATTTGCACAAGGTTATTTTGCATTACAGACAAGGCGGGCTGAACTTATAGCCGAGCATTTGCAGCAAGTGTCACGTCTGGAAACACGCGATCGGTTGCGTGCTTCAGAAAAACAATTGTCTCGCAACATTTATGAGCGTGGTGTTGATGACTGTGGATTTGGTCGTATACGTTCAAAAGGTGATACGGCTTTGTTTGGCGGACATACCACCGAAGACATGAAACTTCGCCTCGGCATCAAGTCAACACGTCCGTTGGCTGACTTTCTTCCTACGCTGACCATTGCTGCAAAAAACCTCGCAACAGAAATGACAAATTACAATGTGGAGCAGAAAGACCTTTATGGTGAACAGAGCATTACTGCCGAACACGTTCAGAACAATGTAAGCGTAAGGCAGATGCTGGGGCAACGAGGCATAAAACCCGAAAACCTTCCTCCTGCTGAGGACATAAAGAAAGTGGAACGCAGAGTGGCAAGCAACGAGAAGAAAATAGAAAAGACTTCAAACAAATTGCCAAAGAAGGTTGAATAATATTGAATACTTACTGACGAGATTAAGACGTTTAGTGAGGATTTCTCTTTTTATTAGTGAGAGATTAAGGTTGGACTAAGAATAATATGGCAAAGAAAAAGACATATACATTTATTGATTAATTTGCTGGCATTGGAGGGTTTCATCAAGCGATGCACTCTGTCGGCATGAAGTGCGTATTTGCAAGCGAATGGGACAAAAATGCTCGTATTTCGTATGAAGCTAATTATAAAGACATTGCCCCGAATCTTTTTGAGAACAACAACTATTATTTTAATGAAGACATAACAAAGCAAGATCCTACCGAAATACCTCCATTTGATATTTGTTGTGGTGGTTTTCCGTGTCAACCTTTTTCTATAGCAGGACTTAGACGAGGCTTCGAAGATACAAGAGGTACGTTATTTTTTAATATTGCCAATATTGTAAAACAAAAGATCAGTATTGGTTGCCCGCCTAAGGTGTTGTTCCTTGAAAATGTTAAAGGATTGAAAACACACATGAAAGGGGAAACTTTAAAAACAATTCTTGCTACGCTGGAAGAGTTGGGGTATGCTTATAGTTTTGAAGTTTTAAACGCCAAATACTTTGGTGTACCACAAAATAGAGAGCGTTTGTTCATTAGATGAAACAGGCACAAGGCTATAAGACCATCATGGAGAAATGGGTGGAACTGCAGCAGGGCTATGAACTGGAGGATGGCATGAGAAAACTGGAGGTGAAAGACATCTGCGACCTATATGAGATATGGTGCTTCATCAAGGTGAAGAACATTGTGCAGGATGTGATGAAGGAATTGGGCAAGGATGCCAAGCCAAAGGTGAACGGCAGAGACATTAGCAACGACTTTATTCCGCAACTCGTATATGGCGGTTCGGTGAATTTCATCAACCAAGACGGCATTGAGTTGGCAAGTGTATGCTACAATGCCGAGGTGCATAAAGGCAAATCCCTTTCAGCCATAAGCGGACTAAACACAATGACGACTGTGCAGCGTCCTGATATTGTGCTGAGACTGAGCAGGCAAGCAGAAGGTAATATGAAGTTCACCTACCTGTTTGATGCAAAATACCGAATAGCCGACACGGATGAGAACGGCAGCAGATATGACAGCCGTTATGATGTGCCGCCAGCTGATGCCATTGACCAGATGCATCGTTACCGTGATGCCATATACTACACGGAAGAAGGACGTGACCACGAACACTTGAAGAAAGAAATCATAGCTGGTTATGTGCTGTTTCCTGGTCGCATACCGTTGGAGGCACTTGACGCAGAGAATGGTGACTATTACTATCAGCAATCTAACCGCTTGATAGGAATTGGTGCATTCCCCTTGCGTCCCGACCAAGAGCAGCATGCTGGGGACGGAAGCATCATCATAAATGCCAACAGTTCAGAGCAAGCCTTGCGCCGGCAAATCCGTCATTGGCTTGAGGATGACAACGGACGGGAACGGTTGTTGGAAGAAAGCATTCCTCAAAAGGGATTGGAATACTCGGATGAGCCAGTAAATAAGGGTACATTCTACATTGCATCAGTAGATAGTCATGTGAATATCCACAAAGAATTGGTGTTGAATGGTCAAGGCGAAATGTTCTTTTCGGGTTATAAATCCATTCTTTCGGGTGTTGATTTCCAGAAGATAAGATACTTCGCTCCTGTGGATAACCACTTGGTAAAAGGATATTATCAGGTGCTCTCGGTGGAAGCAATAGATATGAGTGAAGTATTGGTGAAAGAAAAGGCAGAGGCAAAAGGGCAAGCCAAGAACTATAAAGGTTATGACAAGCCAATCCGCATTTGCTTGAAATTAGGCAAATACACTTTGCTGTCTACTCCTTTTGTCTACGGACTTGACAGTAACGCGTCCAAAGGTATTGCTATGACAAGGAAAGAGTTTAAGGAGTATTGCAATAGAACAAAAGTTTTGGATAATCAATTCTAATGTATCAGATTTTATGTCTGTCAGATTTTTATTGGTATCTTATTTAAAAAAAATGTTTTGCTTAAAAAATCTGCCATATCTGCCATGATCGTTGTAATGAGCTTAATCTCAATTTGTTAACGACTGGCAGATACATGGCAGATATGTTGTAAGAAGGGGTTTATCTGCCAGCCATAATTTAAGTTTAAATTATTACAAGTATCCCAAAACAGTTGTTACAAGAACTCCAAACAATTGTTACATGAACCTAAATCGAGTCGTACCAGAACCAAAAACAAGTCGTACCAGAATCAAAAACAAGTCGTACCAGAATCAAAAACAAGTCGTACCAGAACCTAAAACATGGTTTTCCAGACCACAGCCATAATCCCCCTAAAACCTCAGGCTGGCACATTTCCACCTTTTAACTCGAATCTGCCATGTATCTGCCATTGGTTAAATCATTGGCATTGAGCATGTTGTGGCATTTATGGCAGATATGTCACTTTTTTTTAGCAAAACTTTTTTTTGCTTTATTTATAGCACTAAGTAATAGTTCAGAATTATCTTTACATATACTTATAAGCATTTGGCTTAACTCCTTAACTCCTTTAACTACTGAATTCTCTGAACTTGCTAAACTTAAAAAATCCCCTCAACCCATTTGAATTTTGTTTCAAACGCGATTGAGGGGACGCTAAGTCAGGATTAGTTTTTGTTTCTTATTTTTATCCTTTCAGCTTCTTCATCAGATACTTCACCGCATAGTCCAAAGCCATGATGATATGTGGCACTATGTTGTTTGCTGTATCCTTGTTGTTGATTTTGTGGTCATAGTCGAGCGACACTTTACAGTCATCTTTCTCCGACAATAGAGCCTTGATGAACTTCACGTTTCTATTGGTGTCGTTCACCGCTTTGTATAGTGTCTCTTTGTCGTTTGATGAAATTCCCGCAACAAAAGGAATGCAGAAGCGTATCATGCCTTGGTCGTTGCCCACTACATAGCAATAAACCTGGTTGTTGTATTTGAAATGCCAACCCAAAGAAGGCATCCGCAACGCCTTGCCGCACATCTGGTTAATCTCCTTTACTATTTCTTCTTGTCTCATAGTCATAATTGTTTTGTTTTTTACTGTTTATGAGACAAACGACGGGAAAGTAACCCTATCCGTGTGGGTGAAAATTAATGGTGTCGACAACAGTGGTGTCATTATCGCAACTATCGTTGGGCGCCGCAATTTCAAACACATTGTCGTCGCTACCACGTACACTGCCATTTTGTGAGTGGTCGACCAACAGCGGATTGATGGCAAAGAAGCCGACAACCAATATTGCGGCAATACTTGAGAACCATAACAATTTCTTTCTGAAATCAGTCTTGTGTCCAGTTGTCACAGCTTCTTTAGCTTCTTCAGTTTCCTTCTGGAACTCAGCCATAGCCTTCAGTTTCTCGCCACGGCTCACAATAGCCACTCTTATATTCTTAGTCAGCTCATACTGCTCCTTTTTTTCGGCATCCTCCTCAATTTCTTTCAGAAACTGCTTCTTGTCTTCCTCCGACATCGTGTTGCCACGAAGCAAGTATTCGTCTATTCTGTCTTGAAAGTCCTTATCCATATCTCTTTCCTTTCTTTATGAGTTCAAATAATCGCGGTAAATGTTCTTTGCCGAATTGCGCAACGACTCCATGCACTTGTGCTTCTTGGTTTTTAGCGCATTCTTAGAGTCGATGGTCGGTATTTCGTTAAGGATGGTGTCCAAGTCCTTCTCCTCATAATAGAACTTGCTCAGTATCTCCCTGCAACGTTCTGACATGTGAGATATGACGTCGGCAATAATGTCGAGCATCTTGTTGTCGTTCGAGTCATACAGCATATTGATATACTGTTGTGCGTCAAATCCATCTTCTCTCACTTTGCGTCCCATTTCCGTCTCTGGGTCGGCATAAGAAGGATGCTCCCTTACCCATTCCAGATATTTGATGCGTGCAATACCCATGAAATAAGTGAGAATGCTGCCACTCAAGGGTTCGTTGTCCTTACCCATCACAATGCCGTTACTCACATAAATCTTCCGACGCTCTATGTTCTCCCACATCGCAATGAATGTGTTTTGGAATATCTCCATGGCAGATTCCTCTACGGCGAAGAACACGCCACGATAGTTGGAGAGAAAGTAATTATAGCAATAATAATACAGTTCCGACTGTATTTTCTTGTCTTTGTCGTACATGCCAGCAACGAGTCGAGCCTCATTCTCCTGTTGCTGTGTACTTATTTGTATTTTCTTTGCCATTATTTTCTAAGTATGTCTGTTATGTTGTATTTGTTGATGTCCTCACCAGTCATTTCGGGATGTTGTGGGCGGCTACCAGTATTGCTGTTTACAAACTTTCTGATACGTTTCATAAACTCCGCGTTGTTGCCTTTGCCGCATTTCTTTAGTTCCTGGCATAAAGCATAGGTTAGTTTGCCTACAGCAGGAGTCTTCATCTCGATGTTCACCTCGTCGCTTCGGCAGGCACTGATAGTAATCCATCGTTCTGCCAATGGTTTTGCTTTGTTGTTTATGTCGTCTTCCTTGTCATTGTAACCCATGAAGAACGATTTTATTGACTCAAATGTTTCATATAAGCCACGAGCATTCTCATCGTCTACCTCCAATACATCTTCCACACCTCTCACCACTTCGTCGTCGCAGCCACGAGTGCCGTCGCCACTATGACAGGCGTCGATAACAACGAGCAGTTTGCCTTTAGCTCCAATCTTGTTGCGTATGGCGTTGAGATAAACATTCAGTTCGTCGTCGGTCAGATGCTTCTCGCCATGATACGTGGCACTCGCTTTGCGATAGGCATCGTATGGAATCCAGCACTCGTCCAGTCCGTCAGCCTCGTCGTTGTGCACATCGGTCATTTGTTGTCCATGTCCGGAGTAGTGCACATACACCACATCGCCCGGTCGGCACGACGCAACCATCCGCTTCAAGGCTCCCACAATGCCAGCCTTTGTGGCTTGTGTGTTGACCAATGTCGTGACCGACTTAAATCCAGCTTCCTTAAGCACCCCTTGTACATAGGGCACATCCTTGTCGCCGTTGATTTTGTTCCAGGCCTTGTCCTGCTGTTGTCCTAATCCAATGACAAGAGCCCTCTTTGTCTGTGAGTAGGTCGACAGGGAGAGCAACAGCATCATAAAGCATAATAATATATTACGATTCATTTTTTTTGTTTATTAATCCAACATTACAAACGCTGCCCAGTGATAGGGGTCGGGATATTTCTTGCGTATAATATCCTTAGTCTCCTCAAAAGCCTTGCGCTTGTTCCATGCATTGGTTTTGTCGGAAAGTCGCTCATAGAACGTCACCATGAAGTCGGATGTCGTCATGTCGTTTACATTCCACAACGACATGACTATAGTGCCAACACCAGCCTTCTTGAAGGCACGCTGCAAGCCATACAATCCTTCGGATGTTGCCTTGCCCCGACCGGTTTGACAAGCCGACAACACCACCATGTCGGTGGCGTTCAAATCCAGACGGGCTATGTCGTTGGCTGTCAGTATGCCGCTTAATACACCTTTAGGAACCTCCTTGCCGAGCCATGCGGCATTGCCTCCCGACATCACAAGTCCCGACAGCGACATGGCGTCGGTATAACCCTTCAGATAGTCAACGTCTTCGGCGTTGCTTGGAGTGAAGTAGAAACCATGGGTGGCAATATGTAGCAGTCTTGGCGATTTGCCATTCATGTTAACAAACGACTCCTCGGTGCCGTTCTTTCCCATATAAGGAGTGACCATCCATTTGTTTTCTATCAATATCGATTCGATTTTTTCCACTTCCTTCTTTGAGCCTTTCAACTCATTGAATATCGAATCGCCTCGCACTATGCCTCTATGCATAGCCATCAAGTTGCCCAAGTCATACTTCTTTGACTCTTCAGCCATTGCCGTGGGTTCCAAGTCGTACTTTAAACCACCATACAAAACAGCCGTATGGGCTTGGTTTTTGTGGTTGTTTTTTTGCCTTGCCGCCAACTCGCGAGCCGACGACAATCTCACAAAATTATAATGGCTACCCAACAACGAGCCGTCTGCGAGAGGCAATGATTCCAACGACACTTGAAACAGCAATTGCGATGGCACATAATAGACCGTAGACCCCTCAGCTACCTCATTTTTCAATGGCTCCCATAACAGGTTAAGCACGTCGGCAGCATAGTCGGCGTCGTAGAACATGTCGGCACGTGCAATGCCAAGCGAGTCAATCTGTCGCTCGTCAAACAGATACTTGAGCAGTGGATATTTTTGAGTCTTGTTTATCACGTATGCAGCATAACGTCTACCCTTTGACTCCGAAACATAGTCGGTGAAATCAATTAAAGTTTCGTTCTTCTTCAAAGCCTGTTTCACCGTATTGTAGTCGATGTCCATGAATGAAGTCTGGTTAAGGTTGCTCTTGTTCTTTGATATTAGTTCCTTTTCCAGTGCATTATATCTCTGTGACAGAGCCAGAATGCTGTCTTTATATAGTTCAGGCTTATTGTCGAGAGCCTTTATTCGGTTTTTGATGAGTGCAAGTGTAGAGTATTTAGCCTTTTCCTCGGCGGTCCCCTTGGTTTTTATGATGTCCGCAATAGAGCGTTCCGACTCCAGCAGGAAAGCCTTCGACATTACAAGAGCATCATAGCAATCTTGCGTAAATGGCGATTGAAATGCTTTCGCCCTAATGGCGTAAGGAGTCATCCATGTGAATAGATTTGCGATGGGCGACCATAAGCTTTTGCGTTCTTCTTCACCCATAAGCGGAAACCGTTGTTTCATGTATTGTTTCAATTGCCTGATAGCATTGCTATAGTCATTGCATCCCGATTCTGTGTTGCCCGCAAATCCCTTGGCATTGGCAAGAAATATTTGCGAGTTGATGTGATTCAGGCTATTTTCGCCATATATCAACTTCGTGTATTCAACGTATTTTGTGTAGTACTCTTCAGCCGCTGCATGATTGCCCAAACGATATTCCATGCCGCCAATTAGTGCCAACAATGCAACCCTATTATGATCGGATTGCGTATACTTTGTGGCAAGTATCTCATCAGCCTTTTTGTATTCGTCAAGAGCCGTCTTGTAGTCTTTGAATGCTGAGTGGATTCTGGCGCAACTTCCATATATGTAATAATATTCTATGGGTTCTTTTATTTGTGGAATAAATGCCGATATAGAGTCCATATAAGCATAACACTCGTCCTTTTTGTTTAAAAGTTGATAGATGTTAGCCATAGACATATAGGGACCATATTGGAATCCATGAGTGTTATTTTCAGCAATTACCCTTTGTCCATAAACAATAGCGTCTTCATAACGCTTCATTGCCACATAAAGATCGCGCAGTCGAATATTTACGATCCAACTTTTGGATATTAGCGAATTCTGCTTGTTCTTTGCAGTTATTTCATAAACTTTTTTATACCAAATTTCAGCCTGACTGTAGAGACCTTGTTTCTGGCATTCATCTCCCTTTTGAATGCAATAGTCAAAGATATTCTTGCTGTCTGTAGAATTCGACATAAGCGTGTCTATCTCCGATGAGCATTGGTGAGCCAATTCAATGTCCTCAACATCATTACCCAATTTCCATAGATTCCTAAGGATGTTTATTTGTTGCGATTCATTGTTGCATTTACGTGCCAAAGCCAAAGCTTGCAGATAGATTTCTTTGGCAGAACTGAAGTCAAACATCTGAGCATAAAGACTAGCAGCGGCTTTTTGGGTGATAATAATGTTTTTATCGTCTTTTATGAGTTTAAATCCCGACAAAGCCTTTAGGTATAAAGCTATAGATTTCTCGTAGTTTTGGTTTATCTCGTAGTGGGCACCTTCAAAATAATAGCTATAGTATATCTTCTGCATTATTATTTGTTTGGTGTCTTCATCGGCAACCGAGCTTATTTCTTCGAGAATGTTACGTGCCATTTCGTAGTTGTCAGCACAATTGTCCATACGCATATAATTCAAAGCGTGTTTGTAGCCGCTTTTTATATACATAATGTCCACCTCTTCTCTGTCTTCGTCAGATAGGTTTTCGTTTCTCAACTGTTGTGTCAATTTAAAACACTCGCCATACTGTTCCAAATCCAAAAGACACATGCACGCAGAAGTCTGACTGAACACATACATCTTGCGTTCGTCATCGCTCCTTTTTTGTTCGGTTTCTTTTCCTACTGCAATAAACACCTTTAGAGCCTCGTCGGTCTTATCGTCCTTCTTCAATTCGATGGCACGCGACAAACGCTTCTCCATGTCTTCTATATTAAACGATTGTGCCCCCATCTGCATAAAATAGCAGATGAGGACAATAAGAGTTAGGGTTATTCTATTCATATTCCAGAGCATATCTTGTATATCCTACAAAGGTATACTTTTATTTGCTGCCACCGAAAAAAAAACTATTTTTATTCAGTGGCAGCGAATAAAAACAAGAAATATTACCCTAAGGTAACTTACCTTTGGGTAATATTTTGTATCTTTGCCGAAAGAAATCAAAAACAGTTTCAGAATATGACAGCATATCAATCACCATTTCAGTTTGGTACTTTAGCTACCGAGGAGAATTTTATCGACCGTGTGGAAGACAGAGCTATGCTCAAGCAAATGTTGGCTTCACATATCAACGTGATGCTTATCTCACCACGTAGATGGGGCAAGTCGTCGCTTGTAAAGAAAGCGATGGGAGAACTGAGCGCAGAGGATAAGAATGTGAGAATCTGCTATATCGACGCTTTCAGCATTGGCTCAGAGGCAGAGTTCTACCGCACCTTTGCCAGCCAAGTCATCGCCTGCGCCTCGTCAAAGATTGAACGTTGGATAGAGGATGCCAAGAAGTTCTTGATAGGTGTAGTTCCACAGATTGTCGTGAACGACGAGATAACGGATTTTGTAGCTTTCGACTTGAAGTTTGTACCGCAAGAGCGTGACAAGATGACGATTCTCCAGTTGCCTGATATTTTAGCAAAGGAGAAGGGCATCAAAATCATTGTGTGCATAGATGAGTTTCAGCAATTGGCTAACCTCCCTGAGTATAAGAACATGGAGGGCAAGATGCGTTCCGTTTGGCAACAGCAGCAGTTGACCTCTTACTGCCTTTATGGTAGCAAGCGCAACATGATGCTCAATATCTTCAACAATTCAAATAGTCCGTTCTATCGTTTCGGCCAAGTGATTTTTATGCAGAAGATAGCCAAGGAGCACTGGATTCCTTTTATCCAGTCGTCTTTTGAGCGTACTGGCAAGTACATCTCCAAAGAACTGGCTGACAGAATCTGTGATACCGTGGCTTGCCATTCGTGGTATCTCCAACAGCTATGTTATTTCATCTGGAGCTTTACCGCATCAGAGGTGACTGAAGAGATATTCTCTATAGGCTTGAAGCAAGTTATGAACATCAATACCCCTATGTTTCAGAATGACACAGAATCGCTGAGTTCCACACAGATAGAAATGCTAAAGGCAATAGCCAATGGTGAGCAGCACTTCTCATCACAAGCCGTGAAGCAAATCTATAACTTGGGCAACCCTAACACGATTGTCAAGAACAAGAAAACGCTTCAGAACAAGGACATCATAGAGAAAGAAAAGGAGAACTTCGTCTTTGTGGACCCCATCTATAGCCTTTGGTTCAAGGAGGAGTATTGCTGAAAACTCCCTCTGTACCATTCACATGACCACGTGGTGTCATGCCCTCAATCGGAAGGACTCTTTAAAAGACATTAACATATCAATCAACCTCTTCAATACGCCTTAACTTCCATCCGTCAAACTGCATAATAATCTTACGAACATTGTTATTTGGTATGCCAAGCACCAGTTGGCTGCCTAATGTACGCTTGATAGTGAAGGTACCATTACTAAAGCTTTTAAGCTACATATTGCCATCGGAGTTCAGTGAGTATTTTAACCTTGTAGATGTGCTTGAAGAGGAACGTGACCCAGAGCTTCTCCTTCATCTCTATTTGGACGAAAAGGATATGCAACCTGATGGTCATACGGATTTGTTCCCTAATGGCTTCTATCCGGAGTCATGCATAAATGACTTTCCGATACGTGATCACCGTACAGTACTACATATACGTCGTCGCCGTTGGAAAGACGGCATTGGCAATAGTTATATCAAGAATTGGGAATTGGTAGCCCAAGGCACACGGCACTCAAAAGAGTTTGCCGCTTTTTTAAAAGAATTGCTTGGATACATCCCCGATTACAGCAAAACACTCCAGAAACCCTATCACATCAAGGGTGATGATTTTGAACGTGCGTACAAGGATTTTCTGAGTGGCTACCGCAGTTGGAAAGAACTATCTCACGCAGAAGAATGGTTGGTCATCAATCGTGCCACTAATGCCTCTGCTGAGTCTCTTAACGCTAAGATTAAACTCTTCAGAGCACAGTTGCATGGGGTTGTTGATGTTAAGTTCTT
>CAKPZC010000043.1 GCA_934203355.1 uncultured Prevotella sp. | reverse complement strand
TTACAGGGCGCGTTGTTCGGTTTTGTATCCGTTTACCCAGGGCGATGCCCTGGGCTATGGAGGTAACTGGGCTTTCTTGCTTAGGCAAGCGGCAAAGCCGAGCGCAGCCCGCATGGTATGAGTTTTGACACACCTACCTCCTACTATATGTAAAGATAATTCTGAACTGTTACTTACTTAATAAAAAAAAGGAGTGGCTGCACTCTGCACATCGGTGTGCAGAATACAGCCACTCCTTTATTTATCTGGCTTGCCATGCCCTAAAGGCACAGCTCGGAATAAGCGATTGGTTTACTCGTTCACCATCACCTTGCGTGTGGTACCGTCGGACATCTTGAGGATGTTCAGACCCTTCTGAGGAGCCGAAATCTGTGTGCCGTCGGCAGCATAACGAGCCACTACAGTAGCGTTGGCAGCTGTGCCTACGGTGCTGATGCCAGTCTCGCCGCCACCAACAAGAGCCTTGCCACCGTTGATAACAGCACCAGTCTCTGGGTCGATGATCAATGCCACAACATAAACCTTCTTATAGTCGAGCACCTTCATGAGCTTCTTGTTAGACAGAGGAATGTTGAGTGAATAGCTGCCTGACACATTGCCATCGGCAACGAAGTTGTCGAATGTAGCC
Organism: uncultured Prevotella sp.; assembly: GCA_934203355.1. Classification (GTDB taxonomy): domain Bacteria; phylum Bacteroidota; class Bacteroidia; order Bacteroidales; family Bacteroidaceae; genus Prevotella. Next base: position 17,924 of record CAKPZC010000043.1, on the reverse strand, counting down.
TGGTTCTTGCTGTTCTTGTATGAGCTGGCAATGAGCACGTCGTTGAATGTCTGGTTCATCTTCTGAGGCTCGTCCCAGAGGAACTGCAAATCCTCAGGCATTTCGCTCTTGCTCTTGTATACTCCCTGATTCTTGTTGTAGAAGTTGGACTGCTTCCAAGAACTTGTCTTGCCTTCCAAACCATCAGCTACAAGCATATAAGCCACATCATACTGTCCTGAAACAAGCGACTCTACGGTTGCTGTGGCATTCACCATTGTCGAGTCGGCGTTGTACTTGCCACTTACTGTTACGGCAGCAACAGGGAAGTCGTTCATTGCAGTAGCAACAGCTGCGGGAGTATCGGCATAAGGATCGCCGAATGTAGTACGGTCGACAACTGCCTGCGGAGCACCCTGGAAAGGCAAAGAGTAGTCGGTGATGTACATCGGGTCGTTTTCGTTGAACTGGTGAAGAGCTATACCGATGAAACGGTCGCCATACTGCTCGCTAAGATTGTGCATAGCTACATGGCCGCGCGGACACCATCCGCAACCGGTTCCTGTGAACTCCTCTACAACAACCACCTTCTTGAGTTCCTTGGCAAAAGTCATGTTGGTGCCATATGCTGTCTTTACAGCTGCGCCATTCTCAACACCGTTAACCTTGGTGATGGTGAATGTCACAGGATACTCGCCAACCTTAGAGGCAGCCTCAAACGGAACAGAGAGTGTATATACGCCACCTGCACCGAAGTCCTTGCCGAAGTCGACATGCTGCTCGGCGCTTGTCTTGCCCTCGAGAGTTGTGGTGTAGTCGAGGCTCTCAAACTTGGTGCCGAGGTTGGCAATGCTAATCTTCACATCCTTAGTGGTGCCGAGACCTAAGGCAAACTTGCCGAAGTCATAAGGAATAGCGGCGTTGTCAGAGAAGTCGTCGCTCTCGACGATGAGCTGCACACAGAGTGAGCCGTAACCTGAGCCCATGTTATACCAGTCCTCGCCATTTCCACCCTGTGACGACGGGATGTCGGCATACATGTAGAAATCAGAAGCAATATTTGAGTTCATACCACATGGGTAGTTGCGGCTTGTCTGCTTATAGGTGTAGCCAACAAGCAGGGCGAGATAGTCGCTCGACAACTTGAACTGGTCCTTGGCATCAAACATTACGGTGAGCCATGAACCTGTATTCTTTTCGCCAGCAGGCGACTGGAGGTCCTGAGCCACTGTCACAAGATCGTCGATGCCCTTCTTTGTCACGTTCTTCACAAACACGTTAGAAGCCGAGCAACCCTGAGCCAAGTTGAAACGAATACCTACAACTTTTGCTCCATAATATGCCTGCATCTGCGATGCTTCAAGCATTATACCCACTGGATTGTTGCCAGTAAGAGTTTGTGCGCCGAGGTAATTGTCGCAATCGTCGGTGTTGAACATACCCACCAAACGCTGGTTTTTGGCAATTTCGGCCTTTGCGGGAGCCTTCTTCACACCAGTATTTGCTACGAGGGCTTTCTGAACATCAAGTTTGCCGTCATACTTGGCAGCCTGGAAATTCTGTGCGCCTGCTGTCAATGCGAGTAGCATTGCGAAAGCAGAGAGTAGAAGTTTTTTCATAAAAACGTACTTTTAATTGGTAATGGATTGTTTTAATTATTTCTTAACGATCTTCATGGTCTTGCCGTTGCTGAGCTTCACGATGTTCAGGCCCTTCTGCATGTTCTGCACACGTGTGCCGTCGGCTGTGTAGATAGCATCGACAGAAGCCTTAGCGTTGTCGGCTACACCATTGATGGCAGTGGCACTGTAGATGAAGTTGACTGTGATTGACGAAGCTGCTCCGTGCTCGTTGAAGTCGGGTTTTTTTTCTGAGCCAAAGTTCTCATAGGCATAGAGTGTGAATGTGGCTGTTGCCTGTCCATACATTGCTACGTCGTCGTCGTCCATGTTAGCAACCCACTCCGTCTGAAGGCTTTCACCGCCCTTGATGATTTTTATAGCAGTCTTGTCGACATCATACTTACCCACTTTGCTTGCAATGTGGCAAGTACCTGGGAAGCAGTACTGCACTGCACCATTTTCCAAATTCGACACATCGACACCCATGCCTACATAGAGCGGACTGCCTTCTACGTCAGCCACAACCTGCTTTACATAAAGACCAGAGTTGACCTGAACGAAACCAAAGTCATCTTCCTCGGCATCGGCACATGTGATGACAGCTCCGTCCTCATAGACGTTGCCATCCTTGTCGGTGAATACAAACGAGCCCTTAGGATTGAATTCGTCCTGGGCGAATGTTGCCACAGCGCAGAAGAGCGCAAGGCAAAGAGTAAAAATTTTCTTCATATTGATTCTTTTTTAATTAATTTATGAGTAGACGAGTTGACGAGTAGACAAGTAAATGAGTTGACAAGTTGACGAGTAGACAAGTAGACAAGCTGATAGTGTGGAAGTTTACGAGTTTACTTGTTTACTTACAAACTATCAGCTCGTCAACTTGTCAACTTGTTTACTCGTCAACTATTTTACTCGTCAACTATTTTACTCGTCAACTTGTTTACTCGTTAACTATCTTCTTCTTAGCTACCTGCTCCACACCATTGTCGTTGTAGACGAAAGCCACAACCGACACATTCTCGGCGTTCCATTCTTCGGGCAGGGTATAAGTATACTGTTTCTTGGTGGTTTCGCCCTCCTTCACAGCAACATCCTCGCCCCATGTGCCATTGACAGCAGCACGGAACACATGGTTGTGTACATACTCCTTGTTGCTCGAACCGTCGGGCATCATCTGCATAGCCACGATGCCGTCCTCGACGAGCCACACCTGCAGTTTGCCGTTGGTGTTGCCGTTGGTGCCCATGGCGTCGATGCCAGTGGTGAGTGTGCGAGTTGCAGCGTCGTAGGTGTTGTCGACGGTGATAGAGAGAGCCGCCTTCTTGGCAATGATGTCCTTGATGAAGGTAGCCCATGTGTTATAGTCGCTGCTGGGCGTGGTAGAACGGTTGAAGAGAGCCCACGGCTGTCCGAGTTTCTGGTCCTTGTCCCACTTGTTGTAATACTCGTTGCCGGTGTCGGTGGCAAGTCCAAGCAACTTCTTGGTGCCCTTGAATCCGAGCGGACCGCTGTGTATGCCCACTGCAATGACGTTGTCCTCGCCATAGGTCTCGACGATGGCACTAATAGCCTCGGTACCCTTCGGACAGTTGACACATTTCTGTCCGGTGAAGTCCTCGATAAGCACGGCACGTCCCACCTCGGCAGGTTTCACATAAATCAGTCGCTCGTCCTCGTCGATATTGCTGCACGATGCAGCCGCGAGAGTCATTAAGGCACCCATTGCGCCAAGCAAAATATTCTTCAGTTTCATATCTGTGAGGTAGCTTTTTATTAGAAGTTATAGTTGTAAGACATGGTCACGCCCTTGCTTGCCGGCACGTAGCGGCAGACTCCACCCGAACAGTTATATCCGGCGCGTGTCTTGCCATAGCCCAGCTGCAGACGGTGTGCACCACTTGTGAATGTCACCGAGCCGTTGATGTAGTGCTCCTTGTGTGTGCCCTTAGCCTCGTCGATGGAGCCGTTGGCAGTGTAGTAGTGCTCGTTGGCGTTATACTGGTCGCTGATGGTGAACATGAAGTTAGGCAACACCGAGAGCTCAAGGAGTCCAAACCACCAGTCGCCCTGGTCTTCCTTAGTGTGCAGATACTGTGCCTCGCCGCGCAGGGTGAGCTTGTGGTTGATGCGATATCTGGCATCGGCGATGTAGATGTCGGAGTGAATCATTCCGCCCTCGCCCTCTACAACCGACTTGTTGTAGAACTGGTTCATGTACATGAGGTTGAGCTTGAAGTCCTTCGAGAGCTTCTTCTCCACCTGCACGTTGATGTCTTGATAGTAGGTCTTGTCGCCCCACTTCCAGAAAGCCGAGCCGTAGCCCGTTGTGCCTGGAGTGCCACCGTCGTGCACGTTCTGTTCAATGGCGTGTACGTGCGAGAAGTTGAGCTTCACACTTGTGCCATACTTTCCGCCGAGCAGAGTGCGGCGCTTGAACTTGTAGCCAAGCTCAGCCTGATAAGCCCACTCGCCGTTGGGCTGTGTGGCATAAGGATAGAGAGCCGCGAGAGCATAGGTCTGCTGCATGGCGAACGCTGGCAGGTGGTTGATGTAGGATGCTGTGCCGCTTTCGCCACGGCGCGAGCGGAACGACATGTTGTCCGAACGCTTTGCCTGCAGAAGCAAGCTCATGCCACTCTTTGAGTAGGATGTTGAGAGCATTGCCACGTATCCCTTGCGATAGATGTAGGGGAAGTTCTTGTCGAAAGCCGGGTCTTGAGTCTTCTGGGCGTATTCTGCCAACATGCTGAAGTTGCCCTTCTGCAAATTGGCTCTCACATCGAAGGCGTTGGTGTTCTCGGGCAGATTGAGTATGTGTGTGGCGTCGGCATAGATGTCGTTCTCAGCCTTCTCGTGCTTGTTCACCCACGATCCGCCGAGCGTCAGATATGTGCCACTCTGTTGCATCTTGGGGAACCACTCGGCGAGACCCAGCTCCACGTCGGCACCCGACACCCACGCGTCGTTGTGGTCCCAGTAGCGGCGCTGCTTGCCGCTGAGGGCTTTCAGCTGTACGCCCTTGGCAGGACGATATACGATGCGTCCTCCGAGCAACGAATTGTCGATGCCCAATGAGCGCTCTTCGTAAGTGCGGAGAATGAAACCAGAACCAAACTGCTCATAATAATTTCCAAGGGTGAGTTCGGCGTTCTTTAGTTTACCCTTGATATAATAGAAAGGCACACCCCATCCCTTGAAATCCTTCTCGAATCCCGGCAGTGGGTGGTCGAGATATTCGAGACGGGCTCCGGCGTCGACATATTTCGACAGTGCATGAAGCTCGGCGTATGTGTTAGTGAGCACCTTGTCGTCGTAGGTGCCAGTGCCTATGTTGTTGTCCTCCTGCGGAATGAGAATGTCGCTCTGAAGGCTTCCGGTGAGTGTCACCTCATAGTCTTTGGCCACCTTCACCTTCTGCGCACTTGCCGAGCCAACGGTCATGGCAGTGAGAGCGAGCAATAAAATTCTGTTGAGATACATTTTTTTGTTTTTCGGTTGTTATTTCACGTCCCAGCTATGGGGCGCATTGATTTAAATAAAAAAGGATTTTTGTATAGGTGGTGGGGATGTGTGCCACGGCTCCAAAGAAGCCGTGGCTCCATATCAGGCTTTATTATTTTTTGCCTACAAGCTCGCGCACTTTCTCGATGAGCTCCTCTTCGGCGCCCTCGGTATAACCGTTGTGCTTAGCAACGATGTTGCCCTGGCCGTCGCATACGATGACAAACGGAATTGTCTGCACGCCAAGAGCACGCTTGAAGTCGCTGTTGGGGTCGAGCAGCACGTCGTACTGCCATCCGTGGTTGTCGACGAGCGGCTTCACCTTGTTGATGTTCTGAGCCTGGTCGATAGAGATGGCGAAAATCTTCACGCCTGTCTCTTCCTGCCATTCCTCATACACCTCGCTGATTGCTGTCAACTCGCGGTTGCAAGGCTTGCACCATGTGGCGAAGAAGTCGATGATAAACGGTTTGCCATTGTTAGAAAGAGTATCGGTTGACACGGTCTTGCCGTCGATGCTCTTTAGTGTTACCTTAGGGAGCTGTGCGCTCGCATTAAGAACCATTCCAAGCACGAAAAGTGCAGTCAGTAATAATTTCTTCATAGTTATATATATTTTGTAGCAAAATTACATATAAAAGAACGTCATGGGTGATAATGTTGCGTTAATTTTATATAATTTGCCAATTTATCTTTGTTTTTAACATTTAATGAGTTGTTTTTAGGACAATATCGGATTGGCAAAAATTATGGTTCATCCGGAAAATGGAGTGATAGAATACAAGAAGGGGCTAACGGGCTGCGCTCGGCTTTGCCGCTTGCCTAAGCAAGAAAGCCCAATGACATTCATAAGTATGCGTTCATATTTATCTTTATATATGAGCGACAATCTGTAGGAGGGTATAGCAAGAATCAAACAAAAAGCGGGCTGAAAGCCCAATATCTTCACAGCCCAGGGCAACGCCCTGGGTATAAGGCATTTACGGATAATACGCCCTGTAAGGGCAGCTTTAATATTCCTTTGTTTTTATAGTTGCCCTTACAGGGCGCGTTGTTCGGTTTTGTATCCGTTTACCCAGGGCGTTGCCCTGGGCTGTGGAAATATTGGGCTTTCAGCCCGCTTTTGGTTTGAATCTTGCTATGATAGTATGGCAGATAGCATGGCAGATAGTATGGTAGATTTCCTCATTTTTCAAAAATGTGCCATCCCTTAACTCGTTGAATTTCTGCTGATTGTAACGTTTATGTCAGATATGGCACTTTTTTTTTGAAAAACAAAAAAAAGGCAATAGCGAGAAAGCATTGTCTCCCACTATTGCCTTTTTTATTTAAGTTTCTTACTTGGCAGGCAGCATCATCACAGTGATGTGGTTGCCAGCCTTGTTGAACTCCTTCATGAAGTTGCAGATGTCCTGCGGAGTGAGGGCCTCAACAGTCTTAACATAGTCGGTGTGGCAGTCGTAGCCATAGAAGCTGTGCTGCGAGATTACGTTGAGCCAGTAGCCGTTGGTCTGTGTCTGGTCGTTGATCTGCTTGAGCACGAACTCCTTGCACTTCTGGAACTTAGCAGCATCGCATGAAGTCTCAAGAGTCTTCGACTCGTCGCCCATAATCTTGAGAGCCACGTCCTTCTTCTCGGGCTTCATCGGACAGAAAGCCACGAGCTGGAATGTGTGGTAGTTGTCGTCGGAGAGAACGGCTGCGCCCTGTGCACCCACTGAGTAAGCAGCACTTTCCTTCTCGCGAATCTTTTCGAGATACTCCATTGAGAGCACCTGTCCGGCGATGTCGGCACAGATGGCGTTCTTCAATGAGAACGGCATTGTCTCGTTGTGCCAAATCATGTAGGCTGTAGACTTAGGAGTCTCCTGCTTGCGCTCGAAGATGTTCTTCACCTCGCCGTTTACCGGGTTAAGCTCGCGCTTGCCCTTCACAATCTTAGCCTTAGACTTGGGCAGAGCACCAAGATACTGGCAGATGAGCTGACGGATGTTAGCCTCGTCGTAGTTGCCCACGATGACGAATGTCCATGCCTTAGCGTCGGCTGTGCGCTCCTTGGCAATCTGCAGGATGCGGTCGTAGTTGACGTCCTTGAGGCGGTCGACTGTCATAGGTGCAACACGTGGGTTGTGACCATACATTGTGGCTGAGATAGAGTCGCTGAGAGCGATGTCGGGGTTGAGAGCGCGGTTCTTGAGCTGCACCTCATACTGCGACATAAGGTTGTCGTAGGCCTTCTGGTCCTTGTTGATGGCTGTGAAGTAGAGGTAGGTGAGCTGCAACATTGTCTCCACGTCCTTAGGTGTAGAGCTTCCGCCGATGTTGGTGTTGAGCTGTCCGAGCGAGAGGCTTACGTTGGCAATCTTGCCAGCAAGAGCCTTCTGAAGCTCTGTTGCCGAGAAGTTGCCAAGACCGCTGGCGTCGATAACGTCGTCGAACATATCAAGGTTGGCATAGTCCTTGGCTCCATAGAGAGTGTTGCCACCGAATCCGCGACCGGAGAGAATCACCTGGTCCTTCTTGTAGTCGGTCTTCTTGAGTACAACGGTAGCTCCGTTAGAGAGTGTGAGAGTTGTGTAGCCAAGCTTGTCGTTCTTCACTTCCTTCTTGATAGTGCCAGCCTTAGGCATCTGTGTCATAAGCGGCTCGTTCTTCACGTTGTCCACATATGCAGTGATGTCGGCTGTGCGTGCTGTCTTCACAGCACCGAGGAGCTGGTCCTTGGTGGGATAAACGTTGCCCTCAGCCTCGTTGCAGAATGCGAGTACGATGAGGTTGCTGTCGTTCTCGGGCACGAGTTCCTTCATAATCTCGTTGATAGCTTCAACAGGAATCATCGGCACCATCTGCTTCATAACAGGATATGTGAAATCGATTGAAGGCATCGGCTCGTTTTCGAGGAAGTTGTCGACATAAGGACGATAGAGCTGCGAGTTGTAGCGCTTGTCCTTGTTGCTGTATACCTTGTCGAGCGAGCTGAGATAGCTCTCCTGGAAGCGTGCATACTCGGTTGCGGTGAATCCGAACTTGGCAGCACGCAATGCCTCGATGTAGGCAGCCTTGAGGCTCTCGGCAGCCTTCGACATTTCCTTGGGCGACACTGAGAGTGAGAAAGCCTCCTTGGTCTTGGCGAAGATGAACTGGCCGTAGCTGTTAGAAGCCGAAACGTAGGGGCAGTCGGCATCGAGCGACTTCTCTCTGAGTCGGTCCTGCAACATGCTCATAGCGGCATTCTTGGCATAGTTGTAGAAGAGGTAGCTCACGTCGTGCTTCAGCGAGTCGGGATATACATCGTGCTTGATCATGAGGTCAATCTCGGTGGTCTCCTGCTCCTTGTCCTTGTCGATGATTACGATAGGCTCGGCGTTGTCGGGCACCTGCTCGTCTACGATTGGGGCTGCGTTCTCCGGGCTCTTGAAGCCAGAGAAGAGCTTCTTGATTTCAGCCTCGGTGTGGTCGACATCGACGTTGCCCACAACCACGATGGCCTGGTTTTTCGGGTGATACCACTTGTGGTAGTAGTCCTCGATTTCCTTATATTTGAAATTGTCGATTACCGACATCAATCCGATAGGATAGCGCACGCCATACTTTGAGCCAGGATAGAGAGCTGGCAGGTTGCGCTCAAACATACGGCTTGAAGCACTTGTGCGCAGACGCCACTCCTCGTGGATAACGCCACGCTCCTCGTCGATTTCCTTCGGGTCGAGGGTAAGTGCGCCCGACCAGTCGCTAAGGATAAGAAGACATGAGTCGAGAGCCGACTGGCGTGTTGTCGGCACGTTAGAGATATTGTATACAGTCTGGTCGATTGAGGTGTAGGCGTTGAGGTCGCGACCGAACTGAACTCCGATGCTCTCGCAGAAGCGGATAACACCGTTGCCAGGGAAGTGCTTTGTTCCGTTGAAGCACATGTGCTCAAGGAAGTGAGCCAAGCCGCGCTGCGACTCTTCCTCCTGAATAGCTCCCACTCGCTGCGCGATGTAGAAATCGGCGCGATTCTCCGGCCAGTTGTTGTGGCGGATGTAGTAGGTCAGTCCGTTGTCCAACTTACCGATGCGCACGTCGGGATCGACGGGAATCGGCGGCATCTGTTGTGCCTGGGCAAGCCCTGCGAACATAACGAGGGCAGCCACCAAAAGTTTTCTTAATTTCATGAAATATTGTTTTGGTTTGTAAATATAGCAGTATAAAATGTGCATACACTCTAAGCACACTGCAAAAGTAGTGCTTTATTATTTATTAGACGCAAATTAACTTAAAAAACTACATTCTTTAACGCAAAGATTTTTGCTTTAAGGATTAATGAAGAGTTTTTACGCTTTATACTGCTACACTTATATTCCTATTACTTCCTATAACTACTTTCGCTTGCGAACCTTCAGTTAATTATCCTTTCCTTTTTGCTTAAAGATGAAAGAGTCAAAAATATCCCCAGCAGTTACTCCTATTGAAATGTTTCGGATTTGATATCCTTCATTAGAAAAAACAGTTACATCCATTTTATTTTTCTCAATACTGATAGATATATTGTTATCTTCATATTTTTTACAATCTATGGATAGTTGGGTCTCTCCAATTTGTTTTCCATTTACCTGGATAGCATATACCCAAAAATTCTTATAATTTTTGCATGTGAATACATAAGTGTTGCCTGCTTGTGGTACTTCTATATTTTTGTTTTTATTTATATAGCTTACATCATTACTCTCCCAAACCATAGAATCCCAATCTCCATCCCTGCTTTCACAGGAACAAAAGAAACCTAATAAAGCCAATGTGGCGTAAATAAATTTTTGTTTCATCATTTTTACTGTAAAGGTACTCCGATTTTTGAAATGTAGCAATACCTAAAAAACAGTATTTTAAATATGAGTTCACTTTAAAAAGTGGTTTCATTTAAAAGTTTAACATTCATTCGTTCTTTGACTTTTTGTAGTCTAGAGATTTTTTTCGTAATATTGAAGTCGCAAATAGTACTGATGCGATAAAATCGCACGGTTATTAAGATTCCTGTACTACGATCAAAGTCAAGACGATGGTTAACGACCTCGTATCTCAAATTATCTTTGGGACGACTTATCCAATATGCACCGGCTTTGTGAAAGCGAAACTTCAGTTATATTATAAATGTGGTGTTCACCCCTTCATATTGCGTGGATGGTGGAGGAGTATTTCCTCGCGCAGTGTGGTGATGTCGATATGGGTATAGATTTGGGTGGTCTTGATGTTCTCATGACCAAGCATCTCTTGTATGGCGCGCAGGTTTGCCCCACCTTGCAGCAATGCGGTGGCAAAGGAGTGGCGCAGGGTGTGGGGCGACACAGTCTTTGTGATTCCAGCGTCCTCTGCCGTGCGTTTTATCATTATCAGAATCATGGTGCGTGTGAGGTGGGCACCGCGCCTGTTGAGAAACACATAGTCCTGTTCGCCTGGCTTTATCTTCATCAGATTGCGGTCGAAGAGCCACAACTTCATCTCGTTGAGGGCAGTGTCGGAGATGGGCACAAGGCGTTCCTTGTCGCCCTTTCCCACAATACGCAGGTACTTCTCTTCGGCAAACACGTCGCTGAACTTCAGACTCACGAGTTCCGACACGCGCAACCCGCACGAAAACAACACCTCAATGATTGCCCTGTTGCGCTGTCCTTCCCATTTCGAGAGGTCGATGGCAGCCTCCATACGGTCGACTTCCTCGGTGGAGAGCACCTCGGGCAGATGCTCGCCCACCGATGGAGACTCAAGAAGTTCCGATGGGTCGTCGCGCAACACACCGTCAAGAACGAGGAAACGGAAAAACGACCTCACGCCACTCAATATTCTCGCCTGACTGGTGGCAGACACTCCAAACTCATGGATTGTGGCGGCGAAGGTCTCAAGATGCTCCAGCCGCACGTCCTCTACGCCTATCTGCTCACCGCGAAGAAAGTTGAACAGATAGTCGATGTCGTGGGTGTAAGCCTCGATGGTGTTGGGACTGTAGTTGCGCTCAAGTTTCAGGTAGCGCAAATAGCGACGTTTAAGTGGTTGCATTGTTTTTTTATAAGTTGACGAGGAGACCGAGTTGACAAGTTGACGAGCTGATTGATAAGTAGACAAGATACAAGTAGACAAGATATAGCTCGTCTACTTTCAACTCGTCAACTCGTCAACTTGTCAACTTGTCAACTTGTCAACTTGTCAACTAAATTACTTTTTAAGTTCAAATCCCAGGCGCATACCGTTGTAGCTGCCCATGATACCATTGAGAATAGCAGCAGTGCTACTGAATTTAGAGGTAGCATTGGATATAGTCTGCAGCGTTGTCATAAGCTTGTCGGCATTGAATGTGAGTGTCATTGTGGAACCCTGTGTGCAGACGTAGGCAGTGTAGGAATGTCCCAACTCAGTGGTGAAGGTTATGGTCTTCTTCTTCGAGTCGAACTTATATGTGCCCTTAGTAGTGCGCTTCTTTATCTTCGATGTGTAGTTGCCTTTGCCGTCGAAGGTGTAGACGATGCCTGTCATTCCGAAAGACTTCATCACAGGCGCCATCTTTTTCTCTATCTTTGTGGCAGCTGCTTCGCCTCCGGCCTTCGACAGGAAGTTGTCGCTCTCGAACTCACATGCAGGAGCAATATATTTCCATGTGCCCTTAATCGACGACTTCGTTGTGGCCTTGTTGCCTACGACAGTCTCTGCCACACCCTTGAGGATGTCGCCAATACTCTGTGCTTTTACTACCGATGTGCAGAGACACATGAGTGCCAATGCAAACAAAAATTTAATCTTTCTCATTTTTATTATTTATTAAGTTACAGTTCAGAATTATCTTTATATATATAGGGGGAGTGTGTGTCAAAACTCATACAATGCGGGCTGCGCTCGGCTTTGCCGCTTGCCTAAGCAAGAAAGCCCAATTTCCTCCATAGCCCAGGGCAACGCCCTGGGTAAACGGATACAAAACCGAACAACGCGCCCTGTAAGGGCAACTATAAAAAAAACAAAAGAATATTAAAGCTGCCCTTACAGGGCGCATTGTTCATAAATACCTTATACCCAGGGCGTTGCCCTGGGCTGTGGAGATATTGGGCTTTCAGCCCGCTTTTGTTTGACTCTTGCCATATCCTCCTAAAGATTGCCGCTCATATATAAAGATAAATATGACGCATACTTAAAGTTTCACTAACAAAAGGAGTTATCGGAAGATAACTCGCTTCGCTCGTGAAGTTAACTGACAATACCAAAATTATATACAGTTGTTTAATTGTTTTGAACTATAAAGCAGACAGCTCGTCAACTCGTCAACTTCTCACCAACTATCAGCTCGTCAACTCGTCAACTTCTCACCAACTATCAGCTCGTCAACTTGTCAACTTCTCACCAACTATCAGCTCGTCAACTCGTCTACTTGTCTACTCGTCAACTAATAATATGAACATCTCGCTGCGGGAACGGTATCTCTATATGGTTTTCGTTGAGCGTGTTGTATATCGCCTCCTTCACCTGTCCCGTCTTGCCAAATTTCTCCTCCACAAGCACCCAATAAGTGACGAATAGATTCACAGAGTTGTCGCCAAACTCGTCGAACACCACTCCTATAGGCTTGTTCATGTCAATCACGTCGCGACCGTCGGCAGTGCGCGATGCCTGACCCTTGACAGCAGCTATCAGCATCTGGCGCACCTGATCCACGTTGGAGCCATAGGCTATGCCCACTGGCACCTTCACCATCTCGTAGGAGTGGTTCTTAGTGATGTTCTTGAAGTTCTTGCTGAACAGCGAACTGTTGAGGAAAGCAATGACACAACCATCGGCTGTGAGCACCTGAGTGCTCTGATAGGTGATGCTGTCCACCTTGCCACGTATGCCGTCGCACTCGATGAAGTCGCCCACACGCACTCTACCCGTCATAAGCGAGATGCCATAGAAGAAGTTCTCGAGCAAGTCCTTCATGGCAAAGCCCACACCAGTTGCCAAACCTGCCGAAATCACAGAGATGGCTGTCGACGGTATCTTGAGCAACTTTATCGAAATCACAGCATACAGTCCCCAGCAACAAATGGCAATGATATTGTTGGCAAGAGTGAAGTTGGGCTTGCCGTTGACCACAATCTTCGACTTGTGATACTTATGATATAGGGCCTTGATGAGATAGTTGAGATAGCGGAAGACAAAGAACTGAGCCATCACCATTACAAGCTTCTCTATCGACAGTTGCACAACACCAGTGACATTGAGGAAGTCGAACTGGAATATCTTCCACACCGTGTCGGTGAGGTCGAACACATCGGCTGCCCACCATATCGACACCAACACCGAGAACACGCTCAGCACAGGGACAAGTGCCATATATATCAAGTCGTAGAACCACGTGACATTGATGTGCTTGTCGTGGCTCACGGTGATGACGCTGAGCAGCGAACCCTTCTTGGCGCGCTCGGCGTCGTGCTCGGAGTGTATCTTGTGCGACAGCCAACGCCGCTCATACTGCTCCAGGAAGTCGTAGACACAAGTGATGGTCTGTATGCAACTCAGCTGGAACATCCACCATATCAACACCTGCACCGAGAGCAAGACGTAGCCATAGAGTGCCGACACCGACGAGAACGCCATGAGCAACAGCGAAATCCATGTGTAGAAGATGTCGGAGCGAGGGATGTTGGTGTTGTGGCGACGAACTACACTCCACTGCCAAAGGGTGAACAATAGTAGTATTGGCGGGAAGATGAGCGTCACAAGGTTATTGGGAATGAACACTATACGGAACGTGATGACTATGAACGACATGAGCATCACAGGCGTGTAGATGCGGAATCCGCTCTTTATCTGGTCGCCAGTGAGGCGCACCAGCAACGAGAAGAAGATGGCACACAGCAGCCAGGCATACTCAATGAGCAACTTCGACGCCATAAGGAAGAAATTGTGCGACATGAACGTGCGTGCCACCATCACCGACACGGCAAAGATGAGCATAGCCACAAACAGTATTAGGCACACCTTCTTCTTCATAAAACTCTCCGTGCGGAAGCGCTTGGGCACAATCCAGCGCACAAGCACATTGCTCAACGCTGCCGCCAAGACGATGTAGAACAGCACAAACACACTCAAGCCCGTCACGATGGGACCGCGCCACTGCGAATAGACCTTGCGCTCGGTGCCGTCGGCTGTCTTCACCTTCTCGGTGTTATATTTCTCGTTAACGTCGGCCTTGGCGTTATGATAGGACATCGGCATGGAGGCAAGTACCTCAAGATAGTTCTGGTCGCCATTGACGAAGATGCTGTGCTGAATGTCGTTGTAGCGATGGAGCGCATAGTCGTTCACCTTCTTCAGCTTTTGGGACATGCGCTTATAGTGCTCGTTGTCCTTCACCACCGAGGCACGCATGTTTACAAGATTGCGACACAGGGCATTGGCATAGGCCAGACACGCCTTGCGATCGGCCTGTCCTACCTTGTTGAGCATGAACGGTAGTTGACGCTGCTTGCCGTCCTTACCAGTAATGAACTTGGGCTGACGAAGCTTGCCTTCCTTCATTGCCTGCTGCATCTTGAGCGAAGGCGGTATGTTGCTCAATGTCTCGATGAGATACTGGTAGCGTTCTATCTCGGCATCCATGCGCTGCATAATGCGGTCGTAGGGCACCCGTCGGGTGCTAAACTCGCGATACATCTCGGTTGCCTCATGGCAGGCATAGGTCATGTCGAACGTGAAGTCCTGCTTCTGAGAGTAGAGCATCAACGCCACCTGATCGCTGCGCTGCATGAGCGAAATCATCTGCTTGTGCTGCAACTGGTTGTAGGCGGAATAGCGTGCCATGTTCTGCCGCTGCTCGTTGAACGAGGTTTCGAGCTCAGCGCGCAGCACAGACAACGTAGAGCCAAGGTTTTTCTCCTTAAGCACCGCCCCCGCGCTGACACACAGGCACAATGTAATGACGAGGCAAAACAGTCGCCTAAGTAGTTTTTTGTCCATATTTATATTAGTGTGATGTTGTTATGTATTAGTGTGTTATTTTTTTTCAAGGTGCAAAAATAACGCTTTTTAGCAAGAAACGTGACTTGACTGCCATTTATTTTGTCTGTCATTCAACCAATGGCGCATAGAATTCAATAAAAACAAGCAAGGAGCTGAGGAAAAAGAAGAAAAAAAACGGGGAAATAGAAAACAAAGAAAAGCCTCAGTGGAAAATTGCTATTCCACTGAGGCTTCTTAATTAATAACTAAAAATTATTTATGCCCTACGACTTATGCAGCCTACAAAAGCTGCTCTGCACCGAGCGCACCAAGAATGGTGGTGGCGACAGCTATAATCACTTTGATTATCACTTTCCAGCTGGATACATTAATTTTACTCATCACGTTATGTCTTTATTAGTTTTTGTTGTTAAAGTTGACATTGATTAAAGAGAGCGGTTCACAAACCGCTCCCCGAAAAAAGAGTTTGTTTATACTCCGTGGTTGTCGCCTTCAGCATTGTCTTCGCCAGTGACATCGTCCTTAAGACTCACATAGTTCTCAGCCTCCTTAACACGCAGACCAGAGAGTAGCGACTTCACTCGCTTGCCGTTGGCATCGACACTCAACTCGGGCATGAAGATAATGTGAGAACCCTTGATGTTGGCTGCGGTGAACTCCTTTGCCGACTCAGCACCCTCGGTAGTGATACCAATCTTGAAAGTGCCGAGACCCTCAATCTTCACTCGGTTGCCACGCTGCAACTCTGCCTTCACCACCTCAGAGAGCTCAGTAAGCACGGCGATGATGTCGGAATGCTTCACGGTGCAGTTTGCCTGCATAGTCTGTGCAAGGTCCTTGGTAGTCACAGTTTCGCGGTGAATGGCTCGTGCATAGTACTTACCCATAGTTGCTCCACGACGTGTACTCTTGTAGATTTTGTAATTTACTGCCATAATGTTTTTGTGTTTTTTAAATTGTTAATAACTAAAAGTTTTGTGTTTAAAGTTCGAACGATGCATCTTCTCCCTTGGATATTGTAACCATTCCCGGTGGTTTCTGATTACGTTGGCAAAGGTATAATATTGCGCATGCGATGTCAAGAGTTTAGCCAAACTTTTTTCAACAAATTTGTTTTTTTCTTGAAAATAACCTCCAAAACTAATCGATTCGTCTCCTCCTCCCCCCTCGCCAACTCCTCAATTCCTCAACTTATCGACTCCTCAACCCATCAACCCATCAACCCATCAACCCATCAACTCCTCAACTTATCGACTCGTCTCCTCCTCAACTTATCAACTCGTCACTCTATCAACTCGTCAACTCGTCTACTCGTCATCTCGTCTACTCGTCATCTCGTCTACTCGTCATCTCGTCAACTATATATGTAAATAGGTGTAAGTCAATTGTAGCTTATACATGCTACAACCTGTAGTATGCTGCAAATTTAATATTAAGCACTGAAACATTAATGAAAAAGTATCGAAATAGGCATGAAATAGGTCAAAAATATGCACATTTATAGGGTGTTTGTGCACACAGAGTGGCTTTTTGTAGAAAAATATTTGCCCATATAAATAAAAATTTGTTCCTTTGCATCCGGTTTTTAAACGCGAAACAATATTATAAACAATTTAAAATTAGAAAATTATGTCAGAAATCGAATCAAAAGTAAAGGCTATCATCGTTGATAAACTTGGTGTTGACGAAGCAGACGTTAAGCCAGAAGCAAGCTTCACAAACGACCTCGGCGCAGACTCTCTCGACACTGTAGAGCTCATCATGGAGTTCGAGAAGGAGTTCGGCATCTCTATCCCTGACGACAAGGCTGAGAAGATCGGCACTGTTAGCGACGCTATCGCTTACATCGAGGAGAACGCAAAATAAATAAGGTTTATGGTTTATAGTTTATGGTGCGCATGATGGCAACAAGCATTTCTTTGTTTAAAAAAATCCACTTGTGCCACATAAACCATAAACCATTTTTTTAACCATGAACTGAATTTTTATTTAAATGGAATTAAAAAGAGTAGTAGTTACAGGTCTTGGAGCCGTTACCCCGTTGGGCAACAACGCCGAGGAAACCTGGAACAACCTTGTAGCCGGAGTTAGCGGCGCAGCACCTATCACATTATTCGACGCTTCACAGTTTAAGACCCAGTTCGCTTGCGAGGTAAAGGGCCTTAAGGTCAACGACTATATCGACCGCAAGGAGGCACGCAAGATGGACCGCTATACACAGCTTGCCATCATCGCTGCCATGCAGGCAGTTCAGGATTCGGGCATGGACCTCGAGACTGTGGACAAGAACCGCATCGGCGTCATCTACGGTGTAGGCATCGGCGGCATCAAGACATTCGAGGAGGAAGTGGGCTATTATGCACAGCACCAGGAGAACGGTCCGAAGTTCAATCCTTTCTTCATCCCGAAGATGATTGCCGACATCGCAGCTGGTCAGATTTCCATCATGTATGGATTCCACGGTCCTAACTTCACCACAACATCAGCCTGCGCGTCTTCAACAAACGCTCTTGCTGACGCATTCAACCTCATTCGTCTGGGCAAGGCAAACGTAATCGTAAGCGGCGGCGCAGAGGCAGCTATCACAGCTAGCGGTGTGGGTGGATTCAACGCCATGCACGCTCTCTCAACACGCAACGACGACCCAGAGCACGCATCACGCCCGTTCAGCGCAAGCCGCGACGGATTCATCATGGGCGAGGGCGCAGGTTGCCTCATACTCGAGGAGCTTGAGCACGCCAAGGCACGCGGAGCCAAAATCTACGCAGAAATGGTTGGCGAAGGCATGTCTGCCGACGCTCACCACATCACAGCTTCTCACCCTGAGGGTCTCGGCGCTCGCCTCGTAATGGAGAACGCTCT
>CAKPZC010000042.1 GCA_934203355.1 uncultured Prevotella sp. | reverse complement strand
GATGCGTAGTGGATAGGGGAATCGAACCCCTATGCCAAGATTGAGAATCTTGTATCCTAACCATTAGATGAATCCACCGCGGTTATTTTGTATCAAGAAAACAGCGGAAGCTGGGGGATTCGAACCCCCGGTACGGTTACCCGTACGGCAGTTTAGCAAACTACTGGTTTCAGCCACTCACCCAAACTTCCATACGGTTGAAGTTAACCAGAGTACCGTTTCTTAATTGCGAGTGCAAAGGTAGCAATATTTTTTTGATTCCACAAGTTTTTAAAAAAGTTTTTTGAATCAAACTATCTCATTATTTGCAATAAACGAAAAAAGCAGACTTCCTTTTGTTGGAAATCTGCTTATTGAAATGTAGTGGATAGGGGAATCGAACCCCTATGCCAAGATTGAGAATCTTGTATCCTAACCATTAGATGAATCCACCATCCAAAGATGTGAGTTGTAACTGTATGATTGATGCGTAGTGGATAGGGGAATCGAACCCCTATGCCAAGATTGAGAATCTTGTATCCTAACCATTAGATGAATCCACCGCGGTTATTTTGTATCAAGAAAACAGCGGAAGCTGGGGGATTCGAACCCCCGGTACGGTTACCCGTACGGCAGTTTAGCAAACTACTGGTTTCAGCCACTCACCCAAACTTCCATACGGTTGAAGTTAACCGGAGCACTGTTTCTCAATTGCGGGTGCAAAGGTAGTGATATTATTCTATATCGCCAAAACTTTTCTTTATTTTTTTATTAAAAATTATTCATTTTCCTTCATTCCACTATTGGCTTGTAATAGCGAGTGGCTGAGTTGAGGCGTAAATCGGGGTGAAACATCCGCACAAAATCCATGAGAAGATAGTCGGGACGAAACGACACCTCCTCGAAATAAGGAATACCTGTGGTGGCTCCACAACCGTATACCCCACCCTCGCGGAACGCTTTGAGCATCTTGTAGCCAGCATATTCGTCGAGAAGTTGGCTGCGACTGGGGGCTTTCATGCCGTTATACACAAAAAGCCAGCAGTCGGCATCGGAGGCTTCAGCCACTACCTTCTCGGGTGAGAGAGTGAGCGAGCCGCTATTAGTGTCGACAGCAAAAGCATAGCAACCACCAGCATCGGCAATGAGACGCCCCATGCTACTACGGCCGCCAGGACAATACCACACGCCGCTGACTACACGCTCGGTGACAACCTTGGGAGACACATGCGACTTGCGAGCCAAAGCCATGCCCGCCTTGTAGTTGTGCTCTACAACATCGAAAAGCGAGTCGGCAACACGCTCCTTGCCCATCAACAAGCCATAGAAACGCATCCACTCGGCACGTCCAAGGGCAGAAGTCTCCATATATTCGGCACACTCGATGAGGGGCACACCAATATGGTCGAGCTGTCCGTAGCTCACACCGTCGAACGGCGACACAAAGATGGCTTGTGGCTGAAGACTGACAATACGCTCCACCGACGGCGACATGCTATTGCCACAATCGACTATAGCAGAACGCTTGACTGCCGACTGAATATGGGGGATGTTTATGTAGGCAAGGTCGCACACACCACGTATGGTTTGCGCCGCACCCAAAACCGAGAGCAAATAGCAATGGGGCGAGGGGAAAACAACCGTACGCTCTAATGGAGTGTAGACAACTGTGCCCTGAGGCAAATCATGCATACGGGCTGAATCCTTGCGGTCGACAAGCACATAGCGATGAAGCTCGGAGCCACGCTTCCATGGATTAGCAAGCGACACAAGTGTATAGCCATCATACCTTATTATATTAATGTGCTCGGCATACTTAAAACGCAACGTGTCGCCAACTGCCACTCCTCCCGACGACCTGCCACTGCCACACGAAGCGACAACAACCGCCAAAGCCATTATAACCCCGAAGGCAATAACACCTATCGTGGCTCGAAACATGCTATTCTTAACCATAAAAGACATATTTATTTATGAATAATTCAATTAGATTCAACCTTTATCATTATTGTGTTGTGAACAATCAATGAATAGTGTTGCAAATTTAATACTAAAAAAAACAACAAACAAGGCTTAATAAAAATTTTAAAATAAAATCACGTTAAAAGTTTTGACTATTTCATTATTTATATTACATTTGCAAAGGCTTATGTAAAAAAACACTTAGCCAAATATCTAAACAATTAAAACAACAATCTAACCTACAAAACCAAAAACCTTATGGCACAAGAAAAGAGAAATCTTTTAAAAGGAGAATTTAGCAAGAAAAATGCTGCTCTCTTTGTCGTAGCGGTGGTCATCTGCCTAATCATATGGAATTTGCCCATCGACACCTTCGGCATCGAAGGACTCACAGTTATCCAACAGCGCATCATCGCCGTGTTTGCTCTCGCCACTATATTATGGGTGACGGAAGCAATATCGCCTTGGGCTACATCCGTGTCGCTCATAGGAGTGCTGTTGCTTACCACCTCGGACAATGCCTTCCACTTCTTTAGGTCGGGCATAGAAAAAAGCGAACTGCTCGACCACAGTGCCCTCATGGCTACATTTGCCGACCCTATCATCATACTCTTCCTTGGTGGATTCATACTTGCTATCGCAGCCACCAAGTCGGGTCTCGACGTGCTGCTCGCAAGAACGCTGCTCAAGCCTTTCGGTAACAAAAGCGAGAACGTGCTGCTGGGATTCATACTCATCACAGGCGCATTCTCGATGTTCGTCAGCAACACCGCCACAGCAGCTATGATGTTAACATTCCTGGCTCCGGTGTTCAAGGCCCTGCCTCCTGAAGGCAAGGGACGTGTGGCTCTGACTCTGTCTATCCCGGTGGCAGCCAACATCGGCGGCATGGGCACTCCTATCGGAACACCTCCCAATGCCATCGCACTGAAATACCTCAACTCGCCCACAGGCTTGAATCTCGGCATAGGCTTTGGTGAATGGATGATGTATATGTTGCCGCTTACCATCATTTTGCTGTTCATCGGATGGTTCTTGCTCAAGAAGTTCTTCCCGTTCAAGAAGAAGACCATCGAACTTGAGATTGAAGGCGAAGTGCAGCACAACTGGCGCACAACAGTGGTGGCAGTGACATTCATCGCTACCGTTCTGCTGTGGATATGCGATCGCTGGACAGGCGTTGGCTCAAACACAGTGGCAATGATTCCTATCGTTGTGTTTGCATTCACCGGAGTTATCAAGGCTCGCGACCTGGAGGAAATCAACTGGAGCGTCATTTGGATGGTGGCAGGTGGATTTGCACTCGGACTGGCCCTCAACGAATCGGGACTTGCCGAGAACGTAATAAAGAGCATCCCGTTCAACTCATGGTCGCCAGTGATTATACTGCTCGCATCGGGCTTGATATGCTACATGCTCTCGAATTTCATCTCCAACACTGCAACGGCTGCCCTGCTCGTACCTATCCTCGCAGTAGTGTGCAAGGGTATGGGCGACTCGCTCAACAGCATCGGTGGCACTCCTACAGTGCTCATCGGCATCGCAGTGGCTGCATCGGTAGCTATGACTCTGCCTATCTCTACACCTCCTAACGCCATTGCCCACTCTACAGGACTCGTTAAACAGAACGAGATGATGAAGATTGGACTCACCATGGGTGTCATAGGTCTAGTGCTTGGTTATGCGCTGCTATTCATACTTGGCGAACTACACGTATGGGGATAAACCTTATAAACGAAAAAAAGAAACGAGGAGGGTGTGTCGAACTTGACACACCCTCCTATTTGTCTACAATAAAAACAACTCCGTAATGAACATAACTCAAGAAACACTGTATGCAGTAGCACTGACTCGCATCAACCACTTCAACCTGACGACAAGCCTGGAACTCTACCGTAAGTTAGGGTCGGCAACGGCAGTAATGGAACACCGCCACGACATAAAGGCTGTACTGCCCGATGCCACACCACGACTTGAGGAAGCACTTAAGGATGTGTCGGAAGCCATGCGGAGGGCTGAACAGGAAATGAAATTCGACGAGGATCACAACATACAACCACTCGTAATAGGCGACGACAACTACCCAGAACGACTGCGAAGATGCGACGACGCGCCACTCGTGCTATACTACAGAGGAACAGCCAACCTAAACCACCGACACATTATATCAATCGTGGGCACACGCCACTGCACCATTTACGGGCAGGACATCATACGACGGTTCACCGCCGACATGAAGAGCTTATGCCCCGACACTATCATCATTAGCGGACTGGCATATGGAGTGGACATTAATGCCCACCGCCAAGCTCTAACCAACGGGATGGAGACAGTGGGAGTGCTGGCACACGGACTCGACTACCTATACCCCACCGCACACCGCGAAACCGCCACCGAGATGCTGAGACAGGGTGGATTAGCGACGGAATTTATGACTGGAACAAATGCCGACAAAATGAACTTCGTAAGACGCAACCGCATCGTGGCTGGGCTTGCCGACGCAACAATTGTGGTGGAAAGCGCATCGAAAGGCGGCAGCTTAATAACAGCCAACCTGGCTTCGGACTATAACCGCGACGTATTTGCATTTCCAGGAAACGTGGGCGCATCTTACAGCATGGGCACCAACAACCTAATACGCGACAACAAAGCCACACTCATCACCTCGGCAGAAGACTTTGTAAACTTAATGGGATGGGCTAACGACAACCAACTATTGAAAGCAAAGAAAAATGGTATAGAACGCCAACTGTTTCCAGAACTTAACGACAACGAGAAAAAAATAGCATCGCTGTTGGCAAACAACAACAATATGCAGATAAGTGTCATCAGCATGAGGTCGGGACTGACTATACCAACAATAAGCGCAGCCCTGCTAAATATGGAAATGCAAGGAATAGTAAGACAAATGGCAGGTGGCATTTATCACCTTATAGAATAAATAAGACACAGACAACAAAAAACACAGGCAACAAGGAAAAACGACACAGGCAACAAGAACAAACATTGACAATCGTGAAACTAACGGTTGCATAGCTGTTCTTGTTGCCTGTGTTGCTATTATTATAGATAAAAAGAGCCGAAGGCAACGGCTTTGTTTTTACTCTTTATTATCGAGCACCTCGTAGCGAGAGTGCTTGCTAATATATTCGGGCACAATTTCCTTCATCTTGCGCACCGTCTCCATGTCGTCGTACTTGGCGGCAATGTCGCGTAGCTCCTCAAGGTCGCGCTCGGCATCCTCATACTCATAGTTGCGCACCATAGCGATGCGTATCTTTTTATGGAACGACGGCAAAGTGTT
The DNA here is from genome assembly GCA_934203355.1 of uncultured Prevotella sp. GTDB lineage: Bacteria > Bacteroidota > Bacteroidia > Bacteroidales > Bacteroidaceae > Prevotella. The sequence continues at coordinate 13,325 of CAKPZC010000042.1, read as the reverse complement.
CTCGTTCTCGTTGAGCACCTCCTCGTAGAGTTTCTCGCCCTCACGCAGACCAGTATATTTTATCTCAACATTCTTGGCTCCACTGAGCTGAATCATGCGTCTGGCGAGGTCGGCTATGCGCACAGGCTCACCCATGTCGAACACGAAAATCTCGCCACCCTTGCCGTGGGTACCAGCTTCGAGCACCAGCTTACAAGCCTCGGGAATGAGCATAAAGAAACGTATAATCTTTGGATGGGTCACCGTGAGCGGACCACCTTCGGCGAGCTGCTTGCGGAACAAAGGAATAACCGAACCGTTAGAGCCAAGCACATTGCCGAAACGAGTGGTAACAAACTGCGTCACACCCTTAATCTTGCCATCCTTGATGGCCTTGTCGAGACTCTGCACATATATTTCGCAAATACGCTTAGAGCATCCCATAACATTGGTGGGGTTGACAGCCTTGTCGGTGGAAATCATCACAAACTTCTTCACACCATACTTCACACTGAGGTCGGCAACCACCTTTGTGCCCCATACATTATTCTGCACACTCTCGCTCGGATTGTCCTCCATCATAGGCACATGCTTGTAGGCAGCGGCATGGAAAACATAGTCGGGCTTGAACGAGTTGAAAATCTCTTCCATGCGGTCGTGCTTGCAAATGCTTGTCACAACAGTGTGTGCCACGATGTCGGGATAATTCTTCTTCATCATAAGACGAACGTCGTGCTGAGGAGTCTCTGCCTGGTCGATGAGCATCATCTCGGAAGGCTTGTAGACAGCAATCTGACGCACCATCTCGGAACCGATGCTACCAGCCGAACCAGTAATCAATACCTTCTTGCCACTGAGCAAGGCTCCCACCTTCTCCATATCAACCTGAATCTCGTCGCGTGGAAGCAAGTCCTCAATCTTCACCTCGCGCATCTGCACTCTTTCCTTCGGACTGACCTTGCCCCACTTCTCGGCATTCTGAGCTATATAGATCTTCACACCGGCATTGATGAACAAGTCCTGAAGATTGCGGTTTTTCAAGAACATCTCGTGCTTCAATGGACTAACCATAAGAACGGAAATGCCTTTTTCTTTGATGACCTTGAGCAAATCCTCCTGAGTAGAATATATATGCTTGCCCATCAGACGCTCCTTGTAATGAGGCTTACTGTCGCCAATATAGCCCTCAACAAGGTATTTCACCGGTTTTGTATTGCGTATCTCGTTGGTCATAGCTATAGCACCGGCATGAGTGCCATAGATAAGCACACTCTTGGCATTCTTGCCAACAAGCACACTCTCGAAAAGCAATCTGATAACCACACGCGACACACACATCATGGCAGCAGTGCAAATATAGATGATGACAATCATGCGCCCATGTATAACGGTGAAGTAGCTACTCAAACCATAATGAAGCACAGTAGAGTTGAACACAAGAGCTATCAAAAGCGACAGCACGCTTGAATACAACACACGCAGAAGGTCGCCAAACTGCGAATAGCGCAATATACCTGAATAGGTATGGAAAATTCTAAAACCGATAACATTGGCTACACCGAAAGCCAAAAATGTATGCATGAGTTGTGGCATGTGTCTCAACATCTCAGACATTGGATGACGAAGCCACATGACAAACATTCCTCCAAAGAAGCATAGTAAGAAGTCGAATATTACAATGCACCAATAAGGCAATGCCTTTCTACCAAAATACCAGTTGAAAAAATTACTTAACAATTTCATATACCCTAAATTTCTGTTGGCCTAACAGCTACATATGCGCTGTAAAGATTAACTTAGTTGTCATTTCTGTTTTTACAAAATGCAAAGTTATACAATAATCTCCACATTTACAGACTTTTGCTTGAAAAATTTCTACTATTTTTGCAAATCCGTTGTTTAAGGGCTATTTCATCACGTTGCGATAGCACAATGCAGCACCGATTGCCGTGCAAAACTCGGAATATTGAGGTATACGGAACTTCACTCCATACAGACGCTCGGTGTCAGGGAACACACGGCGACACTGTGGCAGAAGTGTCAGGTTGCCTATCATCACAAAATCCTTTATGCCACTGCCCAACGACGAAAGTATGGTGGCACTGCATATCGACTGAAGACACATCCATATCAGTCCAAGGGCAATGTCTTCACGCGAAGCGTTGGACTTGGCATTGCCGAAGAGTGAGGCTATAGCATCCATTGGCAGCCCCTGTAACGGATTGGTGCAGATGTCCTTAATGAGCACATTGATATGGGATATGTCGCCCTCGGCGGCAAGTGCAGCCACCTGTTTGATGTCATCGGTCTTGAGCAAAAGGCGCGAAAGTCCCTGAAGAGTGCCGCCTCCGATACCAATTCCTCCAATATGCTTGATGTCGTCGCCGTCGCACTTCACAATTGATGTGCCTGTGCCAAGGCTCACAACGAGCATACGGTCGAGCTTGGTCTCATAGCGCGCTCCGAGTCCATCGGCAACAAACTCCTCTGCCTTGTCGGTAGGAAGTCCGTAGACAGGCTCATTGATATAGGCACTGCCCACACCAGTGAGCATCACTTTCTCTACATCACTCAATTGTATACGGTTTTCGTGAAGATACTTGCCAAAAGCGCCATAGAGCGATGTCACAGGGTCGGTGGCACGTATGCGAATTGGCGAGAGTACCTTGCCATCCTCGTCAATACCCACAATCTTGGTGGTGCTTATTCCTACATCAATACCAATTACTATTCCCATTTCGATTAATGATTAGTGTTTTATGATTAATTTAAGTTTCGCATGCCTTTGGCATGCTGATAGTTAACAAGTTGACGAGTTAACGAGCTGTTTGCTTTTACAACTCAAACTCTTTATAACAACTTTGATAAGTATGGGTAACAGCTTGTCTACTTGTCAACTCGTTTACTGACAGCAAGTTGAAAACTTGCGAAACTTCAGTGATTAATTTTATTATGATTAGCATTTCTCTACACAGAGACTACATATACAAACAATAGGCACTATCGGTAGCCTCGCAATACCTGTTAAGCAACCCGATGATAAACTCTGCCGTTTGGCTCACCCCCTGTTCACTACCATCGTAGCCATTGACAAGCACAAGGAGTCGAGTTGTGGCAAGCGACACCTTTGTGCGCTCGTGGTCGCTCGTGGGTGTGCCCACTCCCCCAAGCGAGTCGCGATAGACAGGCATTCCGGCTATATTTATCATTCCTCTGCCTATACCTTCGTAGGGTTCGCCGTCACGACCTATGCCGAGTGTGAGGGTGTCGCCGCAGAACTTGTCGGCATCAAAAGCCCCGATGCTATAACCATACTTCATGCTGGCAAGGTTTATCAAGTCGACGAGTGTGTCGATCTGATATAACTTCTTGCCCTGCAACACACGGCGCACAAGAGCCTCGCCCGACGGACGATAGCGCGAAGGGTCCTTGCCACACACCTTATATATACGGCGAGTGGCCTGGATGGATGTCATAAGCTTGAGCGACTCGGTTGTAAGCGTGGCTCTATACTCGTCGCTAAGAGCATCTATCTCGCGCCACAACTCATCCGAATACTCTGAGTTCTTTATATTTGCCGTGATACATGCGCCACGAAATTCGGGACATACTGAATGCATCTCGGGAGAGACTAATACTTTCATTTTTTTACTCGAATTTTACATTATTGCTTATTTCAAAGGTCGTAGACCTCGGCTACTTTTTAAAAATCAAACAGCGACAGTTGTCCGTCACTACCTATAACAGGCTGCGTCTTGGCAGGTTCATCAGCCACTTTTGCCGCAACCGTAGCATCAGCGACAGTTGCTGATTCGACAACATTTACAGTGTCAGCAGTATCAGAATCATTAGCCTCGCCTCCCCCTATCATCTCAAAAAACGCATCCTCGTCGACCAATGGAATGCCAAGTTTCTCTGCCTTCTGGAGTTTCGACGGTCCCATATTGTCGCCAGCGAGAATAAAGGATGTCTTGCCACTGATGGAGCCGACGTTCTTGCCACCATTCTGCTCGATGAGAGCCTTGTATTCGTCGCGGCTATGCTTGGCAAAGACTCCACTGATGACTATCGACTTGCCTGCAAGCTTATCGGTAGAGCCACTTATCTGATCCTCGGAAAGCTGCATTTGCAGACCGTAGGAGCGCAAACGCTCCACAATCTCATGGTTTACAGGATTGCTGAAGTAGCCAATGACACTCTTGGCTATCACCTCGCCCACTCCATCCACCTCCATAAGCTGCTGCATAGAGGCGTTCTGCAGGGCATCGATGGTCTTAAAATGGCGTGCAAGCAGACGTGCCGATGTCTCGCCCACGAAACGTATGCCAAGAGCAAACACCACACGCTCAAACGGCACCTTCTTCGACGCAGCTATGCCATCAACAATCTTGCGAGCCGAACGCTCACGGTTTCCAGAGGCATTTATATCTTTCACTTGTATGTCGTAAAGGTCGGCTATATTATGCAAGAGTCCACGACGATAGTACTCGTCGACCGTCTCTGGTCCAAGAGAATCGATATTCATAGCGCGACGGGCTATGAAATGCTCTATACGACCCTTTATCTGTGGCGGACAACCAGTGTCGTTGGGACAGTAGTGGGCAGCCTCGCCCTCGTAACGCACAAGCGGAGTGCCACACTCTGGGCAAAACTCAACGAACGTCACAGGCTCGGCATGCTCTGCACGTTTCTCCACTGCCACACCCACTATCTTGGGAATAATCTCTCCACCCTTCTCCACGTATACATAATCACCGAGATGGAGGTCGAAATTGCGTATGAAATCCTCGTTATTGAGAGTGGCACGCTTGACTACAGTACCAGCCAACTGCACAGGGTCCATATTAGCAACAGGCGTGACAGCACCCGTGCGGCCTACTTGATAGGTCACTTCGTTGAGTCGGGTGCAAGCCTGTTCGGCCTTGAACTTATAGGCTATAGCCCAACGCGGCGACTTGGCTGTATAGCCGAGAGCACGCTGCTGGCGTAGAGAGTTGACCTTGAGCACAATACCGTCGGTAGCCACGGGCAGATTCTTTCGTTCGGTGTCCCAATAGTTTATATAGTCGTAAATCTCCTGAAGCGTCTTCACCTTCTTCATGCCCTGAGAAATCTTGAATCCCCATGTGGCTGCTGTAGCAAGATTCTCGTAGTGACCATCAGACGGCAACGAGTCGCCAAGCAAATAATAAAGATAAGCGTCAAGTTGGCGACTTGCCACCAATCGAGAGTTTTGGCTCTTCAACGTGCCGCTTGCTGCATTACGCGGATTGGCAAAAAGCGGTTCTTCGGCAGCCTCGCGCTCGGCATTAAGACGCTCGAACACCTTCCAAGGCATGAGTATCTCACCACGAATCTCAAATTCATGAGGATAGCCCGAGTCTTGCTTCAACACAAGCGGTATGGCACGTATAGTCTTCACATTGGCAGTGACGTCGTCGCCATTCACACCATCGCCACGAGTCACTCCGCGAACAAGCTTGCCATCGACATAGGTGAGCGATATAGAAAGTCCGTCGTACTTCATCTCGCAACACACCTCGAAGTCCTCGCCCTCAAGACCACGCCTAACAGAATCATACCAATCAGCCACATCCTGCTCGTTGTAGGTATTGGCAAGCGAGAGCATCGGATACTTGTGGGCCACCTGGGTGAAGTTCTGGTTCAGGTCGCTGCCAACACGTTGGGTCGGCGAATTGGGGTCTGCCATCTCGGGATGGCGGGTTTCCAAATCCTGAAGCTCGTGCATCAAGAAGTCGAACTCCTGGTCGGATATAGTAGGTTGGTTAAGCACATAATACTTATAGTTGTGCTCATGCAACTGCTGACGCAGATATATAATTCGTTCTTTTTCGTCCATCATTTTATTAGAATTAGTTTTCTAAATCTGTTTTCTTAACATTATATATAATATAACAGGAACTCCCACAAGAGGTGTCAAGGCATTTACCGGCAACACACCTCCGTCGGGTGCAAACGCTGATGCCACATTACAGAGCAATGCCACAAATGCACCTACAGCAATGGTAAGGGGCAAGAGCAATCGGTAGTCGTCGGTGTGGAGAAGCAAGCGCGAGACGTGAGGAACAGCCAAGCCTATAAAGGCTATCGGACCACAGAAAGCTGTAGTGACAGCTGTAAGCATTCCTGTGACCAACAGGATGACGTTGCGCAACAGCCGCATGTTAACGCCAAGATTCTCGGCATACTGACGACCAAGCACAAGGACATTGAGCGGCTTGACAAGCAACACCGAAACTGCAACACAACACAAAGCCACCGACGCAAGCAACACAAGCCTATCGGGCGACACACTTGAGAAATTGCCCATTCCCCAAAGCATATATGACCTCACACCGTCGGCAGAGGAAAAATAATTGAGCAGCATGGTGGCCGACGCCGACAGATAGCCCACCATGATGCCGACAATGAGCAAAGTGGAATTGCCACGCACTATCTGAGAGACAAGCAGGATGAGCAGCGTGACGATCAAAGCTCCAGCAAAAGCAGCAAACAAAATAGCCACAAAGCCTATAACACTCAAGCCACCAACAGCTATGCCTCCACCAAAGAACAGCATCACCAAAGCCACCCCTAAACCTGCACCACTGCTGACACCAAGTATGGAGGGATCGGCAAGCGGATTGCGAAACAGAGCCTGCATAAGCAAGCCACACACTGCCAACGACCCACCAGCAAGAACTGCAGTCAAAGCCTGTGGCAAACGCGACTCTATGACGATAAAACGCCAACTGGCATTGGCATCGTCGCTTCCACACAGTATCTCCAAAACCGTAGACACAGGGATATCAACTGCCCCTATGAAAAGGCTAAGCAAAAACAAAGCGACGGCACCAATGCCAGTCAAACTAAATATGAGAGCTTCACGTTTCAAAGCTTCATTGTTTTTTTTTATATTTTCAAAGTCTTCAATATCTCTGTCATCTTCTGCAACGTAGTGATACGTGTCGGAACAAGCGGCAATCGCAGCACATTCTCGATGAATCCCATCTCATGGAGCAAGGCTTTGACGCCAGCTGGGTTGCCGTCGACAAAGAGCAGAGAGTAAAGCTCGGTGAAACGATGGTGTATGGTTCGAGCCGACTCATACTCGCCGCGGAACTCCAGACGTATCATTCGCGACACCTCCTTAGGCAACGCATTACCAATAACCGAGATGCTACCAGCAGCACCGCTTGCCACCATTGAGAAAGTCAGGGCATCGTCGCCACTAATGACATCGAAACGCTCAGGCTTGTTCTTGATTATCTCGTCGACCTGCTCAAGGCTTCCGCTCGCCTCCTTGATGGCAACAATATTCTCGCAGTCGCGAGCAAGACGCACAGTTGTCTCCGATTTCATGTTTATGCCTGTGCGTCCAGGCACATTATAGAGCACTACCGGCAGAGGACTTGCCTCGGCAATGGCTTTGAAATGCTGGTATAGACCTTCCTGCGAAGGCTTATTATAGTATGGGCACACACTCAACACACCGTCGATGCCAGCCCAGTCGCCAGTCTTCAGTTCTTCGACTATAGCACGTGTGTTGTTGCCACCGCATCCCATAAGGATGGGCAGACGGCCACGATTGGTTTCTATTACGAGTTTCTTGATATTGATTTTTTCTTCTGCCGAGAGACACGGAGTCTCGCCAGTTGTTGCAAGGATGCAAAGGAAGTCGGCCCCATTCTGTATTTGATACTCTACAAGACGCTGAATCGCCTTGTAGTCTACTTCGCCGTCGGTTGTGAACGGTGTCACCAGGGCTATACCCAATCCTTTGAAGATGTTTCGTGCCATATTATAAATGCTTATAAAATTTCGATTTGGCTACAAAGTTAATACTTTATCGCGGATTAAAGAAACCTATCACCTATAAAATTTTATAATTTGAAAGAACATTCATTTTTTATATAACATTCTTCCATTCGGCACGATTTTAGCGTGTGCCGATGTAGAGGAATATCATTCCAAGCAACACAAGGAGCATGTCGACAGCCTTGCTGCGCAAGTTTTTCTCTCTAAACACTGCCGCACCACAAATGAAACTCACTACCACACTGCCACGCCTAACCATCGAAACAATGCTTATCATCGCACCGGGCAGACTGAGCGAATAGAAGTATACAAAATCGGCTACACTCAAAAACAAACTGATGAAAACAATGCTCCACCGCCATTGGAAGGGTGTAGTCTTATGACGTGTGGGCCACCAAATTAGAAGCATGGTTAGTCCCATCATAAAAAGCTGATAGATATTATACCAACTCTGCACCACCATGCGGCTTAACCCAACACCACCATTATCAGGCGATGCCATGAGATACTTGTCGTATAGTCCGCTGACCGCTCCAAGTACGGCAGCAAGTACCAACGAGAATATCCACTTGTTGTGGCGAAAGTCTACACCTTCCTTCTTTCCGCTACGGCTCAGAAGGAAGAACGACACTAAGGCAAGCAACACACCAGTCCACTGCCACACGTTAAGCCGCTCGCCAAACACAAGCAAGGCTCCGACAAGCACCATGACAGGACGCGTTGCATTGATAGGACCCACTATGGTTATAGGCAGGTTTTTCATGGCAAAATAGCCAAATATCCACGACGAAAGCACTATACATGCCTTGAGCAGGATGTACTTGTGCTGCTCCCACCCACAAGCCTCAACATAGAAGGAGGTACCGTCGAGCAACCCCGTATACGACGAGATGAGAATGAACGGAAGAAACAACAATGAGCAAATCATTGTGTTCAGAAAAAGTACGGGGAGCACAGCATTGTCACGCAATGCCAGCTTCTTGAAAACATCATAAAAGCCCAGCAATGCTGCTGAGCAAAAAGCTAATAATAACCACATTGTCAACGAATCATTAATACTCTACATCGACTTATCAATACTCTACATCCTCCAAAAACAGTGCATTGCCAGGCATGCTCTCGCCCGCATTCGAACGGTTGCCGCTGGCAACGACATGGTCGAAATCATCGAGTGTCATACGATGGCGACCTACCTCGATGAGTGTGCCAACCACAGCACGCACCATATTGCGCAAGAAGCGATTGGCAGATATGCGGAAATGCCAAGCATCATCGCCATCCTTCACCCACACTGCTTCGGTGACATTGCATAGTGTTGTCTTCACATCGGCATGAGCCTTGCAAAAAGCCCCGAAGTCGTCAACATGAAGCAGACGCTCGGCAGCCTGGTTCATCAAGTCGAAATCGAGATTATAGTGAAGTTCACACGAATAATGGCGCAAGAAAGGATTCTTGCGAGTATGTATATAATAATGATATGTGCGGCGTGTGGCACTAAATCGGGCGTGCATATCGGCATCAACAGGATGCACATCATATACAGAGATGTCGCGAGGCAAGAGTCTATTCAACTTATAGGCAAGCTGGGCACAGTCGAACGCCTTTTCGGTCTCGAAATGAGCCGTCATTCGACGAGCATGCACTCCAGCATCGGTGCGTCCGGCACCCACAACCTCTATATTCTCACGCAAAATAGTTGACATGGCGTTCTGTAGCTCTTCCTGCACGGAGTTGCCGTTGGGCTGAATCTGCCAACCGTGGTAGTTGGTACCGTCGTAGGCGAACACCACAAAATATCTGTTCATTTGAAAAAAACTTGTTTACTTACAGCATGTCAAAGACATGCAAAACCTGAATTACTTATTATTCTTTTTGCCTCCACCATGTGCATGCCTTCTGAACAGCTGGCGATGGAACTTGTCCTCTGCCCTTATCGCACGAAACGCCTTGCTTGGCGACAGAACACGCATGAACTTCTCGTGATAAAGTTGCTGTAGCCGCTTTATCTCCATATCGTTTTCGTCACGGCGACGTATAGCCTCGGCACAAGCCTTGTCGTCGCTTGTGTCGACATTGCACAGGCGACGGTCCTCGCCCATATAGGCAAACTGCTTTTTGCGCATCTCCCTGTACAACGGGAAGAAGGTAGCCGACTCCTGTGGAGTAAACGCAGCCTCGGTGGCAATAAACTGCTCAAGCTCTGCCTCAAACCTGGCCGGGTCGAACTTCTTACGCTCTTGTGCACTTGCCAACACGCCGCAGAATACGGCAACCATAATAAGTATGTATTTTCTTAATGCCATATTTGATGATTGACTTTATTATATTTGTTTACAACCGCCATCGGTATCAGTTGCTTGCCATAAGCGAGTACATGTCTTGATTGTCGAGCATTGAGTATTCTATCTCCGCATCATATGTACTGCCCGACTGTCCATTGGCTTCAGCGGGATTACAAGCCGAAGCCACATGGTTCTCGGCGACTGACTTATTAGATGATACTACGTAGAACATAGATACTCCAACCGCAAGGAACGCCACACAGGCAGCGGCAGCCACATAACGGCGGTATCTCAACCACCAACTGCGACTGATGTTATGAGTAGCGACAACGTCGGATTGCAGCATGTCGTCTGCCGACATGCTGGGAGGCATCGTCTGGTCGAAAGCGTCAACCTTCTCCATCATAGTCTGTGTCAGGCTGTCGAAATAGCCTTCGGGCACAACAAATGGCGTAAACTTGCCAAAACGAGATTCTATATATTTTTCATCAGACTCCATACATATATAGTTTTTTGATTTCAATAATTTGACGAATTACACCTATAAAAGTTTAAACATCCAACATTAAAAATGCAAAAATTATTTATTGGTGTTCCTTCACGTATGCGGATATTTTCTTCACCGCTATATGATAGCTTGCCTTCAAGGCTCCTTCCGACGTGTCGAGCAACTTGCTCATTTCCGAATATTTCATATCGTCGTAATAACGCAAGTTGAAAACCACACGCTGCACGTCGGGCAACAAGGCTATTGCCTCCTGTAGAAGAGCCTGTGCCACAGAACCGTCGAAATAGTCGTCGGCAACAAGGCTTCGGGCTACACTCGCATTCTCCACCACATCGAGCGACGCGACATCCTTCTTCCTACGCAGAAAATCAAGTGCCTCGTTCACGGCTATTCGATAGAGCCATGTGGAAAGTTTAGCGCGATTCTCGAAGTCGCCAAGATTTCTCCACACCTTTATAAGGGCATTCTGTAGCACATCGTTGGCATCGTCATGATAGAGCACTATACGACGAATCGTCCAATACAGCTTCTCGCTATACTGGGACACGACCTGCGAAAAAAGCTTGCGTTTCTCCGCTTCGTCCATTTTGCAATGTTGTATAGGATTGTCCTCCTGCACTATGTGTAAAAACTTCTGTTTTAAAAATATTTCTGTAAACGACTATAAATCACGGGGTCGAAACCATAAATATCGTTATATGCCACAAGCTTACCCGACTTGTCGGGATAAAGCGTGTAATAAGTAATGAATATGGGCACTTGTGGCTCAACCTTCAGACTGCGCAACATCATATTTTGCTTGATGGGGTCGTTCTGGTCGTCGTCACCAGTGCGATGACGTCCATACTTCACAGTCATAGAATAGCGCATCTTCTCCATGAGTTGCTCGTCCTTGTCGTTGAGCATGAATACGGCAAGCTCGTAGGGTTTCTCAACACGTATACAACCGTGTGACACACTACGGTCGCCCTGTGTAAATACTCCACGATTTGACGTGTCGTGCATATATATAGAGAAGTCGTTGTCGAAACGGAATATAATCCGTCCGAGCGCATTGCCCTCGCCTCCTCGCTGAATGACCAGATAGTCGTGACTCATCAGCATGTCGGCAGTCACCTCTGCAGGGTCAACCTCGCGTCCTGTGGAACGCTGCTGCACAAAGTAGTCGCGGCTCTCGAAATAGGCACGGTTTCCAGCATGATTGCGCACCGAAGTCTTGACAATGCTCTTGGGTATTATCCATTGCGGATTGAAGTCCATGCGTTTCACTCGGCTTGTGAGCAGCGGAGTCTTGGTCTTCAGACTTCCCAATCCTATACGCATCGTAAGCCACTCGTCGCCGTCGACAGCCTGAAGATGCAACGACGGGACATTCACCACTACATATTTTTTGTGTTTCTGCGGATAATCGCCATGCCGCCAACGGCTGCGCTCCATATTGCAAAGCAATCGACGACGCTCGGTGAGCAACGTGGTTGTTTTCAGTTGTCGTGCAAACACATAGAAAAGAGGATTCTCAGGCATTGATTCGCGGAGAAATTCTCCCACCGAAGCGTCGCTTCCAGCCATAACCCTGAACGACTCTGCTACAAAATCCTTATCGGCACGCTTTGTTGGCACGTCGTAAAGCGAACGGTATAACACACGCACCGAATCGCTATCACGCACGTCGAGACGATTGAACGCATCATAGGGATTCACATAACCAAACCTCTCACCCTCTGCATAGCGCAGAAAAGCCTTGGTAAGATAATACTCAAGACGCGCATACACCTTATTTATATTATTATCGCTGTCGATGGCTTCATCAAATTCGATGTTGCGTGCTCGCCTCAGATCGGCACTAATTAGTGAATAGTAGAATCGTTCGCGCGAAAACCCTACAGAGTCCATTCGCCCAACATAGGCAAGCACACTGTCGGCCTTTGACGATACACCATTGCGAGTGAGCCACACCAAAGGTCCACCGTCAAGATAATGACGACGTGCATGAATGTCGGCTGTCTCGCGCTCGCGGTCAGCCATAATAAGTCGATAGATATTTTCGCCGAGCAATTCGGCATCAATGGCGTATCTCTTGTCGGCGACATCGGCGAATGAGTCGAGAGTCACAGACACACGAATTTTCTTCTCTTGACATGAGCACAACACGCACATCAAGAGAAGAAACTGTATCAAAAGCTTTTGAATATTCACAACTGCCTTATTCAAAAACGCTTAGCTTTATCTAATAACAATTTTTCGGGTGGCTTTATTGCCTACCTGAACAATATACACACCCTTAGGAAGGTTGAGATCGAAGCTCTTGTCCTGTCCCTCAATATTTGTCTTCATTACTGGTTGTCCTCCAGCGATATTATAGATACAGAGAGTCATTCCTTCTGCACCTGTAACCCTGAGCACAGAACCATTCACTGTTATAACGACCTTGTTAAGGTCATTGTCCATAATTTCGATTTCCATCATATTGCTCGCCGTTGCCTTGACAGCAGTTGTCGTGGAAAGGGCTGCAATGAGTAGCATTGAGAGTATATATTTTGTCATATTACAACCAATTAGTTACATTATATATTGCAAAGATATATATTTTTTCCAATAATCTGCTCATTAGCGAGTTGGAACATATTACTCTGTTAAGTATATTTAACCATTTTCGGTGTTTCAGTAACTATTCAGCGAATATGTATCGCTAAAGGCAGCGTGTGATTTTTAAAAAAAACTTTCTGTTTCCCTGTACA